>NZ_JBEZUP010000019.1:0-132589 GCF_040636485.1 Streptomyces sp. NPDC038707
TGCGCCAGGCCGCGGCCCACCCCGGCACGGCCCTCGTCGAGATCTACCAGAACTGCAACATCTTCAACGACGGCGCCTTCGACGCCCTCAAGGACAAGCAGCGGGCCGAGGAGGCGCTGATCCGGCTGGAGCACGGGCAGCAGATCCGCTTCGGTGCCGACGGCGCCCGCGGCGTCGTGCGCGACCGGGCCACCGGCGACCTGAGCGTGGTGACGGTGACCCCGGAGAACGAGGCGGACATCCTGGTCCACGACGCCCATGCCGCGTCCCCGACCACCGCCTTCGCCCTGTCCCGGCTGGCCGACCCGGACACCCTGCACCACACCCCCGTCGGCGTGTTCCGCTCGGTCGAACGGCCGGTCTACGACACCCTGATGGCCGACCAGCTCGACACCGCCGTGGAACAGCGCGGGAAGGGCGACCTCGCCGCGCTGCTGGCCGGCGGGGACACCTGGACCGTCGTCGGCTGACCTCTGCCGGCCTTCCGGCCGGCTCAGGAGGCCCGGGACCGCGCGTCCCGGGCCTCGTCGTATGCCCGGCGGGCCGCCTCGACCCGGTCCATGCGGTCGCGCGTCCAGCCGGCGAGGGCGCGCACCTGCTCCGCCGCCTCGCGACCGAGGCCGGTGAGCGAGTAGTCGACACGGGGCGGGATGACCGGCTTGGCGTCCCGGTGCACCAGGCCGTCCCGCTCCAGGGTCTGGAGGGTCTGGGCGAGCATCTTCTCGCTGACGGGCCGGCCGCCCGCGTCGCCGACCGCCCGGCGCAGCGCGCTGAACCGGTGCGGCCGCTCCAGCAGCTCGATCAGGACGAGGACGCCCCAGCGGCTGGTGACGTGCTCCAGGACGAGGCGGTGCGGGCACAGCGCCTCGGCATCCGCCCCGCTCTTGCTTACCGTCATGCCAGTACCTTACTTCAAAGTGGGTACTTTCCCATCCACAGCGCCTGACTTACGGTGAGTGTCATCAGGACATCGTTCCCCCCAGGAGGCGCAGAACCATGAGCATCGTCGTCACCGGAGCCACCGGACACCTCGGCCGTCATGTCGTGGAGCAGTTGCTGGAGAAGGTCCCGGCGGAGGGGATCACCGCCGTCGTCCGGGACGCGGCGAAGGCCGCCGGTCTGGCCGCCCGGGGCGTGCGGCTGGCCGTCGCCGACTACAACGCCCCCGAGACCCTGGACGGCGTGTTCGCGGCCGGCGACAAGGTCCTGCTGATCTCCGGCAACGAGGTCCACAAGGACCGGGTGCGCCAGCACACGGCCGTCATCGACGCGGCGAAGGCGGCCGGCGTGGCGCTGTTCGCGTACACCAGCGCCCCCGGCACCCTGACGGCCGCGCTGGCGGACGACCACCGGGCGACCGAGCGGGTGCTGCTCGCCTCCGGCCTGCCCTACAGCCTGCTGCGCAACGGCTGGTACCACGAGAACTACACCGAGCACCTGGCCCCGGTGCTGGAGCACGGCGCGGTCGTGCAGGCCGCCGGTGACGGCCGGGTCTCCTCGGCCGCCCGCGCCGACTACGCCGGCGCCGCGGTCGCGGTGCTGACCGGCGAGGGCCACGAGAACACCACGTACGAGCTGGGCGGCGACGAGGCGTGGAGCTTCGCCGAGTACGCGGCCGAACTGAGCCGGCAGACCGGCCGGGAGATCGCCTACCAGCAGGTCTCGGTGGAGGCCCTCACCGACATCCTGGTCGGCGCCGGGCTGCCGGCGCCGGTGGCCGGGATCCTCGCCGCCGTGGACGCCTCGATCGCCGAGGGCGAGCTGGTCGTCTCCTCCGGCGACCTGTCCCGGCTGATCGGCCGTCCCACCACCCCGCTGGCCCAGGCCGTCACGGCCGCGCTGAAGGGCTGACCCGGCCGGAGGCCCGGCTCATCCGCCCCACCCTCCCCTGTCATGACCGTATGACGAAACGAACATGACATCGGAGGGCGTCCGGCGCTACCTTCGTCCTCGCGCGTCCGCACCGGGCGCGCGAGCGCGAGGGAGGTGCCGGTGGCCGGGAAAACCGAGGGTGAGCACCGCATAGGCCTGCTGAACGGTTTCGCCGCCTACGGGATGTGGGGCCTGGTGCCCCTCTTCTGGCCCCTGCTGAAACCGGCCGGGGCCATGGAGATCCTGGCCCACCGCATGGTGTGGTCCCTGGTGGTGGTCGCCGTCGCGCTGCTCCTCGTGCGCCGCTGGGCCTGGGCCGGGGAGCTGCTGCGGCAGCCCCGGCGGCTGGGCCTGGTCGCCGTGGCCGCCGCCGTGATCACCGTCAACTGGGGCGTGTACATCTGGGCGGTCAACGCGGGCCATGTCGTGGAAGCCTCGCTCGGCTACTTCATCAACCCGCTGGTCACCATCGCGATGGGCGTGCTGATCCTCAAGGAACGGCTGCGGCCCGTGCAGTGGGCCGCGGTCGCGGTCGGCCTCGCCGCCGTCGTCGTCCTCACCGTCGGCTACGGCCGTCCACCGTGGATCTCCCTCTGCCTCGCCTTCTCCTTCGCCACCTACGGCCTGGTGAAGAAGAAGGTCGACCTCGGCGGGGTGGAGTCGCTGGCCGCCGAGACCGCGATCCAGTTCCTGCCCGCGCTGGGCTACCTGGTCTGGCTGGCCGCGCACGGCGACGCCACGTTCGCGACCGAGGGCGCCGGGCACTCCGCCCTGCTCGCCTCCACCGGCCTCGTCACCGCCCTGCCGCTGGTCTGCTTCGGCGCGGCGGCGATCCGGGTGCCCCTGTCCACGCTGGGCCTGCTCCAGTACCTGGCCCCGGTCTTCCAGTTCCTGCTCGGCATCCTCTACTTCCACGAGGCCATGCCGGCCGAGCGGTGGGCCGGGTTCGCGCTGGTCTGGCTGGCGCTGGTGCTGCTCACGGGCGACGCGCTGCGCTTCTCCCGACGCCCGCGCCGGCTGCCAGAACCGACGCCCCGCACCACCGAGTCCCCCACGGCGACGCCCGCCGACGCCTGAGCGGACCGAGCCGCGCCGGACGGCCATCCGCGCCCTACGGGTCGTACGGCACCCGTACGCCCCCTACGGCGCCCGTACAACCCCTACGGCGCCCTTGTGACCCGTACGACCCTGACGTCGGCATCCGCTGTACGTGCGGACGGCGGCGGGTGCACAGGCGGCGCGGTCAGGAGCGGGCCGCCTTGGCCGCGCGGTCGCTGAGCCGGACCATGCGGTTGCGGGCGGCCTCCAGCGGGCGGGGATCGTCCGCCGCGGGACCCGGTTCGGCGCAGAGGTCCGTCCACAGGTCGATGAGGTCGCGGCCCAGCCGCAGGCCCTCCTCGGGATCGCGCACCGCACGCCAGGCGGTCGCCGCGCTCTGGACGTTGCCGTAGGCGGCCTCGCCGTCGCGGTTCTGGTGGCGCAGCCGGGCCAGCTCCAGCGACAGCCGGCAGGCGCGCACCGGGTCGTCGGCCAGGTAGGCGATGTAGGCGGACAGTTCGCGCACGTGCAGCACCTCGGCGTGGCGCGGGCCGAACACGGCGGAGGCCTCGGCGAGCGTCCGTTCGGCCAGCTCCGCCGCCGCGTCGACACGGCCCGCCCGCACGGCCTCGTTGATCCGGCTCATCGGCTCGGCGAGCAGCTCCGCGCCCTCGGCGGTCTCGGTCAGCGGCCCGTCCCCGAGCACCTCCTCGGCGACCGCGTCGAACCCACGGGCCGGGGTCTGCGCGGGGGCGGGCTCGTCGAAGGGCAGGCCCAGACCCGGAGCCGGGACCGCGCCCGAGGCCCTACCCGCGCCCGAGTGCGAGGGCGTATCCGGGGCCGGCGGCGTTGACGAGGTGCCCGGCACGGTCTCCGCGACGCCCGGACCCGGGGTCCCCGGCACGGTCGGACGGACCGTTCCACCCGCCGGAGAGACCGTTCCACCGGGCGGCCGTACCGTTTCTCCGGTCAGCCGGACCGGTTCGCCGGTCACCCGGCTGGAGCCGTCGGCCGAGACCTCCAGGGGGACGACACAGCCCGCGAGGTCGTCGTGGACGGTGGCGTGCACGGGCGCGCCGACGCTGATGGCCAGGCTCTGCAGGCGGTTCAGGACGGCCTGCTGGATCCCCTCGCCCGGCGCCGCGACGACCGGCACCCCGTCCACCGAGGCGCTCTCCTCGCCGTACACCCGGACGGGCACCGCCGCCGGATACCCCACGGTCCGCGGCGCCCGCTTCTTCTCGAAGCTGAGTCCAGCCATCGGTGTCCCTCCACTCCCCCGGCGTCGCGATCCGGTCCCGCACATCCTGACCACCAGTGTGTCGGTTCCCCACGGCCGCCGGGTCACCGCGACGTCACAGCCTCGCACCAGCCGCCCCTGGCGCGAAAAGCCCCTGGCACTATTTAGATGCGTATGCATAAAATGCATACGCCTTGTTCATTGGTACGACCTGACGCACATGGGGGACCTCATGAGCCGCCGCTTTCTCTTCGTCCTGGGCAGTGCCCGCGCCGAGGGCAACACCGAGCTGCTGGCCCGCCGGGCCGCCGAACAGCTCCCCGCCGACGTCGAACAGCACTGGATCGACCTCACCGAGCAGCCGCTGCCCGACTTCGAGGACCTGCGGCACGACAGCGACCACGTGCGGCCGGCGTCGGACACCCCGGCCGGACTGCTGCTGGACGCCACGCTCGCGGCCACGGACATCGTGATCGCCTCGCCGGTGTACTGGTACTCGGTCTCCGCCCAGACCAAGCGCTACCTGGACCACTGGGCCGGCTGGCTGCGCACCCCGGGCCTCGACTTCAAGGCGAGGCTGGCCGGCCGCACCCTCTGGGGCATCGCCGCGCTCGCGGACGAGGAGCCGTCCGTGGCCGATCCGTACGCGGGCACCCTGCGCAACTCGGCCGCGTACATGGGGATGCGGTTCGGCGGGGTGCTGCTGGGCAACGGCAGCAAGCCCGGCGACGTACTGAACGACACCGGCGCCCTCGCGCGCGCCAAGACCTTCTTCGCCCAGGAGGCGCCCCTCGCGCGCTACCCGCACGAGACCTCCGGCGCCGCCTGAGTCCCGCATGCCGGCCTCCGGCCTCAGGCGCTGATGTCCTTCGCCGTGAACCGTGCCCAGGCCGCCGAGCCGAACACGGTCGCGTACAGCGCCTGGAGGCCGAGGTTGCGCAGCACGTCGTCCCAGTACACGGGGTCGCGCATCAGATCGGCGAACGACAGCCAGTAGTGCGGGAAGAGGTACGGCTGCACCGCGTGCAACTGGGGTATCTGGTCCACGATCTGCACGGTGATGAGGAGGCCGACCGTGGTCGCCATCGCCGCGATACCGCTGTTGGTGAGGGTCGACACGAACAGGCCGAGGGCCGCCACTCCCACCAGGGAGGCCGCGACGACCAGGGCGATCAGCAGCGCGCGGGCCAGCCCCTCGCCGAGGCCGATCCGGGTGCCGGAGATCGTCGTCAGCTCGCCGAGCGGGAACAGCAGCGCGCCGACGGCCAGTGCCGAGACCGCGACGACCAGGGTGGCCAGCAGGCAGAAGGCCAGCACGGTCGCGTACTTCGTGAACAGCAGCCGGGTGCGGCCGGCCGGGGCCACCAGCAGGTAGCGCAGGGTGCCCGCGCCCGCCTCCCCGGCGATCGCGTCACCGGCCACGACGCCGACCGCCATCGGCAGGAAGAACGGCAGGGTCGCGGCCAGCGCGGTGAACACGAGGAACAGGCCGTTGTTGGTGATCTGCGCGATGAAGGCCGGGCCCTCGCCGCTCCCGCCGCCCGCCTGCCCGCCGCCCCGCGTCTCGATCCGCACCGCGAGCCCGACCAGCACCGGCACCGCGGCCAGCACCCCGAGCAGGGCCAGGGTGCGCCACCGCCGGACGGTGGTGACCAGCTCGCTGCGCAGCAGCCCGAGGGCCCACAGCGGGTTGGGCCGGCGGACGGTGACGGCCGCGGCCGGACGGTCAGCCGGCGACATCGAAGCCCTCCCCGGTCAGCGCCACGAACGCGTCCTCCAGCGAGGCGCGTTCGACGGTCAGGCCGCGGACCCGGACACCCGCGGTGACCAGGGCCGCGGTCACCTCGGCGAGATCCCGGCCGGGCGGCTCGCCGGTGACCCGGTCGCCGTCGGCGGTCACGTCCCCGACTCCCAGTTCCTTCAGCACCCGGGCCGCCTCGGCCGGGTCCGGGGTGGTCACGACCAGCCGGCCGCGCGCCCCGGCCGCCAGATCGGCCACCGCGCCCTGGATGACGAGCCGGCCCCGCGCCATGACCGCCGCGTGGGTGCACACCTGCTCGATCTCGTCCAGCAGGTGGGAGGAGAGGAAAACGGTCGTACCGTCGGCGGCCAGTTCCCTGACCAGGGCGCGGATCTCGCGCATCCCCTGCGGGTCGAGACCGTTGGTGGGCTCGTCCAGCACCAGCAGCCGGCGCGGCTGGAGCAGCGCGGCGGCCAGACCCAGGCGCTGCTTCATGCCGAGCGAGTACGCCTTCGCCTTCTTGCCGGCGGCGGCCGTCAGGCCGACCCGGTCCAGCGCGGCGGCCACGCGCGCGTGCCGGGTGCGCGGGTCGGCGGTGGGGTCGGCGGAGTCGTAGCGCACCAGGTTGTCCCGGCCGGACAGGAAGCCGTACAGAGCGGGGCCCTCGATGAGGGCCCCGACCTGCGGAAGGACCGTACGGGCCGCCCGGGGCATGGGGCGGCCGAGCAGCCGGACCGAGCCCGCGGTCGGCTCGATCAGGCCCATCAGCATGCGGATGGTGGTGGTCTTGCCGGAGCCGTTCGGGCCGAGGAAGCCGAAGACGCTGCCCGCCGGGACGGTCAGGTCGAGACCGTCCACGGCGAGCTGCCCGCCGCGGTACCGCTTGGTGAGCCCGCGCGTGTCGATCACGCTCGCCGGATCGCCGTCCGGCACGCCACCGCCGCGCCCGTCCGCCGGGGTGCCCCGCTCCGGCGCAGGCGCCGGGGACCCGTCCCACGGCTCACCCGCGGGTGCGCGGTCCGGCTCGGGCACGGCCACGCGCTCCGGAGCGTGCGCGGGCGTGCGCGGCGCGGCACGGTCCGCGGCGGGCGGCTCGTCCATCGGCTTCCCCTCGTCTCGTCGGCCCCGTGGGGTCACTTCCCCGCGTCGGCCGCCTTCACCAGCGTCTCCTTCGTCACCAGGCCGGCGTACACCTTGCCGTCGTCGGTGATCAGGGCGTTGACCAGGCGGGTGGAGAAGACGGTGCCCTTGCCGAACTTCCCGGAGACCGGGTCGCCGAGCGAGCCGAGGAAGCCGCCGAGGTCACCTTCCCCGGAAGCGGACGGCAGGCCGCCCTTGACGCCGGTGTCGGCGGTGGCGACGGACGTCCAGCCCTCGCCGAGGACATCCAGCTCCCCGCCGCGCAGGCCCCCGGCGAGGTCATCGCCGTGCTTCGGGGCCGGTCGCCCGGTCGCCGTGTCCTTCTCCTCGGTGACCTTCGCGCCCTTCGGCGGGACGAAGTCGAAGGTGGAGGCGGCCGGTCGGCCGAACGAGACCTGGGTGAAGCCCGCGTCGACCACGGCCGCCCCGCCGCTCCTCGGCGTCAGCGTGAACTTCAGCGGCAGCCAGGTCTTCGCGTCCACGGCGATGCTGATCGCGCCGACCGTGGTACCGGACTGCCGGGGCCGGATCAGCAGCTTGTAGGCGTCGCGGCCGGCGACCTGCGCGGTGCCGTCGACGGTGACGGACGTGGTGTCGTCCACCGCCTTCAGCGCCTCGTCGGCGAAGTCCCCGGGCGTGGCCGGCGGCCCGTCCCGGCGCTCCTTGCCGGAGTCGGCCGCGGTGGAGTGGTAGACCTCGTTGCTCTTGCTGTCGTAGCCCCAGACGTCCTTGCCGTCGTGGATGAGGCTGTACTCTGCGCCGCGCTCCAGCAGCGACACCTTCTGCCGGTCCGGGCCGTCGGCGGCGACCCGCAGGGTGTGCGTCCCGGACACCAGCTCGGTGAGCCGGGACCGGGGGTCGGCGGAGGAGCCGTCGCCCTTGCCGGAGCCGCCCTGTCCCGCGCCGGAGAGCAGGCCGTCCTCCAGGCCGCCGAGGTCGGGCAGGCCGAGGTCGGTGGAGATCTTCACGGTGCCGGACAGCTGCTGCACGTCCGACCTGGCCATCTTCTCGATGAGCTGCTGTGCGGTGATCTTCGGCAGGTCGGGGTCGCCGGAGTCGGCGAGCGCCGGGACGAGCCCGATCGTGGCCGCCGCCACCCCCACCACCGCGACGGGAACGGCATACCGGGCGGCCTTGCGCGGGCGGGAGCGCGCGGCCCCGTCCCGCGCGGCGTCCTGGTGCCCGGCGCCCACTGCGTCGTCGGATTCGTACGGTGCCATGTGTGCCTTACCTCCGTCGTCGGCGGCGGCTGCTCTCACGCTGGTCAACCCTGAGCCGCCATTCTCACCCGAATCGGTGAGGAGTGGTGATTTCTGCGGCTTCCATGGGACCAAATCGGCGGCGCGGAAGCGTCACCCCTCGGAGGCAACTGCGTCTACGCCTGCGGTATGACACCCGACGGCCATGTCCTCCTCCGACCCGTAGGGGTCGCAGAGCAGGGCGCAGGGGACGCTGCGTCCATCCGGGGGACGCGGGGGGACGCCGGGGTCCGGCGGGACGGGCGGGAAGCGGCCGGCGCGCGGGCCGGGCCGGGTCAGCCGGCGCGGTGGACCACCGCGTCGCACAGCTCCACCAGCACGGCCTTGGCGTCGCACTCCGGCAGCGGGGCCAGCGCGGCCCGTGCCTCCTGCGCGTACCGCACCGTGTCCCGGCGGGCCTGCTCCAGCGCGGGGTGGGCGCGCAGCGCGGCCAGCGCCCGGGCGTGCCGGTCGTCGTCGCCGAGGTCGGAGTCCAGCAGCTCGCACAGCGCGATGTCCTCGGCCAGGCCGAGCCGGGCGGCCCGTTCGCGCAGCCGGAGCACCGGCAGCGTCGGGATGCCCTCGCGCAGGTCGGTGCCCGGGGTCTTGCCGGACTCGTGGGAGTCGGAGGCGATGTCCAGGACGTCGTCCGCCAGCTGGAAGGCGACCCCGAGCCGTTCGCCGTACTGGGTGAGCACGTCCACGACCCGCTCGCCGGCGCCGGACATCATCGCGCCGAACCGGCAGGCCACCGCCACCAGGGAGCCGGTCTTGCCGGCCAGGACGTCCAGGTAGTGCTCGACCGGGTCACGGCCGTCCGAGGGACCCGCGGTCTCCAGGATCTGCCCGGTGACCAGCCGTTCGAACGCCAGGGCCTGCACCCGCACCGCCTCCGGGCCGAGGTCGGCGAGGATCTGGGAGGCACGGGCGAAGAGGAAGTCACCGGTGAGGACCGCGACGGAGTTGCCCCAGCGGGTGTTCGCGCTGTCCACCCCGCGCCGCACGGCCGCCTCGTCCATGACGTCGTCGTGGTACAGCGTCGCCAGGTGGGTCAGCTCCACGACCACGGCCGACGGCACGACCCCCGGCGCGTACGGGTCGCCGAACTGGGCGGCGAGCATCACGAGCAGTGGCCGGAATCGTTTCCCGCCGGCCCGCACGAGGTGCTGCGCGGCCTCGGTGATGAACGGGACCTCGCTCTTGGTGGCATCGAGCAAGCCTTCCTCGACAGCCGCCAATCCGGCCTGGACATCGGCTTCCAGAGCCTGGTCCCGCACGCTCAGCCCGAACGGCCCGACGACGGTCACGAGGGGTCTCCTGTCTGCTGGTGTCTGCTGGCGATTACACGGTTTGTCGATAGGTCGCTGCCATCACTCAAGTCAGCGTATCCGGTCCTGTTTCGATCACCGATAGCGCCCACCGGTCCAGCCCGGGTGGTATCGGACCATGACCGGCATCGTTTTGATCACACGGTAATAAGGGACATATATTGACTTAAAGGTAATCTGGATACCGTGTCGCGACCTCTCCACACCTTCCTCACTTCACTTCGCCCCCTTCGGCCGCTACACCCCCCATGTCTGGTTTGAAGTATTTTGCTATTTCGTGAATTGGGTCACGTGTCAGGCCGTACCGCGCCACCAACCCCTCCCCCCGCCACCCCTTGCCCCGTCGGCGAGTTGAGGATGCGCCACCGTAAAGGATCAAGCACCCCATACGATGCCGATCAAGGTCAAACAGCGCATTGCATGAATCCGGTACTTGTTCCCGACATGTGCTCTCGCATACGTTCCGGGCCGTCGGGCGGACGCCGAATCCTGCCGCCGCCCGCGTAACCCATTCACGAACCCATTCGTACGGCAGGAGCGGGGGACCCAGGTAAGTCGCCGCGCCGGACGGCATCCGCCGCGCCGGAACGGCTCGGGGTGAAGCCGTGCCTCCTTCCGGGCACGGCCGGGCACCTCCCCGCCCGAACCCGACAGCTCACCTCGCAGGCGCCGGAGAGGATCTTTCGATGTCTGCTGCCGCTCAGCACCGCCGTACCGGGAACACCCGCCTCATCCGCACCCTCGCCGCCGCCTGCACCGGCGCCGCCGCCCTCGCCCTGCCGATCGTCGGCGCGTCCGGCGCCTTCGCCGCCACCACCGCGGCCCCGGCCGTGGGCACCACCCCCGCCGGCTACCCGGACAACCTCGACGGCTGGATCCGCGAGTCGCTCGCGATCATGGCCGAGAAGAAGATCCCGGGCACCTACAACGGCATCTACCGCAACGTCGTCCGCGAGTCCTCCGGCAACCCCGCGGCCATCAACCTCTGGGACTCCAACGCGGCCAAGGGCATCCCGTCCAAGGGCCTGCTCCAGGTCATCGACCCGACCTTCAACGCGTACCACGTCGCCGGGACGTCCTTCGACATCTACGACCCGGTCGCGAACATCACCGCCGCCTGCAACTACGCGGCGGCCCGCTACGGCTCGATCGACAACGTGTTCGGCGCCTACTGACGCACCCGCCGCCCGCCGCGGTCCGTCCGCCCGCCCGGTCGCCCCGCCGCCGGGCCCCCGCCGCGGTCAGGCGGCCGGGAAGAGTCTTTCGAGGACGACGGCGACGCCGTCGTCCTCGTTCGACACCGTCACCTCGTCGGCCACCGCCTTCAGCTCCGGATGCGCGCCGGCCATGGCGACCCCGCGCGCCGCCCAGCGGAACATCGGGATGTCGTTGGGCATGTCACCGAAGGCGAGGGCCCGTTCGGCACCGGTCCCCAGCCGCTCGGCGGCCAGCGCCAGCCCGGTCGCCTTCGTCACCCCGCTCGGCTGGAGCTCCACGGTGCCCGGCCCCGACATGGTGACGTTCGCCAGCGAGCCCACCGCCGCGCGCGCCACGGCCGCCAGCTCGTCGTCGGACAGCTCGGCGTGCCGCAGCAGCACCTTGCTGATCGGCCGGGCCCACAGTTCGGCGCGCCGGGCGACCCGCACCGCGGGCAGCGTCGGGTGCGGCATCCGGTAGCCGGGCTCGATGAGCGTCAGCCCGTCCTCGCCGTCCTGGTCGACCGCCGCGTACACCTGCCCCACCTCCGCCTCGACCTTGCCGAGCGCGGTCTCCGCCAGCTCCCGGTCCAGCCGCACCGACCACAGCAGCCGGCCGGCCCCGGCGTCGTAGACCTGCGCGCCCTGCCCGCACACCGCCAGACCGGTGCAGCCGAGGCGCGTGAGCAGGGGCCGTACCCGCGGCGCCGGGCGGCCGGTGACCACCAGATGCCGGGCCCCGGCCCGCGCCACCCGCGCGAGCGCGGCGCGCGACCGGTCGGAGACGGTGTCGTCGCCGCGCAGCAGCGTTCCGTCCAGGTCAGTGGCGATGAGGGCATATGCCGGGGTGGGTGCCATGCCCAGAGAATACGGACCCCGGGCCCCGCCGACCCCTCCCTCGTGGCCCGCACCCGCCGTACCGCGCGCCCCCAAGTGCCGCCCGGGGACGACTTCCTGACACACGCGCGCCGGACCGCCGTGGGCCCGCGCGAGCACCCTTTCGGGCAAGCACCAAGGCACCGGGACCACTGCCCATGACACGCGTGTCGGCCGTAACGTGTGGCCCGACCACATGGAACGCTTCGCCATGCATGGCACGGATGAGAGTGAGGCAGCACCCATGCCCCCCTTCGACGTCCCCGAGGGCGACCCCTTCGGCCCGCACAACCTCCCCTATGGCGTGTTCTCGCCCACCGGCAGCACGGAGCGGAGGATCGGCGTCCGGCTCGGGAACCACGTCCTCGACGCGGGCGCCGCGGCGGCGGCGGCCGGCTCGCCCCACCAGGCGCTGCTCGCCGCCCCCACCCTCAACCCGCTGCTGGCCGCCGGCCGCGCCACCTGGTCCCGGGTACGGCGCGACGTCACGTCCTGGGTCACCGACCCGGCGCACCGCCCGACGGTCGAGCCCCTGTTCCGTCCCCTGTCCGAGGTGACCCTGCACCTGCCCTTCGAGGTCGCGGACTACGTCGACTTCTACGCCTCGGAACACCACGCCCGCAACGTCGGCCGGATCTTCCGCCCGGACGCCGAGGACAGCCTCACCCCCAACTGGAAGCACCTGCCGATCGGTTACCACGGCCGCGCCGGCACGGTCGTCGTCTCCGGCACGGACGTCGTACGGCCGTCCGGGCAGCGCAAGGGCCCGGCCGACCCGGCGCCCGTCTTCGGCCCGTCGGTCCGCCTCGACATCGAGGCCGAGGTCGGCTTCGTCGTGGGCGTGCCCTCGCGGCAGGGCCGTCCGGTGGCGCTCGGCGACTTCCGCGAGCACGTCTTCGGGCTGTGCCTGCTCAACGACTGGTCCGCGCGGGACGTCCAGGCCTGGGAGTACGTCCCGCTCGGCCCGTTCCTCGGCAAGTCCTTCGCGACCTCGGTGTCGGCGTGGATCACCCCGCTGGAGGCGCTGGAGCACGCGCGCGTGGCACCGCCGGAGCGCACCCACCCGCTGCTGCCCTACCTGGACGACACGGACCCCGGCGTGGAACCCGGCGGCTACGACCTCCGCATCTCCGTCGCCGTCAACGGCCATGTGGTCTCCGAACCGCCGTTCTCCACCATGTACTGGACCGCCGCCCAGCAGCTCGCCCACCTGACGGTGAACGGCGCCTCGCTGCGCACCGGTGACCTGTACGGCTCGGGCACGGTGAGCGGACCGGCCGAGAACCAGCGCGGGTCGCTGCTGGAGCTGACCTGGAACGGCCGCGACCCGCTCGAACTGCCGGACGGCAAGCGGGCGTTCCTGGAGGACGGGGACGTGGTGACCCTGTCGGCCTGGGCACCCGGCCCGGACGGCCTGCGGGTGGGGC
Source organism: Streptomyces sp. NPDC038707 (assembly GCF_040636485.1). Taxonomy (NCBI): domain Bacteria; kingdom Bacillati; phylum Actinomycetota; class Actinomycetes; order Kitasatosporales; family Streptomycetaceae; genus Streptomyces; species Streptomyces sp. NPDC038707. The sequence continues at coordinate 13,097 of NZ_JBEZUP010000019.1, forward strand.
TCGGCGAGGTCACCGGCCGGGTCGTGGCGGACTGAACCACGGCACGACGGGCGGCTCGCGGCGTTCCGTGACCGGGCCCCCAAGGGTCCGGGCGGTTCCGTGACCGGGCCCCCAAGGGTCCGGGCGGTTCCGTGACCGGGCCCGCAAGGGTCCGGGCGGTTCCGTGACCGGGTCCGCCCCCTCCTGCCGGGCGAGCCGGGTCCCTCCCTCCGGCCCCGCCGAACTCCCCTCACCCACCTGGACTTTCGCAGCCCTGTCCGGTCGGATCGTCACCGACACCTGACTCGCACCGTCCTTCTTCGCCATACTGACAGGAACACGCATCCGCACCCCGCGCGGCCGTGTGATGCGTGCCCCGCACCACCCCGCACCCGCACACCTCTCCGACCAGGAACCGGAGCCCCGGCATGACCGTCTGCCTGCTCCTGCTGAGCGTCGTCGCCCTGACGGCCGCCGTACCGGCACCGCGCGCGCTGACCCGGGCGTCCTGGCCCGAGCGGGAACCCGTGGTCGCCCTGTGGGTGTGGCAGTGCCTGGTCGCCACCGTCCTGCTGTGCTGCCTGACCGCACTGGTCCTGGGCGCGGCGGCCGTCTTCCACACCGTCCGCGACCGCGTGTTCGCCCCGGCGCCGCCCGCCGTCACCGCCGCCTACGACCTGTCCGCCACCCCGGTGTGGGCCACCGCGCTCACGCTGCTGCTGGCCTGCGGGGCCGCCTGGACGACGGCGATGCTCGGCCGGGAACTGGTCGAGGCCCGCCGCAGCCGGGGTCACGCCCGGGCGCAGCTCCGCGAACGCGCCCCCGAACTGCCGCCCGGCCTGCGGGCACCCCGCGGGCCGATGCTGGTGCTGGAGGACGAGTACCCGGACGCCTGGTGGATGCCGGGGCATCCACCGCAGCTTGTCGTCACCACGGGGGCGCTGCACCGCCTCACCGACCTCCAGCTGGACGCCGTCCTCACCCACGAGCGCGGCCACGCCCGCGCCCACCACGACTGGCTGCTGCACCTGTCCACCGCGCTCGCCACGGGCTTCCCGCGGGTCCCGCTCTTCGCCCACTTCTGCGACCAGACGCACCGCCTGGTCGAGCTGGCCGCCGACGACACGGCCTCCCGGCGCTGCGGGCACCTCACCACGGCCCTCGCCCTGATCGAGCTGAACCAGCACCGGGGCGTGCTCTCCTGCGCCTCCAGCCGCCGGCTGCTGGGCGAGCGCGTGGACCGGCTGCTGGAGCCGCCGCCGCGGCTGCTGCGCCGGCACCGGGCGCTGACCACGACGGTGGCCGCGCTCGTACCGCTGCTGCCGCTGCTGATCACCTTCGCCCCCGGGCTGACGGCGCTGTCCTGAGGCTCCCGGCGGGCGGGCCGTACCGGCTCGGCTACGTCCAGTCCGGCTCGGGCTCCGGCTCCGGCTCGTCGGACCACCCGGGCCAGTCCGGGTCCGGTGCGTCGGTGGCGGCGGCCGGTGCGGCGCCGTCCAGGGAGGCCAGCACCTTGAGCACGCCTTCGCCGTACGTCGCCAGCTTCTTCTCGCCGACGCCGTTCACCGTGCCCAGCTCCCGCACCGAGCCGGGACGGCGGGTCACGATCTCCCGGAGGGTGGCGTCGTGGAAGATGACGTACGCCGGGACGCCCTGTTCCCGGGCCTGCTCGGCACGCCAGGCCCGCAGGGCCTCGAAGGCGGGGAGCAGCGCGTCGGGCAGCTCGGCCGCGACGGCCTTGGCCTTGGCGCCGCCGGAGGCACCCGAACCCCCGGCGGACCGGGACCGGGCGGCGGCCGGCTTCTTGGGCTCCTTGCGCAGCGGCACCTCCCGCTCCCTGCGCAGCACCGCGCCGCTCGCCTCGGTGAGCACCAGAGTGCCGTACTCCCCCTCGACCGCGAGGAGTCCCTGGGCCAGCAGCTGCCGGATGACGCCCCGCCACTCGCCCTCGGTGAGGTCCTGGCCGATGCCGAAGACGGACAGCTGGTCGTGGTCGAACTGGATCACCTTGCCGGTGCGCTTGCCGAGCAGGATGTCCACGATCTGCACCGCGCCGAACTTCTGCCCGCGCTCCCGCTGCAACCGCACCACCGTGGACAGCGCCTTCTGCGCGGCGACCGTGCCGTCCCAGGTCTCCGGCGGGGTGAGACAGGTGTCGCAGTTGCCGCACGCCTCGGCGTCGGCGTCCTGGCCGAAGTAGGCGAGCAGCTGGCCGCGGCGGCACCGGGCGGTCTCGCACAGCGCGAGCATGGCGTCGAGGTGGGCGGCGGCCCGGCGGCGGAACGCCTCGTCGCCCTCGCCGGACTGGATCAGCTTGCGCTGCTGTATGACGTCGTTCAGGCCGTACGCCATCCACGCCGTGGACGGCAGGCCGTCGCGGCCCGCCCGGCCGGTCTCCTGGTAGTAGCCCTCGATCGACTTGGGCAGGTCCAGGTGGGCGACGAAGCGCACGTCGGGCTTGTCGATGCCCATGCCGAAGGCGATGGTCGCGACCACGACCAGGCCGTCCTCGCGCAGGAACCGGGACTGGTGCGCCGCGCGGGTGGCCGCGTCCAGGCCCGCGTGATACGGCACCGCCTGGATGCCGTTGGCGGTGAGGAACTCCGCCGTGCGCTCGACCGAGTTCCGCGAGAGGCAGTAGACGATGCCGGCGTCGCCCGGGTGCTCCTCCCGCAGGAAGGCGAGGAGCTGCTTCTTGGGATCGGCCTTGGGCACGATCCGGTACTGGATGTTGGGGCGGTCGAAGCTGGCGACGAAGTGCCGGGCCGTCGGCAGGTTCAGCCGCTGGGTGATCTCCTCGTGCGTGGCGCGGGTCGCCGTGGCGGTGAGGGCGATCCGCGGGACGTCCGGCCAGCGCTCGCCGAGCAGGGACAGGGCGAGATAGTCGGGGCGGAAGTCGTGGCCCCACTGGGCGACGCAGTGCGCCTCGTCGATCGCGAAGACGGAGATCTTGCCGCGGGAGAGGAGGTCCAGCGTGGCGTCCAGACGCAGCCGCTCCGGTGCCAGATACAGCAGGTCCAGTTCGCCCGCCAGGAACTCGGCCTCGACCGTGCGCCGCTCGTCGAAGTCCTGCGTGGAGTTCATGAAGCCGGCCCGGACGCCGAGGGCGCGCAGGGCGTCGACCTGGTCCTGCATCAGCGCGATCAGCGGGGAGACCACCACGCCCGTACCCGGTCTGACCAGGGCGGGGATCTGGTAGCACAGCGACTTTCCGCCGCCGGTCGGCATGAGCACGACGGCGTCGCCGCCCGCCACCACATGCTCGATGATCGCCTGCTGTTCGCCCCGGAAGGCGTCGTATCCGAAGACCCGGTGCAGCGTGGCCAACGCCTCGCTGTCGGCCGCGCCCGGCGCCTCGGTCACCTGTGCCATCTCGCTGATACCGCCCATCACGCCCCTCGTCCTGTCCCCCGTCGGTCCCCCGTGTGCCGTCCCTCGACCGCTCCCTCAACGATAGGGGTCCACACCGACAGCCCCGGAGTTATCCACAGGTCGACCGATGTATCTCACGTCAAGCACGCGAGTGTCGTTCACACGTTCGCGGAGCACCTGCCCGTTTCCCGCCGATAGTCTGAATGCACCGGCGAGACTCCGTCCCATGGGAGCACTGATGAGCGTCGCACCGAAGGCGTCCGCGTCCAGCTGGCCGATCCCGCCGAAGGGCGGCTGGAGCGCCGACGACCTGGACCGCCTCCCGAATCTTCCTCCGCATACGGAATTGATCGACGGGAGCCTGGTCTTCGTGAGTCCGCAGACCGCCTTTCACGAGCGAGTTGTCGACTTCTTCAAGTGGCAGCTGCAGTGTCTGGCACCATCCGGTCTGGAGGTGTTCCGCGAGTTCACCATCGACATCGATCGGCAGAACCGGCCTGAGCCGGATGTCATCGTGCTGCGAGCTTGAAGTACGCCCGGGCAGGGATTCCCCACTACTGGAGGGTTGAGGGCGAAAAGGGTCGCGCCGCCGTGCATGTCTTCGAGCTGGAGCCTGCCACCGGCGCATACACCAGCGTGGGGATCTTCCGCGAGGAGATGAAGGTGGATGTCCCGTTCCCGATCGCCCTGGACCTCACCATGATCAAGGCGCGGCCCGCGAAGGATCGATAACAGGCCGCAAACGACGACACCGCTGCCCGGCACCCCGCCGAAGGGGATGCCGGGCAGCGGCATGTGTGACGTGGACGTCAGCGCACGAACACCCCCGCCTGGCCGGCCAGGTCCAGGAAGTACTGGGGCGCGATGCCGAGGACCAGGGTCGTGGCCACGCCCATGCCGATGGCCAGCATGGTCAGGGGGGACGGGACGGCCACGGTCGGGCCCTCCGGTTTCGGCTCGCTGAAGAACATCAGGACGATCACCCGGATGTAGAAGAACGCGGCGATCGCCGAGGAGATCACACCCACGATGACCAGGGGGACCGCGCCGCCGTCCGCCGCCGCCTTGAACACGGCGAACTTCCCCGAGAAACCGGAGGTCAGCGGGATGCCGGCGAAGGCCAGCAGGAACACCGCGAACACGGCCGCGACCAGCGGCGAGCGCCGGCCCAGGCCCGCCCACTTGGACAGGTGGGTCGCCTCGCCGCCCGCGTCCCGCACCAGTGTGACCACGGCGAACGCGCCGATCGTCACGAAGGAGTAGCCCGCCAGGTAGAAGAGGACCGACGACACGCCGTCCTTCGACGTGGCGATGACACCCGCGAGGATGAATCCCGCGTGCGCGATGGACGAGTACGCCAGCAGGCGCTTGATGTCGGTCTGGGTGATGGCGACGACCGCGCCGCCCAGCATGGTGATGATCGCCACCGCCCACATGACCGGCCGCCAGTCCCAGCGCAGCCCGGGCAGGACGACGTAGAGCAGACGCAGCAGCGCGCCGAACGCGGCCACCTTCGTCGCCGCCGCCATGAACCCGGTCACGGGGGTGGGGGCGCCCTGGTAGACGTCCGGCGTCCACATGTGGAACGGCACCGCGCCCACCTTGAACAGCAGGCCCATGACGAGCAGGGCGCCGCCGATCAGCAGCAGCGCGTCGTTGCCCATGGTGCCGGCGAGCGCCGGGTCGACGTCGGTGACGGTGCCGTCGACGACCTGGGCGATGCGGGCGTACGACACCGAGCCCGCGTAGCCGTACAGCAGCGCGATGCCGAACAGGGTGAACGCCGAGGCGAACGCGCCCAGCAGGAAGTACTTGACCGCGGCCTCCTGCGACATCAGCCGCTTGCGCCGGGCCAGCGCGCACAGCAGGTACAGCGGCAGGGAGAGGACCTCCAGGGCGACGAACAGGGTCAGCAGGTCATTGGCCGCCGGGAAGACCAGCATGCCGCCGATCGCGAAGAGGAGGAGCGGGAAGACCTCCGTGGTGGCGAAGCCCGCCTTCACCGCGGCCTTCTCGCTGTCGCTGCCGGGCACGGACGCGGCCTGCGCGGCGAAGGAGTCGACCCGGTTGCCGTGCGCCGCCGGGTCCAGGCGCCGTTCGGCGAAGGTGAACAGGCCGACCAGGCCTGCCAGCAGGATGGTGCCCTGGAGGAAGAGGGCCGGACCGTCGACCGCGATCGCGCCCATGGCCGCGATGTGCGCCTTCGTGGTGCCGAATCCGTCGGCCGCGAGCGCGACGACCGCCGCGAACGCGGCGCACAGGGCGACGACGGACACGAACACCTGCGCGTAGTAGCGGGACCTGCGGGGCACGAACGCCTCGATCAGCACCCCGACCAGCGCCGCGCCGATGACGATCAGCGTCGGCGACAATTGTCCGTACTCGATCTTCGGCGCGTCGATCTTCGAGATCGGTTCGGCCGCGTTTGTCCACAGGCTGTGGACGGCTGTTGCGCTCACTTGGCCGCCTCCACCTCGGGCTGGGGGTCCTTCTTGTGTACGTCGGACAGGGTCTGTTTGACGGCCGGGTCGATGATGTTCGTCACCGGCTTCGGGTAGACGCCCAGGAAGATCAGCAGCACGATCAGCGGGGCCACGACCAGCACCTCACGCACGCGCAGGTCGGGCATCGCCGAGACCTCCGGCTTCACCGGGCCCGTCATCGTCCGCTGGTAGAGCACCAGGGTGTACAGGGCGGCGAGGACGATGCCGAAGGTGGCGATGATCCCGATCACCGGGTACCTCGCGAACGTGCCGACCAGCACCAGGAACTCGCTCACGAACGGGGCGAGGCCGGGCAGCGACAGCGTGGCGAGGCCGCCGATCAGGAAGGTGCCGGCGAGTACCGGGGCGACCTTCTGCACGCCTCCGTAGTCGGCGATGAGCCGCGAGCCGCGCCGGGAGATGAGGAAGCCGGCGACGAGCATCAGCGCGGCGGTGGAGATGCCGTGGTTGACCATGTAGAGCGTGGCGCCGGACTGGCCCTGGCTGGTCATCGCGAAGACGCCCATGATGATGAAGCCGAAGTGCGAGATCGACGCGTACGCCACCAGGCGCTTGATGTCCCGCTGGCCGACGGCGAGCAGCGCGCCGTAGACGATGCTGATCAGGGCCAGGACGAGGACGACCGGCGTCGCCCACTTGCTGGCCTCCGGGAACAGCTGGAGGCAGAAGCGGAGCATCGCGAACGTGCCCACCTTGTCGACCACCGCCGTGATGAGGACGGCCACGGGTGCCGTGGCCTCCTGCATGGCGTTGGGCAGCCAGGTGTGCAGCGGCCACAGCGGCGCCTTCACCGCGAAGGCGAAGAAGAAGCCGAGGAACAGCCAGCGTTCGGTGTTCGTCGCCATGTCCAGCGTGCCGTTGGCGCGGGCGTCGGCGATCTCCGTCAGGGAGAAGTTCCCGGCGACCACGTAGAGGCCGATCACCGCGGCCAGCATGATCAGGCCGCCGGCCAGGTTGTAGAGGAGGAACTTGACCGCCGCGTACGACCGCTGGGTGGCGGCCGTCTCCTCGCCGTGCGCGTGCGCCCGGTCCCCGAAGCCGCCGATGAGGAAGTACATCGGGATGAGCATGGCCTCGAAGAAGATGTAGAAGAGGAAGACGTCGGTGGCCTCGAAGGAGATGACCACCATCGCCTCCACCGCCAGGATCAGCGCGAAGAAGCCCTGGGTGGGCCGCCAGCGGCGGCTGCCGGTCTCCAGCGGGTCGGCGTCGTGCCAGCCGGCGAGGATGATGAACGGGATCAGCAGGGCGGTCAGCGCGATCAGCGCCACCGCGATGCCGTCGACGCCCAGTTCGTACCGGACCCCGAAGTCCTTGATCCAGGCATGGTTCTCGGCGAGCTGGTAGCGCTCTCCGTCCGGGTCGAAGCGGACCAGGACGGTGACGGCCAGGGCGAGGGTGGCGAGCGAGACGAGCAACGCCAGCCACTTGGCGGCGGTGCGCTGGGCGGCCGGTACGGCGGCCGTGGCGACCGCCCCGAGGGCCGGGAGCGCCGCCGTCGCTGTCAGCAGAGGAAAGGACATCGGTATCAGACCGCCCTCATCAGCAGGGTCGCGGCGACCAGGAGGGCCGCGCCGCCGAACATCGAGACCGCGTAGGAGCGGGCGAAGCCGTTCTGGAGCCGGCGCAGCCGTCCGGACAAGCCGCCGAAGCCGGCCGCCGTGCCGTTGACGACGCCGTCCACCAGGGAGTGGTCGAGGTACACCAGGGAGCGCGTCAGGTGCTCGCCGCCGCGCACCAGGACCACGTGGTTGAAGTCGTCCTGGAGCAGGTCGCGGCGGGCCGCGCGGGTGAGCAGCGAACCGCGCGGCGCGACCGCCGGGACGGGCCTGCGGCCGTACTGCGCCCAGGCGAGGGCGACCCCGACGACCAGGCACACCATGGTGGCCCCGGTGATCACCCCGGCGCTGAGCGGGGAGTCGCCGTGGTCGTGCCCGGTGACCGGCTCCAGCCAGTTCAGGAAGCGGTCGCCGATGCTGAAGAAGGCACCGCCGAAGACCGAGCCGACGGCGAGGACGATCATCGGGACCGTCATGACCTTCGGGGACTCGTGCGGGTGCGGCACGGCGTGCTCGCCCCCGGTCCCGGCGGCGGGCTCCACGCTGGGCTCGGCCGGTGACGGGGCCGGGGCGTCGCGCCACCGCTCCTCCCCGAAGAACGTCATCAGCATCACGCGCGTCATGTAGAAGGCGGTGATGGCCGCGCCCAACAGGGCCGCGCCGCCGAGGATCCAGCCCTCGGTGCCGCCCTTGGCGAACGCCGCCTCGATGATCTTGTCCTTGGAGAAGAAGCCGGACAGGCCCGGGAAGCCGATGATGGCGAGGTAGCCGAGGCCGAAGGTGATGAAAGTGACCGGCATGTACTTCCGCAGGCCGCCGTAGCGGCGCATGTCGACCTCGTCGTTCATGCCGTGCATCACCGAACCGGCGCCGAGGAACAGCCCGGCCTTGAAGAAGCCGTGCGTCACCAGGTGCATGATCGCGAAGACGTAGCCGACGGGGCCGAGGCCCGCCGCCAGGACCATGTAGCCGATCTGCGACATGGTCGAGCCGGCCAGCGCCTTCTTGATGTCGTCCTTGGCGCAACCGACGATCGCACCGAACAGCAGCGTGACCGCGCCGACGACGGTGACGGCCAGCTGGGCGTCGGGCGCCGCGTTGAAGATCGCGCCGGAGCGGACGATGAGATAGACGCCCGCGGTCACCATGGTCGCCGCGTGGATGAGGGCGGAGACCGGGGTCGGACCCTCCATGGCGTCCCCGAGCCAGGACTGGAGCGGCACCTGGGCGGACTTGCCGCAGGCGGCGAGCAGCAGCATCAGGCCGATCGCGGTGAGCCTGCCCTCGGACGTGTCGCCGACGAGCCCCGGCTCGCCGTGCGTGCCGAGGACCGGGCCGAAGGCGAAGCTGCCGAAGGTGGTGAACATCAGCATGATCGCGATCGACAGGCCCATGTCGCCGACCCGGTTGACCAGGAACGCCTTCTTCGCGGCCGTGGCGGCGCTGGGCTTGTGCTGCCAGAAGCCGATCAGCAGGTACGAGGCGAGGCCGACGCCCTCCCAGCCGACGTACAGCAGCAGGTAGTTGTCGGCGAGGACGAGCAGCAGCATCGCCGCGAGGAACAGGTTCAGGTAGCCGAAGAAGCGGCGGCGCCGCTCGTCGTGCGCCATGTACCCGACCGAGTACAGGTGGATCAGCGAGCCGACGCCCGTGATGAGCAGGACGAACGTCATCGACAGCTGGTCCAGCCGGAATGTGACGTCCGCCTGGAAACCGGCCACCGGGATCCAGCTGAACAGGTGCTGGGTCAGGGTGCGGTGTTCGGCGCCCTTGCCGAGCAGGCCGGCGAAGAGGACGAGTCCGAGGGCGAAGGAGACGAACGACAGCAGGACGCCGAGCCAGTGGCCGCCGCGGTCCAGGCGCCGGCCGCCGGCCAGGAGGACGGCCGCTCCGAGCAGGGGCGCCGCGATGAGCGGCGCGATCAGGTTCTCCACGATTCTTCCGACCCCTTACAGCTTCATCAGGCTGGCGTCGTCGACCGAGGCCGAGTGGCGGGTACGGAACAGCGACACGATGATCGCGAGGCCCACCACGACCTCCGCGGCGGCGACGACCATCGTGAAGAAGGCGATGATCTGGCCGTCGAGGTTGCCGTGCATCCGGGAGAAGGCGACGAACGCGAGGTTGCAGGCGTTCAGCATCAGCTCGACGCACATGAAGACCACGATGGCGTTGCGCCGGACGAGGACGCCGGTCGCGCCGATCGTGAACAGCAGGGCGGCGAGGTAGAGGTAGTTGACCGGGTTCACTTCGACGCCTCCTCGGACCGCTTGAACGTCTCCGGCTCGACCGCCCGGCGCTCCAGGCGTTCCTGCGCGCGCTGTTCCAGCGCCCGCAGGTCATTGAGCGCCTCCGTGGACACGTCCCGGATCTGGCCGCGGGCGCGCAGCGTCTTGCTGACGGTCAGCTCGGAGGGGGTGCCGTCGGGCAGCAGGCCCGCGATGTCGACCGCGTTGTGCCGGGCGTAGACACCGGGGGCGGGCAGCGGCGGGATGTACGTGCCCTCGCGGATGCGCTGTTCGGACAGCTCGCGCTGGGTCCTGGCGCGCTCCGTGCGCTCCCGGTGGGTGAGCACCATGGCGCCGACGGCGGCCGTGATGAGCAGCGCGCCGGTGATCTCGAAGGCGAAGACGTACTTGGTGAAGATGAGGGACGCGAGGCCCTCGACGTTGCCGTTGGCGTTGGCCCGGCCGGTGCCGTTGAACTCCTTCAGGGAGGCGTTGCCGATGCCGGCGAGCAGCAGGACGCCGAAGCCGGTCCCGCACAGCAGGGCCAGCCAGCGCTGGCCCTTGATGGTCTCCTTCAGGGAGTCCGCGGCCGTGACACCGACGAGCATCACCACGAACAGGAACAGCATCATGATCGCGCCCGTGTAGACGACGATCTGCACGATGCCGAGGAAATAGGCGCCGTTGGCGAGGTAGAACACCGCCAGGACGATCATCGTGCCGGCCAGGCAGAGCGCGCTGTGCACGGCCTTCTTCATGAAGACGGTGCACAGGGCGCCGATCACGGCGACGGTGCCGAGGACCCAGAACTGGAAGGCCTCACCGGTGGAGGTGGTGTAGGCGGCGAGCTGCTGCGCGCTCATCGGCCGGTCACCTCCTGCGCGGCCGGCTCGTCCTCGCCGAAGGTGGCGGCGGCCTCCTGCGGGGCCTCCCCCTTGGAGACGGCGGTCTGCCGGACGGTGCCGGGCGCGGCGTGGGTGACCTGGCCGCGGTAGTAGTCCTGCTCGTCGGTCCCCGGGAAGATGGCGTGCGGGGTGTCGACCATGCCCTCTTCGAGGCCGGCGAGCAACTGCTCCTTGGTGTAGATGAGGTTGGCGCGGCTGGAGTCGGCCAGTTCGAACTCGTTGGTCATCGTGAGCGCGCGCGTGGGGCACGCCTCGATGCACAGGCCGCACAGGATGCAGCGGGCGTAGTTGATCTGGTAGACGCGGCCGTAGCGCTCCCCCGGCGAGTAGCGCTCCTCGTCGGTGTTGTCGGCGCCCTCCACATAGATGGCGTCGGCGGGGCAGGCCCAGGCGCACAGCTCGCAGCCGACGCACTTCTCCAGGCCGTCCGGATGGCGGTTGAGCTGGTGCCGTCCGTGGAACCGCGGAGCCGTGGTCTTCTTCTGCTCCGGGTACTGCTCGGTCAGCCGCTTCTTGAACATGGCCTTGAAGGTCACGCCGAAGCCGGCCACCGGGTTCTGGAAGCCGGGCTTGATCTGCCCGGACTCCTGAGGCTCCTCAGCCATCGGACGCCTCCTTTCCATCCGTAGTTCCGTCACTGACAGTGTCCGGCCCACCACTGACAATCAGCTCCCGCTCCCGGCGCGGGCGGCGCCTGGGCACCGGCGGCAACTGCTGTCCGGGCAGCGGCGGCACGGGGAAGCCGCCCGCCATGGGGTCGAAGGCCGGCTGCTCGGCGGCGGGCCGCCCGGCCGTCCCGCCCTTCTCGCGGAACATGTCGGCGACGAAGGAGACGAGCAGCAGGGCGAGAACACCCCCGCCGACGTAGAGTGCGATGTCGGCGAAGTCGTAGTTCTCGTTGCGCAGCGCGCGGACGGTCGCGACGAGCATCAGCCAGGTCACCGAGACGGGGATCAGGACCTTCCAGCCGAGCTTCATCAGCTGGTCGTAGCGCACGCGCGGGAGGGTGCCGCGCAGCCAGATGAAGAAGAACAGCAGCAGCTGGACCTTGACGACGAACCAGAGCAGCGGCCACCAGCCGTGGTTGGCGCCCTCCCAGAAGGTGCTGATCGGCCAGGGTGCGCGCCAGCCACCGAGGAAGAGGGTGGCGGAGACGGCCGAGACCGTCACCATGTTGACGTACTCGGCGAGCATGAACATCGCGAACTTGATCGACGAGTACTCGGTGTTGAAGCCGCCGACCAGGTCGCCCTCGGACTCCGGCATGTCGAAGGGGGCGCGGTTGGTCTCGCCGACCATCGTGACGATGTACAGGATGAAGGAGACCGGCAGCAGCAGGATGTACCAGCGGTCGCCCTGCGCCTCCACGATCCTGGACGTCGACATCGAGCCCGAGTAGAGGAACACGGAGGCGAACGCGGCGCCCATGGCGATCTCGTAGGAGATCATCTGCGCGCACGAGCGCAGGCCGCCCAGCAGCGGATAGGTGGACCCGGAGCTCCAGCCCGCCAGCACGATGCCGTAGATGCCGACGGAGGCGACCGCGAGGATGTAGAGCATCGCGATCGGCAGGTCCGTGAGCTGCATCGTGGTGCGGTGGCCGAAGACCGAGATCTCGTTGCCGGCCGGGCCGAAGGGGATCACCGCGATCGCCATGAAGGCGGGGATGGCCGCGACGATCGGCGCGAGGACGTAGACCACCTTGTCCGCGCGTTTGACGACGAGGTCCTCCTTGAGCATCAGCTTGATGCCGTCGGCGAGCGACTGGAGCATGCCCCAGGGGCCGTGCCGGTTGGGGCCGATGCGCAACTGCATCCAGGCGACGACCTTGCGCTCCCAGACGATGGAGAACAGTACGGTCACCATGAGGAAGGCGAAGCAGAAGACGGCCTTGACGAGGACCAGCCACCAGGGGTCGCGGCCGAACATCGAGAGGTCTTCCGCGGCGAGGTACGCGCTCATGCCTCCACCTCCTGGGGGGCCGTCTCGGCGGGGACCGCCGGGCCGATGCGGACGAGGGAGCCGGGCCGCGCCCCGGTGTCGGAGGCGACGCCGCCGCCGGTGGAGTTCAGCGGGAGCCAGACCACCCGGTCCGGCATCTCGGTGATCCGGAGCGGCAGTTCCACCGTGCCGGCGGGTCCGGTGACGGCCAGGGTGCCGCCGTCCCCGACGCCCGCCTCGGCGGCCGTGGCCGCGGACAGGCGGGCGTGCGCGGCGTGCCGGGTCCCGGCGAGCGCCTCGTCGCCCTCCTGGAGGACGCCCTGGTCGAGCAGGAGCCGGTGCCCGGCCAGGACGGCCTCGCCGGCCGCCGGGCGGGGCAGGGCGCCCGCGGACTCCATGGGGGCCAGGGCGCGCGGGCCGTCCCAGAGGCCGAGCCGGTCGATCTCCGCGCGCGTGGTGCGCAGGTCCGGCAGGCCCAGGTGGGTGTCCATGGCGTCGGCGAGCATGTGCAGCACGCGGGTGTCGGCCGGGGCGAGCCGGCGGGTCATCTGGTCGGGCTTGAGCGCGGCTTCGAAGGAGCGCACCCGGCCTTCCCAGTTGAGGAACGAGCCGGCCTTCTCGGCGACCGCGGCGACCGGCAGGACGACGTCGGCGTGCGCGGTGACCTCGCTGGGCCGCAGCTCCAGCGACACGAGGAAGCCCACGTTCTCCAGCGCCTCACGCGCGCGAGCCGGGTCGGGCAGGTCGGCGACCTCCACCCCGGCGACCAGCAGCGCGGAAAGTTCGCCGGTCGCGGCGGCCTCGACGATCTGGTGGGTGTCGCGGCCGTAGCCCGCGGGGAGTTCGGCGAGCCCCCAGACCGCGGCGACCTCCTCCCGCGCCCGCGGATCGGTCGCGGGACGGCCGCCCGGCAGCAGCGACGGCAGCGCGCCCGCCTCCACGGCGCCGCGCTCACCGGCCCGGCGGGGGATCCACACCAGCTCGGCGCCGGTCGCGGTGGCGGCGCGCACGGCGGCGGTCAGGCCGCCCGCGACCCCGGCCAGCCGCTCCCCCACGACGATGACGGCACCGTCGGCGCGCAGGGCCTCGGCGGCCCGGGTGCCGGGCTCCTCCAGGCCGACACCGCTCGCGAGGGCGTCCAGCCACTCGGTCTCGGTGCCGGGAGCGGCCGGCAGCAGCGTGCCGCCGGTCTTCTCCAGGCCCCGGGTGGCGTGCGTGGCCAGCGCGAACACCTGCTGCCTGTGCTTGCGCCAGGCCTTGCGCAGCCGCAGGAAGACGCCGGGGGCCTCCTCCTCCGACTCGAAGCCGACCAGCAGCACTGCGGGCGCCTTCTCCAGGGAGGTGTACGTGACGCCCGTACCGTCCAGGTCACGGCCGTGGCCGGCGACCCGGGCGGCGAGGAAGTCGGCCTCCTCGCCGCTGTGCACGCGCGCGCGGAAGTCGATGTCGTTGGTGTCGAGCGCCACCCGCGCGAACTTGCTGTACGCGTAGGCGTCCTCGACGGTCAGCCGGCCGCCGAGCAGGACACCGGCCCGGGAGCGGGCGGAGAGAAGGCCCTCGGCCGCCGCCTGGAGCGCCTCGGGCCAGGAGGCGGGCGCCAGCACGCCGTCGGCGCCCCGCACCAGCGGGGTCTCGAGGCGGTCGCGCTGCTGCGCGTAGCGGAACGCGAAGCGTCCCTTGTCGCAGATCCACTCCTCGTTGACCTCGGGGTCGTTGGCGGCGAGCCGCCGCATGACCTTGCCGCGCCGGTGGTCGGTGCGGGTGGCGCAGCCGCCGGAGCAGTGCTCGCACACCGACGGCGAGGAGACGAGGTCGAAGGGGCGGGAGCGGAAGCGGTACGCGGCCGAGGTGAGCGCGCCGACCGGGCAGATCTGGATGGTGTTGCCGGAGAAGTACGACTCGAAGGGGTCGCCCTCGCCGGTGCCGACCTGCTGGAGCGCGCCCCGCTCGATCAGCTCGATCATGGGGTCGCCCGCGATCTGGTGGGAGAAGCGGGTGCAGCGGGCGCACAGCACGCACCGCTCGCGGTCGAGCAGCACCTGGGCGGAGATCGCGACGGGCTTCTCGTAGGTCCGCTTGCGGCCCTCGAAGCGGGACTCGGCGTTGCCGTGCGAGACGGCCTGGTTCTGGAGCGGGCACTCGCCGCCCTTGTCGCAGACCGGGCAGTCCAGCGGGTGGTTGATGAGCAGCAGCTCCATCACGCCGTGCTGGGCCTTCTCGGCGACCGGGGAGGTGAGGTGGGTCTTGACGACCATGCCGTCCGTGCAGGTGATCGTGCAGGACGCCATCGGCTTGCGCTGGCCCTCGACCTCGACGATGCACTGGCGGCAGGCGCCGGCCGGGTCCAGGAGGGGGTGGTCGCAGAACCGGGGGATCTCGATGCCGAGCTGTTCGGCGGCCCGGATGACCAGGGTGCCCTTGGGCACGCTGATCTCGATGCCGTCGATGGTCAGCGTGACGAGGTCCTCCGGCGGGAGGGCCGCCTCGCCCCCGCCGGCGGGGGCGCTCGTGGTCACGGTCATGCGTTCACCTCCGGGCGGTCCGCCCAGGCCGTGGACTTGGCCGGGTCGAAGGGGCAGCCCCGGCCCGTGATGTGCTGTTCGTACTCCTCGCGGAAGTACTTCAGCGAGGAGAAGATCGGGGACGCGGCGCCGTCTCCGAGGGCGCAGAAGGACTTGCCGTTGATGTTGTCGGCGATGTCGGCGAGCTTGTCGAGGTCGCCCATGGCGCCCTTGCCGGCCTCGATGTCCCGCAGCAGCTGCACCAGCCAGTACGTCCCCTCGCGGCAGGGGGTGCACTTGCCGCAGGACTCGTGGGCGTAGAACTCGGTCCAGCGGGTGACGGCCCGCACCACGCAGGTCGTCTCGTCGAAGCACTGGAGGGCCTTGGTGCCGAGCATGGAGCCGGCGGCGCCCACGCCCTCGTAGTCGAGCGGGACGTCGAGGTGTTCGTCGGTGAACATCGGCGTGGAGGAACCGCCCGGGGTCCAGAACTTCAGCCGGTGGCCGGGCCGCATGCCGCCGCTCATGTCGAGGAGCTGGCGCAGGGTGATGCCGAGCGGGGCCTCGTACTGTCCGGGGCTGGCGACGTGGCCGCTGAGCGAGTAGAGCGTGAAGCCCGGGGACTTCTCGCTGCCCATCGACCTGAACCATTCCTTGCCGTTTTTCAGGATCGCGGGAACCGAGGCGATCGACTCGACGTTGTTCACGACAGTGGGACAGGCGTACAGGCCTTCCACGGCCGGGAAGGGGGGACGCAGCCGCGGTTGACCACGGCGGCCTTCGAGCGAGTCGAGCAGCGCGGTCTCCTCACCGCAGATGTACGCGCCGGCGCCGGCGTGCACGGTGAGCGTGACGTCGAGCCCGCTGCCCAGGATGTTCTCGCCGAGGTAGCCCGCCGCGCAGGCCTCGCGCACGGCCTCGTGCAACCGTCGCAGTACGGGGACGACCTCGCCCCGCAGATAGATGAAGGCGTGCGACGACCTGATGGCGTAGCACGCGATCACGATGCCCTCGATGAGGCTGTGCGGGTTCGCGAAGAGGAGCGGGATGTCCTTGCACGTCCCGGGCTCCGACTCGTCGGCGTTGACAACGAGATAGTGCGGCTTTCCGTCTCCCTGGGGAATGAACTGCCACTTCATCCCGGTGGGGAACCCCGCGCCGCCGCGGCCGCGCAGCCCGGATTCCTTGACGTAGGCGATCAGGTCGTCCGGTGACATGGCGAGGGCCTTGCGGAGCCCCTCGTACCCTTCGTGCCTCCGGTAGACGTCCAGAGACCAGGACCGGTCCTCGTCCCAGAAGGCCGACAGCACGGGTGCGAGCAGCTTCTCGGGGCTCGGGTCCTTGACCTCGGATACCACGGTCATCACTCCCCCTCCTCTTCGGCCAGGCCCGCCGACGGGGCGTCCGGGGACTCCTGGACCCGCGGGTGGACCACGCGCGCGGGCGCGGCCTCGCCCTTGGCCAGGCGCAGGCCCACGAGCGACGCGGGTCCCGCGCTGCCGCCCTCCTCGACGGCCCCGGGCCGCTCGTCGGGGAAGCCGGCCAGGATCCGCGCGGTCTCCTTGAAGGTGCACAGACGCGCCCCGCGCGTGGGCTGCACGGGGCGCCCGGCGCGCAGGTCGTCGACCAGGCGCGTGGCGCTCGCCGGGGTCTGGTTGTCGAAGAACTCCCAGTTGACCATCACCACCGGCGCGTAGTCGCAGGCCGCGTTGCACTCGATGTGCTCCAGGGTGACCTTGCCGTCGTCGGTGGTCCCGCCGTTGCCGACGCCCAGGTGCTCCTGGAGGGTCTCGAAGATGGCGTCGCCGCCCATCACCGCGCACAGCGTGTTGGTGCACACGCCGACCTGGTAGTCACCGGAGGGCCGGCGCCGGTACATGGTGTAGAAGGTGGCGACCGCGGTGACCTCGGCCGTGGTCAGGCCCAGCATGTCCGCGCAGAACCGCATCCCGGTGCGGGTGACGTGGCCCTCCTCCGACTGCACGAGGTGCAGCAGCGGCAGCAGGGCGGAGCGGGAGTCGGGGTAGCGCGCGATCACTTCGCGGGCGTCCGCCTCCAGCCGGGCCCGGACGTCGTCCGGGTAGGCCGGTGCGGGCAGTTCGGGCATGCCCAGGCTGATGCCCCGCTCCGAAGAAGAGGTGGTCACCGGTCGACGCCTCCCATCACGGGGTCGATGGAGGCCACGGCGACGATGACGTCGGCGACCTGGCCGCCCTCGCACATCGCCGCCATGGCCTGAAGGTTGGTGAAGGACGGGTCGCGGAAGTGGACCCGGTAGGGGCGGGTGCCGCCGTCGGAGACGGCGTGCACCCCGAGTTCGCCCTTGGGCGACTCGACGGCCGCGTACGCCTGTCCCGGCGGGACCCGGAAGCCCTCGGTGACCAGCTTGAAGTGGTGGATCAGGGCCTCCATGGAGGTGCCCATGATCTTCTTGATGTGGTCGAGGGAGTTGCCGAGGCCGTCCGGTCCCAGGGCGAGCTGGGCGGGCCAGGCGATCTTCTTGTCGGCGACCATGACCGGTCCGGGCTGGAGCCGGTCCAGGCACTGCTCGATGATCCTGAGCGACTGGCGCATCTCCTCCAGGCGGATGAGGAAGCGGCCGTAGGCGTCGCAGGAGTCGGCGGTCGGGACGTCGAAGTCGTAGTTCTCGTAGCCGCAGTACGGCTGGGTCTTGCGCAAGTCGTGCGGGAGGCCGGTGGAGCGCAGGATCGGCCCGGTGGCGCCGAGGGCCATGCAGCCGGCCAGGTCCAGATAGCCGACGTCCTGCATGCGGGCCTTGAAGATCGGGTTCCCGGTGGCGAGCTTGTCGTACTCCGGGAGGTTCTTCTTCATCTTCTTCACGAACTCGCGGATCTGGTCCACCGCGCCGGGCGGCAGGTCCTGGGCGAGTCCGCCGGGCCGGATGTACGCGTGGTTCATGCGCAGGCCCGTGATGAGTTCGTAGAGGTCGAGAATCATTTCACGATCACGGAATCCGTAGATCATGATCGTGGTGGCGCCGAGCTCCATGCCGCCGGTGGCGATGCACACCAGGTGGGAGGAGAGCCGGTTCAGCTCCATCAGGAGCACCCGGATGATCGTGGCGCGCTCGGTGACCTGGTCCTCGATGCCGAGGAGTTTCTCGACGGCGAGACAGTAGGCGGTCTCGTTGAAGAAGGACGTCAGGTAGTCCATGCGCGTGACGAAGGTGGTGCCCTGCGTCCACGTGCGGTACTCGAGGTTCTTCTCGATGCCGGTGTGGAGGTAGCCGATGCCGCAGCGGGCCTCGGTGACCGTCTCGCCCTCGATCTCCAGGATGAGGCGGAGCACTCCGTGGGTGGACGGGTGCTGGGGACCCATGTTGACGACGATGCGCTCGTCGTCGGCGCGGGCCGCGGACTGGACGACCTCGTCCCAGTCGCCACCGGTGACCGTGTAGACGGTGCCCTCGGTGGTTTCCCGGGCTGCTGCTGACTGGGTGCTGCTCACGAGTACGACCTCCGCTGGTCCGGAGCCGGGATCTGGGCGCCCTTGTACTCGACGGGGATGCCGCCGAGGGGGTAGTCCTTGCGCTGCGGGTGGCCCTGCCAGTCGTCCGGCATCATGATCCGCGTCAGGGCCGGGTGGCCGTCGAAGACGATCCCGAAGAAGTCGTACGTCTCGCGCTCGTGCCAGTCGTTGGTCGGGTAGACGGAGACCAGGGACGGGATGCGCGGGTCGCTGTCGGGGGCGCTGACTTCGAGGCGGATCAGCCGGTTGTGGGTGATCGAGCGCAGGTGGTAGACGGCGTGCAGTTCGCGGCCCTTGTCGTTCGGGTAGTGGACGCCGCTGACGCCGGTGCACAGCTCGAAGCGCAAGGCCGGGTCGTCGCGCAGGACGCGGGCGACACGGACCAGATGCTCGCGTTCGATGTGGAAGGTCAGCTCGTCCCGGTCGACGACCGTCTTCTCGATGGCGTTCTCGGGCAGGAGCCCCTGTTCCTCCAGCGCGCCCTCGAGTTCGTCGGCGACCTCGTCGAACCAGCCGCCGTAGGGCCGGGTCGCCGGTCCCGGGAGGCGGACCGAGCGGACCAGGCCGCCGTAGCCGGAGGTGTCGCCGCCGTTGTCGGCGCCGAACATGCCGCGCTGGACGCGGATCTCCTCGCCGCCCTGGCCGCGCATCCCGGGGAGGTTGGCCGCGGCGAGGTCCTTCTCCGGGTTCGTCCCGTTGGCGGATCCGCTCGCGGAACCGTTGGCGGATCCGTTCGCCGGCCCGTTCGCCCCGTGGGTGCCGTTCTTCGCGTCGCTCACCGCAGCAGCCCCTTCATCTCGATCGTGGGCAGGGCCTTCAGCGCCGCTTCCTCCGCCTCCCGGGCCGCTTCCTCCGCGTTCACGCCGAGCTTGGAAGACTGGATCTTCTGGTGGAGCTTGAGGATCGCGTCCATGAGCATCTCGGGCCGGGGCGGGCAGCCGGGGAGATAGATGTCGACCGGGACGATGTGGTCGACGCCCTGGACGATCGCGTAGTTGTTGAACATGCCGCCCGAGGAGGCGCAGACGCCCATGGAGATCACCCACTTGGGGTTCGGCATCTGGTCGTAGACCTGCCGCAGGACGGGCGCCATCTTCTGGCTGACCCGGCCGGCGACGATCATCAGGTCGGCCTGGCGCGGTGAGCCGCGGAAGACCTCCATGCCGAAGCGGGCGAGGTCGTAGCGGCCGGCGCCGGTGGTCATCATCTCGATGGCACAGCAGGCCAGGCCGAAGGTGGCCGGGAAGACGGACGCCTTGCGCACCCAGCCCGCGGCCTGCTCGACGGTGGTGAGCAGGAAGCCGCTCGGCAGCTTTTCTTCGAGTCCCATGTCTAAAGGCCCCTCAGTCCCATTCCAGGCCGCCGCGCCGCCATACGTACGCGTACGCGACGAAGACGGTGAGCACGAAGAGCAGCATCTCCACGAGCCCGAAGATCCCCAGGGCGTCGAAGGTGACGGCCCAGGGGTAGAGGAAGACGATCTCGATGTCGAAGACGATGAAGAGCATCGCCGTCAGGTAGTACTTGATGGGGAAGCGCCCGCCGCCGGCCGGCGTGGGGGTCGGCTCGATGCCGCACTCGTAGGCTTCGAGTTTGGCGCGGTTGTACCGCTTCGGACCGATCAGCGTGGCCATGACCACGGAGAAGATCGCAAAGCCTGCCCCGAGGGCTCCCAGTACGAGGATGGGCGCATACGCGTTCACCGCTCCTCGCTCCTCTCAGTCGGCACTGACTGCTGGCGGAACACTGGGCTCACATCCGCCCCACCGGTCCCACGAACCCCGCTCGTCCCGGGCGAAGATCGAGAACATGTGAAGCAGGTCACAAGCCCGACTGCCTCGCATCTTATGCCTGTCACTCTGTGATCTGCGACACGGGGTATTGCACAAGCTTTGTGATCTCCACCACCTGACGAAGGATCATGAAGTCGGATGATGGGTGATCTTCACACCGGAAGCGTTCAGTTGATCACCAGAAGTGACATTCCCACTTGTCAGCGCAGGCCGGAAGGGTCGCCTCAATATCAAGAAGGTTCGCCTGCATGCAAATTGGTGTCGGACGCATGCATCTGATAGAGGAGCGCGTTCACACCCCGAGAGGGAGACCGCGGCGGGTGTGAACGCGCATCCCGGCGCGTGCGCGCGTTCACGAAGTCCGCACGCGCCGGACGCCGGAGTTCCGGCGCCCGTTCCGTGACGTCCGTCACATCCATGAGAGGGCGATGAGAACCGGGCTTGGCCAACGACCTCAACCAGTGGTAAGCGCGGGGCAATTCGGACGTAATGATCAAAGACCGTGATCAAGGGCTTGATCACGACGGCCCGCAATGTCCGTTACGGCGTCAATAAAGGGCGACACGCCCGGGTTTCCAGGTATCGATTGAGCAACTGTGGCGGACGACACGTTTCTTGAAGATATGAAGGAGCCCCTGGTACCGGTTGTTCCCATGTCCCACACCGCTCACATACGCAGCCACCGGAAGCCCCGCCGCAGCGCGTCGACCCTCGCCGTGCGGGCCGGAGTTGCCGGTGGCGTCCTCAGCACCCTGGCAGTCGCCGGGGCGTCCGGGTCGGCGAACGCTGCCGAGCCGGTGACGCAGACCCTCGAACTGCCCACCCTGACGGCCGACCTGGCCGCTCAGGCGGCCCAGTCCGCGGACGCGACCGAGCAGGCCGCCGCGAACTACCAGCTGCAGGCGGAGCGTGACGCGGCTGCCGCCAAGGCCGCGAAGCAGGCGAAGGCGGACCTCGCCGAGGCCAAGAAGAAGGCGGCCGAGGCCAAGAAGAAGGCCCAGGAGGAGGCCCGCAAGGAGGCCGCGGCCCGCGCGTCGCGCGCCGCGGAGCGGACCGTGCTCACCGCCTCGGCGGACACCGGCACCACCACCCTCGGCGACAACGGCAGCGGCAGCGGCAGCGGCAGCAGCACGGACGCGGGTACCGGCACCGGCACCAGCACCGACACCGGCACGTCCACGGCCACCGGTTCGGCCGCGACGATCGTCAACTTCGTCAAGTCCCAGGTCGGCAAGGCGTACGTCCCCGGCGCCACCGGCCCGTCCGCCTACGACTGCTCCGGCCTGGTGCAGACGGCCTTCAGGCAGATCAACGTCAGCCTGCCGCGCGTGTCGCAGGACCAGTCGACCGCCGGCACCCAGGTCTCGCTGAGCAACCTCCAGCCGGGCGACATCCTGTACTGGGGCAGCGCGGGCAGCGCGTACCACGTGGCGGTGTACGTCGGCGGCGGCATGTTCGTCGGCGCGCAGAACTCCTCCACCGGCGTGGTGGAGCGCCCGCTGTCCTACGACCCGCCCACCGGCGCCGTACGGGTGCTCTGAGCGCGCTCGGCACCCCTCGCACGCACAACAGGGCCGCTGCCCCCGGGCAGCGGCCCTCGCGCGTTCCCTGACATGCTCTGCTCGGGCCGCCGGCCGGTGGTCCGCGTCCGAGTGAAGGAGTCCACGCGATGCCACGCGTGTTCGTACAGGGAAGTCCTGCCGACTACTACCCGCGCTACGCCCCCGAGGCCGGGCGTGGCGTGGTGCGGCGCATCACCGAGGCCGGTGAGGAGGTGCTGCACAAGCCGTGCCGGGACGTCACGGAGTTCGGGCCCGACCTCGCCGCGCTCATCGACGACATGTTCCGCACGATGTACGTCGCCGAGGGCGCGGGGCTGGCGGCGAATCAGGTCGGCGTCGGTCTGCGGCTGTTCGTGTACGACTGCCCCGACGACGACGGAGTCCGGCATGTCGGACACATCGTCAACCCGGTGCTCGAAACGCCCACCGGTGAGCGACGGCTGCTGGACGAGAACGAGGGCTGCCTGTCGGTGCCCGGCGCCGTGATCGCCGTGCCGCGGCCGGACCGTGCCGTGGTGCGCGGGCAGGACAAGGACGGCCGGCCGGTCGTCATCGAGGGCACGGGGTACTTCGCCCGCTGCCTCGCCCACGAGACCGACCACACCGACGGCCGGCTCTACCTGGACCGGCTGTCCAGGCGGGAGCGGAAGGACGCGCTGCGGCAGATGACGGAGCGCCGGGACGAGGTGTACGCCCGCCGGTCCGCCCGGGAGACCGCCTTCGAGGCGTAACCCCTCGGGTCCGCGTCGGCGCCGGCCGCCCCCTCGGCGGATCCGGCGCCGCACGGCCCCGCGGCGCCCCGGCAGCGCTTCCGGAGGACGGGACCCGCCCGCCGCGGGGTCAGGCCTTCGGGGCCACCTTGGTCAGGCCGTTGATGATGCGGTCCATCGCGTCGCCGCCCGTGGGGTCGGTGAGGTTGGCGAGGAGCTTGAGGGTGAACTTCATCAGCATCGGGTGGGTCAGACCGCGCTGGGCGGCGATCTGCATGACCTTCGGGTTGCCGATGAGCTTCACGAAGGCGCGGCCCAGGGTGTAGTAGCCGCCGTAGGTGTCCTTGAGGACGCGCGGGTAGCGCTGGAGGGCGGTCTCGCGCTGGGCGGGCGTGGCGCGCGCGTGGGCCTGCACGATGACGTCGGCGGCGATCTGGCCGGACTCCATGGCGTAGGCGATGCCCTCGCCGTTGAAGGGGTTCACCAGGCCGCCGGCGTCGCCGACGAGCAGCAGTCCGCGCGTGTAGTGCGGCTGGCGGTTGAAGGCCATGGGGAGGGCGGCACCGCGGATCGGGCCGGTCATGTTCTCGGGGGTGTAGCCCCAGTCCTCCGGCATGGAGGCGCACCACGCCTTGAGGATCTCCCGCCAGTCCAGCTCCTTGAAGGCGGCGGAGGTGTTCAGCACGCCGAGGCCCACGTTCGAGGTGCCGTCGCCCATGCCGAAGATCCAGCCGTAGCCGGGCAGCAGCCGGTCCTGGGGGCCGCGGCGGTCCCACAGTTCCAGCCAGGACTCCAGGTAGTCGTCGTCGTGGCGGGGGCTCTCGAAGTAGGTCCGGACCGCGACGCCCATCGGGCGGTCCTCGCGGCGGTGCAGCCCCATGGCGAGGGACAGCCGGGTGGAGTTGCCGTCGGCCGCGACGACGAGCGGCGCGTGGAAGGCCACCTCGCGCTTGTCCTCGCCGAGCCGGGCGGTGACGCCGGTGATGCGGCCGGTGCGGTCGTCCACGATCGGGCCGCTCACGTTGCACCGCTCGTACAGCCGCGCCCCCGCCTTCTGGGCGGCCCGGGCGAGCTGCTCGTCGAAGTCGTCGCGCTTGCGGACCAGACCGTAGTCCGGGAAGGAGGCGAGGTCCGGCCAGTCGAGCTGGAGGCGGACGCCGCCGCCGATGATGCGCAGCCCCTTGTTGCGCAGCCAGCCGGCCTCCTCGGAGATGTCGATCCCCATGGCGACGAGCTGCTTGACCGCGCGCGGGGTCAGTCCGTCGCCGCACACCTTCTCGCGCGGGAACTCGGTCTTCTCCAGGAGCAGCACGTCGAGTCCGGCCTTGGCGAGGTGGTACGCGGTCGTGGAGCCGGCCGGCCCCGCGCCCACGACGATCACGTCGGCGGTGTTCTCGGAGAGCGGCTCGGTCACGACGGTCACGGCGGGATCTCCCCAAGGTCGAAAGGTGTGTGCCGGCCGGCACGGGACACAGGCAGTCTATTCAGCCCAGTTGACCGTCCGGCCGAAGGGCCGCCCTCAGCGGTAGTCACTCTACGTGTCCGTCTGTTACGGAACGGCACCGGAGCCTTCCGGGCGGGACGGGCCGGAGTTACCCTGCCAGTACCGCTGGGGGTGACATCTGTGCACATACCACCCAAGACACCCGAAGTGCGCGTTCCCCGTCTGGTCGGTCTGATGGCCGTGGACGCGCACGAGACGGCCCGGGCGCGGGGCCTGTCCCTGAGCGCGCCGGACCGCCCGGACCTCCGCCCCGCCGCCGTGGAGTACGTCGTACGCCAGCATCCGCGGCCCGGGACCGAGGTGCCGCGGGACTCGGTGGTGTACGTGTGGTTCGACTTCCCGGAGGGCGAGGGCGGCGGAGGCGTACGGGAGCCGCGCGTGCCGGGGCCGCCGCGCGGGGGGATGCGGCGGGAACTGGACCCGCCGCACGATCCCTGCGAGGTGGCCGGGATCAGCTCTCCGTGAGGCCCGGGTCCTCCTTGAAGCCCCGGTGCAGGGCGACCACGCCCCCGGTCAGGTCGCGCCAGGCGACCTTCGACCAGCCCGCCTTGCGCAGCCGCTCGGCGAGGCCGGGCTGGTCGGGCCAGGCCCGGATGGACTCGGCCAGGTAGACGTACGCGTCCGGGTTCGAGGAGACCGCGCGGGCGACCGACGGCAGCGCGCGCATCAGGTACTCGGTGTAGACGGTCCGGAACGGCGTCCAGGTCGGGTGGGAGAACTCGCAGATCACCACGCGTCCGCCGGGCCGGGTGACGCGGTACATCTCGCGCAGCGCCGCGTCCGTGTCCTGGACGTTGCGCAGGCCGAAGGAGATCGTCACCGCGTCGAAGGTGTCGTCCTTGAAGGGCAGCCGCGTCGCGTCGCCCGCGGTGAACGGCAGCCAGGTGTGCTTCTTCTTGCCGACCTGGAGCATGCCCAGCGAGAAGTCGCAGGGGACCACGTACGCGCCGGTCCGGGTGAAGGGGAGGGAGGAGGTGGCCGTGCCGGCGGCGAGGTCCAGGACCTTCTGCGCGGGGCGGGCGTCGACGGCCTTCGCCACCTCCTTGCGCCAGCGGCGGTCCTGGCCGAGCGACAGCACGTCGTTCGTCAGGTCGTACCGTTCCGCCACGTCGTCGAACATCGTGGCGACTTCGTGCGGCTGCTTGTTCAGGGAAGCGCGGGTCACCCGCCCATTGTTGCAGCCGGGCCGCACGGCCGGGGCGGCGGCTTGCTGCGTGTGGGTGGCTAGCGGCGGCGGAAGACGAGGCGGCCGGACAGTACCGTCGCCACGCACGTCGCCACGCCTCCCGCGCGCAGTTCCGCGGGGTCGGTGACGTCGAAGACGGCGAAGTGGGCGGCGGAGCCCGGCCGGCGGGGCGGGGCCGTCCGGGGCTCGTGGGCGAAGGGGTCCAGGGACGGGGTGCCGTCGGCGGGGGCCGTGCGGGGTACGACGGCGATGCCGGTGCGGCGCACCGCGTCCTGGACCGCGCGGACGCGCAGCGGCTCGCAGGCCACGGCGACCGTGCCGTACGCCAGCATGCGCTGCACACCGCGCCGGGCGCTCGCGCCCCGGCGGGCGTCGTCCAGGGCGAGCGCGGCGAGCGCGGCCCCGGTCAGCGGCTCGGTGCCGAGGGTGCCGGCCTCGCGCGGGTCCGGGTGGTACGCCCCTTCCAGCAGCTCGTTGCCGTGGGGGTTGACGAACCCGGGCGTGAGGATGCCCGGCCAGGCGCGCACCCGCGCGTGCGGGTGCGCGGCGGCGAGGTCCTCCAGGGGCCCCACGGCCTCGATCCGTTCGCCCTGGACGAGGTAGGCGTGTCCCTGGGAGTCCGCGTGGAGCGTCAGCACGGCGGCCCGGTCCCTAGTTCGGCGCGAGCAGCTTCAGCTCGGGGTGGGCGGTGCCGCCCTCGATGGCCGTGGAGGAGATGTGGGAGGCCACGCGGTCGTCCACGGGGTCGTTCGCCGGGTCGTCGTGCACGACGAGGTGCTCGTACGTGGTCGAGCGCTGTGCCGGGACGCGGTCCGCCTTGCGGATCAGGTCGATGATCTCCAGGCGGTTGGAGCGGTGCTTCGCGCCGGCCGAGGAGACGACGTTCTCCTCCAGCATGATCGAGCCGAGGTCGTCCGCGCCGTAGTGCAGGGAGAGCTGGCCGATCTCCTTGCCGGTGGTGAGCCACGAGCCCTGGATGTGCTGGACGTTGTCGAGGAAGACGCGGGCGATCGCGATCATCCGCAGGTACTCGAACAGGGTCGCCTGGGTGCGGCCCTTCAGGTGGTTGTTCTCGGGCTGGTAGGTGTACGGGATGAAGGCGCGGAAGCCGCCCGTGCGGTCCTGTACGTCCCGGATCATCCGCAGGTGCTCGATGCGCTCGGCGTTGGTCTCGCCGGTGCCCATGAGCATGGTGGAGGTGGACTCCACGCCCAGCCGGTGCGCGGTCTCCATGATCTCCAGCCAGCGCTCGCCGCTCTCCTTCAGCGGGGCGATGGCCTTGCGCGGCCGCTCCGGCAGCAGCTCCGCGCCGGCGCCCGCGAAGGAGTCCAGGCCCGCCTCGTGGATCCGGGTGATGGCCTCCTCGACGGAGACGCCGCTGATCCGGGCCATGTGCTCGACCTCGGACGCGCCGAGGGAGTGGATCACGAGCTGCGGGAAGGCCTCCTTGATGGCCCGGAAGTGCTTCTCGTAGTACTCGACGCCGTAGTCCGGGTGGTGGCCGCCCTGGAACATGATCTGGGTGCCGCCGAGTTCGACGGTCTCCGCGCAGCGGCGCAGGATGTCGTCGAGGTCGCGGGTCCAGCCCTTCCCGGTGTCCTTGGGGGCCGCGTAGAAGGCGCAGAACTTGCACGCCGTGACACACACGTTCGTGTAGTTGATGTTCCGCTCGATGATGTACGTGGCGATGTGCTCGGTGCCCGCGTACTTGCGGCGGCGCACGGCGTCGGCGGCGGAGCCGAGGGCGTGCAGGGGGGCGTCACGGTAGAGGGCGAGCGCTTCCTCGGGGGTGATGCGTCCGCCCGCCGCGGCGCGGTCGAGGACGGACTGGAGGTCGGCCTTCTCGGTCACCGGCGTCCCTTTCGCAAGGTTTCGTAAGGGGTTGTGGACGGACGGACGCCAGCCTACGCCAGGCGGTTCGGGCGGCCGACGTCAGGCCGCGAAGGCCCCGGTCAGGAGGCCGGCGAGGGTGCCGGCGAGCAGGAACGGGCCGAAGGGCACGCCCGTCTTGCGGTCCGCGCGCCGGGCGAGGACGAGGGCGCCGCCGTAGAGGGCGCCGAGCAGGAACGCGGCGAAGGTGCCGAGCAGCACGGCGGACCAGCCGTACCAGCCGAGTACGGCGCCCGTCCCGGCGGCCAATTTCACGTCGCCGAAGCCCATGCCGTCCGGGTTGAGGAGGTGCAGCACCAGGTGACCGGCGGCGAGGGCCCCGGCGGCGCAGAGGGCGGTGGGCCAGTGGCCGGTGTGCTCGGGGAGCAGGGCGGCGAGGCCCAGCAGGGCGAGGGCGGCGGCGGCGAACGGAAGGGTCAGCGGGTCGGGCAGCCGGCGCACCCGCAGGTCCACGGCGGCGAGCAGGACGCCGGCGGGCGCGAGCAGCAGCCAGACCCCCACCTCGGGCCGGGCGCCGGTGGCGGCGGCCAGGGCGGCGCAGACGAGCGCCGTGACGAGGGTGAGGACGGCGGCGGAGGGGGTGCCCCGGGGGGACCCCTCGCGGGCCCCCGTCCGTGCCCCCCTGCGGCACTCCCCGCACCCGTCGCCCCCCAGCCACCCCCGGACCGGATGGGCCCCGGCCGGGCAGCGGTCGCGCCACGGCTCGCCGTGGGGGGCGGAGAAGCGGTACGCGGCCCGGGGCAGCAGCGCGCCCGTCAGCGCGCCCCACACGCCGGCCGCGAGCACCAGTGCCTCCGTGGTCGGTCCTCCCACGCGCCGTCCCCCTTCTCCCGGTGCCCCGCGGACGGTTACCGCTGGAGCAGCTCCACCCGTACGTCGGCCGGGAACCCGGTCGTCGGCCCCACCCGGCGGGCGAACTCGGCGACCGCCTCCAGCTGGGGGGCGCCGAAGCTGAAGTCGAGGGTGGTGAAGTACCGCTCCAGGGTGGCCTCGTCGAACGCCTCCCATCGGGCGGCCTGTTCGGCGACCTTGGTGACCTCCTCCAGGGAGAGGTTGCGGGAGGCGAGGAACGCCTCGTGGACGCGCCGCGTGATGTCCGGCTCGCGCGCGGCGTAGTCCCGGCGGGCGGCCCAGACCGCGAAGACGAACGGCAGCCCGGTCCACTCCTTCCAGAGCGCGCCGAGGTCGTGCACCTGGAGGCCGTAGCGGGGCCCGTCCACGAGGTTGGCGCGCAGGGCCGCGTCGCCGATGAGGACGGCGGCCTCGGCCTCCCGCATCATCAGGCCGAGGTCGGGCGGGCAGGTGTAGTAGTCGGGCCGGACGCCGTACCGCTCGGCGAGCAGGAGCTGGGCGAGCCGGACCGAGGTGCGGGAGGTCGAGCCGAGGGCGACCCGGGCGCCGTCCAGCCGGTCCAGCGGCAGCTGGGAGACGATCACGCAGGACATCACCGGCCCGTCGCAGCCGACGGCGATGTCCGGGAAGGCGACGAGGTCGTCGGCGTTGCGGAGGAACTCGACGAGGGTGACGGGCCCGATGTCCAGTTCGCCGCGCACCAGCCGCTCGCTGAGCTTCTCCGGGGTGTCCTTGGTCAGCTCGAAGTCGAGAAGCGTGCCGGTTCTCGCGAGCCCCCAGTACAGGGGCAGGCAGTTCAGGAACTGGATGTGGCCGACACGCGGCCGGGGGCGAGAATTGTCCACATCGCGAGACTAGCCCCCGCCCCGTACGGCACCTGGACCACCCCGACCCCGAACGGCCCAGCGGACGTTCAAACATTCGGGTGAAGTGATCTTTACCTCTATTGCTTTCCGGTGCCTCCGTGCTAGGCTCGCCGCAAGTTGCAGTTTGGTTTCCCTTGCAGTACAGAGCCTGCGGAGCATGTGACCGCGGGCTCTCGTCGTTTTCAGAAGTATGCAGTGTTGCGGCACCGTTTCACACTTGCAGGTTCTGGAGCAGGGCAACCCTTTTGAGCCCAAGGAGGGCTTATGGCTACCGGAACCGTTAAGTGGTTCAACGCCGAAAAGGGCTTTGGCTTCATCGCCCAGGAGGGCGGCGGCCCCGACGTCTTCGTTCACTACTCCGCGATCAACGCCACCGGCTTCCGCTCCCTCGAGGAGAACCAGGCGGTGACCTTCGACGTCACGCAGGGCCCGAAGGGCCCGCAGGCGGAGAACGTCACCCCCGCCTGATTCCTGCCTGATCGCAGAACCTGAGAGCAGTACCCAAGGAGCCCCACGCCATCCGGCGACGGGGCTCCTGCCTTTTCCCGTTCATTTCCCGTTCACGAACGCGGGTCCACGGCGTCTCACCTGTGCTGGACGAGGAGCACGAACTTCGCCCCGGCCGCGAGCGCCTCGTACGCGTGGGGCACATCCGCCCGGTAGGACATGTAGTCCCCCGGCCCCAGTTCCACGGCCTCCCCGCGCGGCCCCGCTTTCACCGTGCCCTCGGTCACCACGAGGTGTTCCTCGGTACCCGGAATATGGGATTCCGATTCCCGTACGGCGCCCGGTTCCAGCCAGACGAAATACAGGTCCCGGCGGGCGCCCGGCGGGCAGGCGGAGAGCAGCGAGGCCAGGTGGCCGGGTCCCTCGGAGCGGACCGCGGGCCCCTGGCCGGCCCGGACCACCCGCACCGGCCGCACGGGCGGCTCGACCAGCGCGCTGAGGGGCACGCCGAGCGCCACCGCGAGCGCCCAGACGGTCTCCAGGCTCGGGTTCCCGCTCGCCGCCTCCAACTGGGACAGGGTCGATTTGGCGACCCCCGCCCGCCTGGCCACTTCGGACAGGGACAGCCCGGCGCGGCCGCGCTCCCGCTTCAGGGCGGCGGCGATCCATTCCAGGGGGAGTCGGGCGGGGGTGAACTCGGACATGTCGTTCGCTCCATCACACGATCGTGTGCCTTGACGGACTATGTGCTCAGCGTTCATCGTAGAAAACATGCGTTCGGCACAACGAACGGGCCCCGCCGGGCCCACCGACAGCGCCGACGACCGTGCCCTCGTCCGGGACAGCGCGTGCGTCTGGCTGGCCAGCGGCATCGTGGGCCTGTCCTTCGGCGCCGTGGCCGTCGGCGGCGGGCTGCCGCTGTGGATGCCGGTGCTGATGTCCCTGGTGGTGTACGCGGGAGCGGCCCAGTTCAGCGCGCTGGGCGTGCTGTTCGCCGGGGGCGGCCCGGCCGCCGCCGTGGCCGCCGGGCTGGCGCTCAACACCCGGAACGCCGCGTTCAGTCTGGCCGTGGCCGAGATCATCGGTTCCGGCCGGTGGGTGAGCCGGTTCCTCGGCGCCCATCTGGTCACGGACGAGACGGTCGCCTTCGCCCTCGCCCAGCCGGACCCGGCCCGGCGGCGCCGGGCGTTCTGGTTCGTCGGGCTCGGCCTGTTCGCGGTGTGGAACCTCGGGGTCCTGGCCGGCGCCCTCGCGGGCGGCGCGCTCGGCGACACCCGGCGCTACGGCCTCGACACCGCCTTCCCCGCCGTCCTCACCGCCCTGGTGCTGCCCGCCCTGCGCGCGGACCCGGCGGTACGGCGGTGCGCCCTGCTCGGCGCCGGGTTCGCCCTGGCGGCCGCGCCCGCCGTCCCGGCCGGGGTCCCGCTGCTGCTCGCGCTGGCCGGCCTGTTCGCGCACCGGCGCCCCGCGGTCTCCGGGGCCGCCGTATGAACGAGGTCGTCACCGTGACCCTCGCCCTGGCCGTCGGCACCTACGCCTTCCGGCTGGTCGGCCCGGCCCTGCACGGCCGGGTCACCGTGCCGCCCCGGGTGCAGGAGCTGGCGTCGGCGGGCGCGGTGGTGCTGCTGGTCGCCCTGCTGGCCACGGGCACGCTGACCGAGTCCGGGGGCTTCGCGGGCTGGGCCCGCCCGGCCGGGGTCCTGGTCGCCGCCGCGCTGGCCTGGCGCCGGGCCCCGTTCGCCACGGTGGTGCTGGCCGCCGCCGCGACGACGGCGCTGCTGCGGCTGACGGGGACCCGTTAGACCGCGTCCCGCCAGACGGTCAGGTCGCCCTCCAGGAAGGCGGAGTCGGGCGTCCCCGGACAGCGTCCGACTGCGCTTCGTGACGTCCTTCAGGCGGGGGTCCGGGTACGGCCCGCTAGGGTCCCTGCCCATGAGCGACACCCGGGCCTTCTACGACGCCATCGCCGAGGACTACGCCGTCCACTTCCGCGACCAGCTCGCGCACCGGCCCCTGGAGCGGGCCCTCCTCGCCGCGTACGCCGAACAGGTCGGGTCCACGGGCCCGGTCGCCGACCTCGGCTGCGGTCCCGGCGAGATCACGGCACACCTCGACGGGCTCGGTCTGTCCGTGTCCGGCCTCGATCTGTCCGAGTCGATGATCGCGGTCGCCCGCCGCAGGTACCCCGGGCTGCGGTTCGAGCAGGGCTCGATGCGGGAGCTGCCCCTGGCCGGCGGTTCGCTGGGCGGGGTGGTCTCCTGGTACTCCAGCATCCACACGCCCGTGGACGAACTCCCGCACCTGTTCGCCGAGTTCCACCGGGTCCTGGCCCCCGGCGGCCGGCTCCTCCTCGCCTTCCAGACCGGCGACGAACCCCTCCGCCTCGACCGGCCCTGGGGCCACCCCGTCTCCCTGGACTTCCACCGGCGCCGCCCCGAGCGGATGGCCGGGCTGCTGAGGGGCGCCGGTTTCGCCGTGCACTCCAGCACGGTGCGGGAGCGGGCGGAGGAGCACGGGGAGTCGGCCCCGCAGGCGTTCCTCCTCGCCCGGAAGGACGGCTGACCGGGGCGAGGGGGCGCTCGGAGCGGGGGACGCCGGCCGGACGGTGCGGGCCGGGCCGTCGCTCAGCGCACGGACGCGACCGTGTCCGCGAAGGCGCGGGCCGGCGGGCTGAGCGCGTCCCAGCGGCGTACGGCCCAGCCGACGGGGAGGGGGCGCAGGCCGGGCAGCGGAATCAGCCGGAGCGGGCCGTCGCCGGGGACGGGCAGGCCTGGGACGGCGGGGACGACCGCCCTGCCGACGCCCAGCTCGGCGAGGAGCAGGGCGGTGTCCCAGTCGGCGACGCTCGGCTCGTGGGCGAGCCGCACCCCCCGTTCCGCGCAGGCCGCTTCCAGGTGGGCGGCGGAGGCGGAGTTGGGCGGGAGCCTGATGAGCCGGGTGTCGGCCAGTTCGGCGGGGTCGAGGTGGGGGCGGCCGGACAGGGGGTCGTCCGAGCGGACGGCGAGGAGCCAGGGCAGCTCCACGACGGTGCGCTGTTCGATGCCCCGGACCGGCGGGCCGATGGTGATCCAGGCGAGGTCCAGGCTGCCGTCGGCGAGGGCGTCGAAGCTGCCCCGGCCCGAACTGACCGTGCGGAACTCCAGGTTGACCCTGGGGTGGCTGCGGCGGAAGGCCACGACCGCCCCGGACATGAAGTGCCGTACGGTCGTCGCGCCGGTGGCGACCCGGACGTGGCCGCTGTGGCCGTCGAGGAGGTCGCGGAGCTGTCGCACGGCCAGGTCGAGGCCGTTGATGCCCTCGGCCGCCGCCGTCTCCAGTATCCGGCCGGCCCGGGTCGGCACGACCCCGCGCGGCCGGCGTTCCAGCAGGGCGACGCCGGTCTCCCGCTCCAGCCGCTTCACGTGCTGGCTGACGGCGGACTGGGTGCGGCCGAGGTCCCGGGCGACCGAACTGAGGCTGCCCGCGCGGCACACGGCCACGAAC
This sequence comes from Streptomyces sp. NPDC038707, assembly GCF_040636485.1. Taxonomy (NCBI): domain Bacteria; kingdom Bacillati; phylum Actinomycetota; class Actinomycetes; order Kitasatosporales; family Streptomycetaceae; genus Streptomyces; species Streptomyces sp. NPDC038707. Next base: position 45,868 of record NZ_JBEZUP010000019.1, read on the forward strand.
ACACGGAGGTCGTCCAGAGTCATGGGACCCAAGGTAATGCTTGGGTCTCGGAAGAAAACCCCAGGATTGACTGAGAGTTGGCGGCGTACGAGGATCGTGTCCGGGCCGCGACCGACCCAGGCGGCAACCCTGCTCCCCGCCCCGCCGAGTCCGGACGACGCGGGAGGCGCGGGGAGCGGGTGCCGACCGAGCGGTCAGCCCTGGCCCAGCAGCGCGAGCAGGCGCCCCACCGCGTTCGCGACGGGTTCGCCGACCGCGCCGACGGCCGCGGCGATCTGGGCGACGTGCGCGAGGAGCAGGCCGCGCTCGCGCAGGGCGGCACGGTCGGGGGTCAGCGCGGGCAGGGCCTCCGCCACGGTCCGGTCCTGCTCCGGGGTGAGATGGCGGCGCAGCTCCGCGAGGCCGCGGGTCAGTTCCGCGACGGCGGCGCGCAGTTCGGGATCTCCGGCCGCGGCGCCGACCGTGCCGTAGTTGAAGCCGACGTTGCCCTGGCCGCCGTTGACGTTGGCCACCGGACCGTAGTAGTTCGTCGTGTCGCTCACAGCTTGAACCCCGTGTTCCCCTGGCCGCCGTTGAGGTTGGCGACCGGCCCGTAGTTGTTGGTGTTGTACTGGTGCACGACCGCGGTGAACTCGGCCTCCGGGTTGTCGATCGCGTAGGCGATCCGGTCGGCGATCTGCCGTAGTTCGTCCATGTTCGGCAGGGTGACGGTCACCGTCGAGCCGCTGGCCACCTGGACGACCAGCACCGGCTTCGCGGGCTCGAACAGCGGCTTGAAGGCGACGAACAGCACCGCGATGATCAGGACGACGATGAGCGCGGGGTTGCCGTTCTCCCCGGTGCTCGCCTCACCGCCGCTCATCACGTTGATCACGACGTAGAGGACGACGGCACCGAGCAGCCCTTTCAGGGCGCGGAGGAGGGCGGCACCCCAGTCGGTCCTGAGCCTGAAGGCCTCCACCATGGTGATGTTGTGCAGCGGGAAGGCCACCGTGCCGATCCACAGGATCCGGCGGCTGACCCGCAGGACGAGGGACCGTCCCGACGCCGAGGGCTGCTGCGGCGGAAAGGGTGGTGGCGGTGGCGCGCCCGCGCCGTTCGTGTCGTTCACGCACTCCCCCGAGATGTCGACGTTCCCGCAGGGTACGGGCTATTCCCGGCGCTCGTATAGGCTTTCCGCCTGCGCCGCGAAGTCCTCCAGGATGCGGTCCCGGCGGAGTTTCATCGACGGGGTGAGGTGGCCCGCCGCCTCCGTGAAGTCCGTCGGCAGGACGGCGAAGCGGCGGATGGACTCGGGGCGGGAGACCAGCTTGTTCGCCTCGTCCACCGCGCGCTGGAGGACCTCCCTCAACTCCTCGTCGTCGGTCAGCAGTTCCGGCGGGACGGGGTGCTTGCCGAGCATCTGGCGCCAGTGGGTGATGCCGTCGGGGTCGAGGGTGATGAGCGCGCCGACGTACGGGCGGCCGTCGCCCACCAGGAGCACCTGGGAGATCAGCGGGTGCTGGCGCAGCCAGTTCTCCAGCGGGGCCGGGGCCACCGACTTGCCGCCCGCCGTGATCAGCAGTTCCTTCTTGCGGCCGGTGATGGTCAGGTACCCCTCGTCGTCCAGTGCGCCGAGGTCGCCGGTCGGCAGCCAGCCGTCGCGGGTCGCGGGGACCACCCCGCCCGCCTGGGCGTCCCAGTAGCCGCGCAGCACATGGTCGCCGGCGACGAGGATCTCGCCGTCCGCCGCGATCCGCACCCGGGTGCCGGGCAGCGGCCAGCCCACCGTGCCCAGCCGGGGCTGGAGCGGCGGGGTGACCGTGGACGCGCCGGTGGTCTCCGTGAGGCCGTAGCCCTCGAAGATCTCGATGCCCGCGCCCGCGTAGAACGCGGCGAGGCGCCGGCCGAGCGGGGAGCCGCCGCAGATCGCGTACCGGACGCGGCCTCCCATGGCGTTGCGGATACGGCGGTAGACCAGCGGGTCGTAGAAGGCGCGCTGGGTCTTCAGGGCGCGGCTCGGGCCGGCGCCGGTGCCGGTCTGGCGGGCCTCCAGCGCCTCGCCGTAGCGCCGGGCCACGGCCGCCGCCCGGTCGAACACCGCCGTCCGGCCGCCCGCCTCCGCGCTGGCCCGCGCGGAGTTGTAGACCTTCTCCAGCATGTAGGGGATGGTCAGCAGCGCGGTGGGCCGGAAGGCGGCCAGGTCCGGCAGGAGGTCGTCCGGGGCCAGGCTGGGCGCGTGGCCGAGGCGGACCCGGGCGCGGACGCAGGCGATGGCCACCATCCGGCCGAAGACATGGGACATGGGCAGGAAGAGCAGCACCGACGGATCGTGGTCCCGTGCCTTGAACACCGGGTGGAGGAGTTCGATGGCGTTGTCCACCTCGGCGAAGAAGTTGCCGTGCGACAGCGCGCAGCCCTTGGGGCGGCCGGTGGTCCCGGAGGTGTAGATCAGCGTGGCGAGCGTGTCGGGGCCGAGCATGCCCCGGCGTACGCCCACCTCCCCGTCCGGCACCGCCGCGCCCGCGTCGGCGAGCCGGGCCACGTGGTCCTTCTCCATCACCCACACATGGCGCACGTCGGGCAGGCGCGGGATCTCGGGGCCGATGGCGGCGGCCTGGGCGGCCGTCTCCGTGATCAGGGCGACCGCGCCGGAGTCGTGCAGGATCCAGCGGGTCTGGAAGACGGAGGAGGTCGGGTACACCGGGACGGTGACCAGTCCGGCCGCCCACGCGGCGAAGTCCAGCAGGGTCCACTCGTAGGTCGTACGGGCCATGATCGCGATGCGGTCGCCGGGCATCAGCCCCTCGGCGATCAGCCCCTTCGCCACCGCCTGCACCTCGGCGGCGAACCGCGCGGCCGTCAGGTCCGTCCAGCGGCCGCCGGGCAGCCTGCGGCCGATCACGACCGTGCCGGGGGCCGCCTCCGCGTTCTCGTACGGCAGGTCGGCGAGGGAGCCGTGGGTGACCGGGGGCGCGAACGGCGGTACCGACGCCTCCCGTACCGCGCCGTCCAGCCGCCGTACGTCGGGCCGCACGAGGACCGGCCGGCCGTCGTAGTCGACGGCCGGGACGGGGGCGCCGGGGGCGCCGGAGGAGACGGGGGCGTTCGGGTACGGCGTGGACACGGGCAACTCCTCTGGCGTGCGTGCACCGGCGACGGGCCCCGGCGGACAAGGGGTTACCGCTGGTCAGGCAGGGTGATCGTACGGCTCCGCTGTGAGAGGGTTGTGCGGGTTCCGGGCGGGTCCGGCGCCGGGGATGTGCAGCCTCGGGGGGTGTCGGCCCGTCCGCCTTACCTCCGGTAACGTTACTCCGCAGTACGCCATTCGGAGAGACCGCTGGGGCGTGACCCGATGCACACCGTGACCCTCGCCGCGCCGCCCGCGCTCGGCCCGCTGCTGGCCCTGGGCGCCCTGCGCTCCCCCTTCAGACGCCCGGCCCCGGACGCGGCCGTCCCTCCGACCCGGCTGGTTCTGCCCGGCGTACGCGTCGACCTCGCGCGGCTGGCCGCCTACGAGCGGATCTGCGGCTTCCCCACCGGCGAGCCCGCCCTGCCCCTCACCTACCCGCACGTCCTCGGCTTCCCGCTGGCCATGCGGCTGATGAGCGGCCGGGACTTCCCGCTGCCGCTGCTCGGACTGGTCCACACGTCCGTCGAGATCGAGCGGAGCGCCGCGCTGCCGGCCGACGGGACGTACGAACTCTCCGTGTGGGTGGAGGGGCTGACGGCGCGGCGGCGGGGAACCGAGGCGGTGGTGGTGACGGCCGTGCGGTCGGGGGGCGAGGTGGTGTGGTCGTCCCGCAGCGGCTACCTGACCCGTACCCGGGCCCCCGAGACCCGCGAGCGGGCCGCGACGGGGGCCGGTCGGCCGGACGCGGACGCGGGTCGGCCGGACGCGGACGCGGGAGCCGGTGCGGCGAATGCGGGCGCGGGAGCGGGGGCCGGGGCGAGGGCCGGGACGGCGGAGACCGGCTGGCTCGGGGCCGGCGCGGCGGAGAACGGCTGGCCCGGAGCCGGGGCGACAGGAACCGACTGGCCCCAGACCGGGGCGACAGGAGCCGGGGCGACAGGAACCGGCTGGCCCGGAGCCGGCACGGCGGAGAACGGCTGGCCCGGAGCCGGCACGGCGGAGAACGGCTGGCCCGGAGCCGGGGCGACAGGAACCGACTGGCCCCAGACCGGGGCGACAGGAGCCGGGGCGACAGGAACCGACTGGCCCCAGACCGGGGCGACAGGAGCCGGGGCGACAGGAACCGGCTGGCCCGGAGCCGACGCGGCGGAGCACGGCTGGCCCGGAGCCGGGGCGACAGGAGCCGGCTGGCCCGGAGCCGACGCGGCGGAGCACGGTTGGCCCGGAGCCGGCGCGGCGGAGCACGGCTGGCCCGGAACCGGGGCGACAGGAGCCGGCTGGCCCGGGGCCGGGGCGACAGGAGCTGGTGGAGGGGTGGTCGCGGTTCCGGGTGCCGGGGAGGGGTTTTCCTCGCTCCCCCCGCTTCCCCCCGTCGCCGAGTGGCGGCTGGGCGCGGACGTGGGGCGGCGGTACGGTGCCGTGTCCGGGGACCGCAACCCCATCCACCTGTACCCGCTCACCGCCCGCCTCTTCGGGTTCCCCCGGCCCGTCGCCCACGGCATGTGGACCCTCGCCCGCTGCCTCGCCGCGCACGGCGGCCCGGCCGCCACCGTCGTACGGGCCCGGTTCCGGGCGCCGGTACCGCTGCCGGGGACGGTGACGTACGGAGCGGACGGCGGGGGCCGGTTCGAACTGCGCGGCGCGGACGGGCGGTTGTGCGTGGCGGGCTCGGTGACGGCCCGCCGGCCGCGCTAGGCCCGCTCCGGCGGCGGAGCCCAGACCCGGCCCCCCATGAGGTTGCCCAGGCCCGACCAGGCGAAGTTCATCAGGGTGGTCGCGGCCTGCTGGGCCGTCACCTCCGGCGTGGTGTTGGCCCACGCGGCGAGCGCCTCCGCCGCGCCGACCAGCGCCTCGGCGAGTCCGGCCACCTCGCGCTCCGGCAGACCGGGATCCCGGTGCGCCTCCCGCGCCGCCACCGCCACCAGCCGGGTCACGAACGCGACGATCTCCGCGCGCATCGCCGCCGCCTCGGACACGAACGGCTCACCGTTCCTGCGGGCCTGGAGATACAGCACCGACCAGCCGTCCGGATGCTCGGCGGTGTGCGCGAAGAACGCCCGCAGGCCGTTCCACAACTGCCGCTCGGCGGGCAGGTCCGGGCGGACTCCCGCGCGCACGGCCGCCGTGAGCGCGGCGGCCTCCCGGCGGATGCAGGCGGTGAAGAGGTCTTCCTTCGAGTTCAGGTACAGATAGACCAACGGCTTGGACACGCCCGCGAGTTCGGCGATCTCGTCCATCGACGCGGCCATGTACCCGCGCTGCCCGAAGATCCGTACGGCGGCGTCGAGCATCTGCCGCTCGCGCACCGCCCTCGGCATCCGCTTGGTCTTCACGGCACCCATGGGGCAAGACTAGTTCGGCCGGGTGCCGTACCCGGCCGAGCACCTGTCCGCCGGGAGCGGTCCGGCGGAGCGGGTACGCGCTAGCTGGACGCGGTGGCCCCGTCCTGCGCCCGCGCGACGTCGTCGGCGAGGTCCTCCTGGGTGCGGTTGGCCTCCAGGTTGGCCTTCATCCGGTCGACCTTGTGCACGATCTGCACCGAGGCCCGGTCCCGCTCCCCGCGCAGCACCACCCAGCTGATGGGGGCCGACAGGACCAGGGAGAGCAGCAGCACCCACAGGAGGTTGGAGTCACCGAAGCCGCGCGGGAAGATGCCCGAGTAGACGGCTCCCCAGACGATCACGAGGCAGCCCGCGAAGATACCGAGGCGCATCAGCGTGTAGCGGAGCATCTCAATCCACTCGTCCGTTTCCAAATAGGGTCATCGTCCAGTGAAGCACGGCCCGGGGCCGATCATGCAAGGGGGTGGCGCGAGGGGGGCGTGCGGGCGCCGGGCGGGAGGTCAGCGCAGTGGCAGCAGCATGATGATCTCGTCGCGGTCGTCGCCGGGCGCGACGCGGATGGCGTCCGGGACCCGGCCGACCTCCTTGTACCCGCAGGAGGCGTAGAACCGCTCCAGACCGTGGCCGCCCCGGCAGGTCAGCCGGATCGCCTCGATGCCCCCGAGGCCGCGGGCCGCCTCCTCGGCGGCGGCCAGCAGGTCGCGGCCGTGGCCCCGGCCCTGGTGGCGGGGGTGGACCATCACCGTGTACAGCCACAGCCAGTGGGGCATCAGCCGGTGGGCGTTGCGGGCGAGGAACGCGGTCGCCGCCACCCGGCCGGCCTCGTCGTGGCCGACGAGCAGCCGGGTGCGGCCCTCGGCCATCTGCGTGAAGTGGCGCACCAGCTCGGGCCGTATCCCGTCACGGGTCACCGGGGGGACGAAGCCGACGGAGCCGCCCGCGTTCGAGACGTCCGTCCACAGGTCGAGGATGCCGTCGCGGAGGGCCGGGGTGACGGCGGGGTCCAGAGTGAAGGTAAGAGGCACATGGGGAGTGTATCTATTACCTTCCGTCGGCCTCGGGTCACCCGAGGGCTCGGGCCGCCACCTCCAGATCGGCCACCAGGCCCTGGTACGCGGCCCTGCGGTCGTCGTCCCGGGCGCGCAGCACCGACGACGGGTGCACGGTCGGCACGAGACGCTCGGGGCGGCCGTGGATCTCCCGCTCCAGCACCGTCCCGCGGACCTCTCCGACCCGGAACGCCGGGCCCAGCAGGGCCTTGCCGGCCGTGGCGCCGAGGACCACGATCAGCTCCGGGTCCACCAGTGCCAGCTCCGCCGCGAGCCAGGGGCCGCAGGCCGTCATCTCCCGCAGGTTCGGTGCCTTGTGGATGCGGCGCTTGCGGGGATCGGCCCGGGTGAACTTGAAGTGCTTCACCGCGTTAGTCACGTAGGCCCCGGCGGGGTCGAGACCGGCCTCTTCGAGCGCCCGGCCGAGCAGTTTGCCCGCGGGGCCCACGAAGGGCTTCCCCTGGCGGTCCTCCTGATCGCCGGGCTGCTCCCCTACGAGCATCAGCCGGGCGTCGGTGCGGCCGGCACCGAAGACGGTCTGGGAGGCGGGACCGTGGAGGGGGCAGCCGCGACAGCCCGCGGCGGCTCGGCGGAGGGCGGCGAGATCGGCACCCTCCGGGACGAAGGGAGCCGCGTCGTACTGGTCCTCGGGTGCCTTCGCTGCCGGCATGCCGGGCGAGTACCCCTCGTTCCGGCGGAGAAGCGAGGAGGTGTTCAGACCGTCACCGGCCGCGGGCGCGCCCCGGCCGGCCGCGCAGTTCCCCGCGCCCCCTTCGGGTGGGGTCGGGAAGGGAACGGCCGGCCCGGCCTCGCCCCGTCGAAGCAGTGCCCTGCCCACTCCCGAAGGCCGGCTCGACCAGGGACGACAAGCTGAGCCGAACCGCTGACGGGACGGTCCGGAACGCGCCAGTGGCCCGCCTTCTGCCGGTGGCAGAACAGCGGTCCGGCCGGGCTCGACGATCACTACAGTCCATGCTCATGACGACGGTTACCACGCGCACGATCGAATACGCGGCCGACGGTCTGAGGATGACCGGGCATCTCGCGCTCCCGGCCGGTGCCGGCCGCCGGCCCGCGGTCCTGGTCGGGCCCGAGGGGATGGGGCTCAGCGACGTCGAGCGCCGCCGGGCCGACGCGCTCGCCGAACTGGGATACGTGGCGCTGGCCTTCGACCTCCACGGCGGGCGCTATCTGGGCGACCCCGAGGAGATGCTGGCCCGTTGCCTGCCGCTGCTCGCCGACCCCGACCGGATGCGAGGCATCGGCCACGCGGCACTCGACGTGCTCCGCGCCGAACCGCGGACCGACCCGGACCGGATCGCCGCCGTCGGCTACGGCACCGGGGGCGCCATCGCGCTGGAACTCGGGCGCGACGGCGTCGGCCTGCGCGCGATCGGGACCGTCAACGGACTGATCACGGGCCGACCGGGCGAGGCGGCGCGCATTCGCTGCCCGGTGTGGGCCGGGGTCGGGTCGGAGGACCCGATCATGCCGCCCTCCCAACGGGAGGCGTTCACCGCCGAGATGCAGGCCGCCGGCGTCGACTGGCGCCTCGTGGTCTACGGCGGCGCCCTGCACGCCTTCCATCACCCACCGGTCGACCACACCGTGCTTCCCGGGGTCGGCTTCCACCCTCGGCACGCGCAGCGGGCCTGGCGGGACGTCGTCGGCCTGCTCGCCGAGTGCCTGCCCCTGACGGAGTGACCTGGCCGGACCCTCGCTCTCAGGCCGGCCAGGCGGTCAGACCCGCATCGGCTGGGGCTCGTCGCGGCGGGACGGGTCCGGGCCCTCGTACTCCCGGATGATCTCGTAGCGGGTGTTGCGTTCCACGGGGCGGAAGCCGGCGTCGCGGATCAGCTCCAGGAGGTCCTCCCGGGTCAGCTTGTTCGGCGTGCCGTAGTTGTCCGCGTCGTGGGTGATCTTGTACTCGACGACCGAGCCGTCCATGTCGTCCGCGCCGTGCTGCAGGGCCAGCTGGGCGGTCTGCACACCGTGCATCACCCAGAAGACCTTCACGTGCGGGACGTTGTCGAAGAGCAGCCGGGAGACCGCGAACGTCTTCAGTGCCTCCGCACCGGTCGCCATCCTGGTGCGCGCCTGGAGCGTGTTGCGCACCTTGCCGTCCTTCATGTCCACGAAGTCGTGCTGGTAGCGCAGCGGGATGAAGACCTGGAAGCCGTTCGTCTCGTCCTGGAGCTCCCGCAGCCGCAGGACGTGGTCGACGCGGTGCCTGGGCTCCTCGATGTGGCCGTACAGCATGGTGCACGGGGTCTTCAGACCCTTCTCGTGCGCCAGCCGGTGGATCCGGGACCAGTCCTCCCAGTGGGTGCGGTGGTCCACGATGTGCTGACGGACCTCCCAGTCGAAGATCTCCGCGCCGCCGCCGGTCAGCGACTCCAGGCCCGCGTCGATCAGCTCGTCCAGGATCTCCGAGGCGGACATCCCGCTGATCGTCTCGAAGTGGTGGATCTCGGTCGCGGTGAACGCCTTCAGCGAGACGTTCGGCAGCGCCTTCTTCAGCTCCCGCAGCGAGCGCGGGTAGTAGCGCCACGGCAGGTTCGGGTGCAGACCGTTGACGATGTGCAGCTCGGTGAGGTTCTCCGACTCCATCGCCTTGGCGAGCTTGACGGCCTCCTCGATGCGCATCGTGTACGCGTCCTTCTCGCCCGGCTTGCGCTGGAACGAGCAGTAGGCGCAGGACGCGGTGCACACGTTCGTCATGTTGAGATGACGGTTGACGTTGAAGTGGACCACGTCGCCGTTCTTGCGGGTCCGCACCTCGTGCGCGAGGCCGCCGAGCCAGGCCAGGTCGTCCGACGCGTACAGCGCGATGCCGTCCTCGCGGGTCAGCCGCTCACCGGAGCGGACCTTCTCCTCCAGCTCGCGCTTGAGCCCGACGTCCATGGCAACACCTTTCTACGACAGCCCGACCAACGGTATCCCTAGACCTCTTCGGGCAGTTCCCCGACCCGGTTCTCCCACTTCGTGGACAGCACGATCGTGGTACGGGTCCGGGAGACGCCCTTGGTGCCGCTGAGCCGGCGGATGGTCCGCTCCAGGCCGTCGACGTCCGACGCCCGGACCTTGAGCATGTACGAGTCGTCGCCCGCGATGAACCAGCAGTCCTCGATCTCCGGCAGGTCCCGCAGCCGCTGGGCGACGTCCTCGTGGTCGGCCGCGTCGGAGAGGGAGATGCCGATCAGGGCGGTGACGCCGAGACCGAGGGAGGCCGCGTCCACCGTGGCGCGGTAGCCGGTGATGACACCCGCCGCCTCCAGCCGGTTGATGCGGTCGGTGACGCTGGGGCCCGACAGGCCGACCAGGCGCCCCAGCTCCGCGTACGAGGCCCGGCCGTTCTCCCTCAGGGCCTGGATGAGCTGCCTGTCCACCGCGTCCATGCGATCGAAGCCTTCCGGTGAAAGTTCCTGAAGTGATGAGAGGTACGTACGTACTGCTAATCGCCCCGCGGGCCGTCCGCCGGGCCGCCGCCGCCCAGTTCTCCCCGCCAGCGCCGGTACAGGTCATGGGCGACACCCGCCGCGTCCAGCACCCGGCCGGCCACGAAGTCCACCAGGTCCTGGATGTGGGTGGCGCCCGCGTAGAAGGCGGGCGAGGCCGGGACGACCGTGGCACCGGCGTCGTCCAGGGTGACGAGGTGGCGCAGCGTCTGGCCGTTCAGCGGGGCCTCCCGTACGGACACCACCAGCGGGCGGCGCTCCTTGAGCGTGACGCTCGCCGCGCGCTGGAGGAGGTCCTTCGACAGGCCGAGCGCCACACCGGCCACACAGGCGGTGGAGGCGGGCACGACGATCATTCCGCGGGCCGGATACGAGCCGGAGGACGGGCCGGCCGCGAGGTCGCCCGCGCTCCAGTGGCGGACTCCGCTGACGTCCACGTCGAAGGTGCCGGGCTTGCCGTCCGCGCCGCGGGCCAGCCACTCCCCGAGGTCGTCCTGCCAGTGGGCGTCGCGGAAGGGCAGCCCCGTCTCGTCCAGCAGCGTCAGCCGCGAGGCCCGGCTCACCACCAGGTCCACCGCTTCCCCGGCCGCCAGCAGCGCCCGCAGCACGGCCGCGGCGTACGGCGTCCCGGAAGCTCCGGACACCCCCACGATCCAAGGCACGCGCTGCGATTCTCCTGCGTTCACACCTTGAGCGTACCGGCGCGCGCACAGGGGCTCAGGACCGGTGGGGCCTCCGGCCACCCGGCCGAAGGGCCCGCGCGGGGCGGGAACGGGCTAGACGGTGAGCCCGCGCACCAGGAGGTCCAGCAGGGCGCACACGAAAAGCGCGATGCCGATGAAACCGTTGACACTGAAGAACGCCCTGTTCAGGCGGGTCAGGTCATGCGGACGGACGATGGTGTGCTCGTAGCCGAAGGCCGCCGCGACGATCACCAGGCCCAGCCAGAAGAACGCGCCCGCGCCGGTGGCGAGGGCGTACCAGACGAACAGGGCCGTGGTGACGGTGTGGCAGGCGCGGGCGCCCCAGATCGCCGCCGGGATGCCGAAGCGGGCCGGAACCGACTTCACGCCGATCTCGCGGTCCGTCTCCACGTCCTGGCAGGCGTAGATCAGGTCGAACCCGCCGATCCAGATGCCGACGGCCAGGCCGAGGATCACCGCGTTCCCCGACCACTCCCCGCTGATCGCCAGCCAGCCGCCGACCGGACCCATGGCCTGGGCGAAACCCAGGATGGCCTGCGGGAAGTTGGTGAACCGCTTGCCGTAGGGGTAGACCACCATCGGCACCACCGCCACCGGCGCGAGGGCCAGGCACAGCGGGTTGAGCAGGGCCGCCGCGCCCAGGAAGACCACGAGGGCGATCAGCGCGCCCGTCCAGGCGTGCCGGACCGACATCGCGCCCGTCACCAGTTCCCGGTGCGCCGTGCGCGGGTTGCGGGCGTCGATCTCGCGGTCGATGATCCGGTTGACCGCCATCGCGAACGTGCGCAGGCCCACCATGCAGACGGTGACCAGGAGCAGCCGGCCCCAGTGGATGTTCTCGTCCCACTCGTACATCGCCGTGAGCGAGGCGATGTAGGCGAAGGGGAGCGCGAAGACCGAGTGCTCGATCATCACCAGGCGCAGGAACGCCTTGGTCCGGCCCGGCTGGGCGATGGCGGCGGAGGCTGACGTCACAGTCCGTACTCCGGATCATCCCCGCGGCGGCGGGGAGACCCCGTCTCCGCGCTGCCCCGCACCATCATGTCGGTGCCTTTCACAGTCCGTACTCCTTCCAGCGCCGGGTCACTCGTTCGGCCGTATCCGGGTCCGACAGGACCATCTCCGGCCACCCGCCGTCGCGGGTGTAGCCCTCCTCCGGCCACTTCCGCGTGGCGTCGATGCCCGCCTTGCCGCCCCAGAACTGCTGGTAGGAGGCGTGGTCGAGGTGGTCGACGGGGCCTTCGACGACCGTGAGGTCACGGGCGTAGTCGGTGTTGCCGAGGGCCCGCCAGGCGACCTCGTGCAGGTCGTGGACGTCGCAGTCGGCGTCCACGACCACGATCAGCTTGGTGAGGGACATCATGTGCGCCCCCCAGACGGCGTGCATCACCTTCTGCGCGTGCTTGGGGTACTTCTTGTCGATCGAGACGATCGCGCAGTTGTGGAAGCCGCCGGCCTCGGGCAGGTGGTAGTCCACGATGTCCGGAATGATGATCTTCAGCAGGGGCAGGAAGAAACGTTCCGTGGCACGGCCGAGGGGGCCGTCCTCCGTCGGGGGGCGGCCGACGACGATCGACTGGAGCAGCGGGCGCCGGCGCATCGTCACGCAGTCGATCTTCAGGGCGGGGAACGGCTCCTGCGGGGTGTAGAAGCCGGTGTGGTCGCCGAAGGGACCCTCGGGCAGCATCTCGCCGGGCTCCAGCCAGCCCTCCAGGACCACCTCGGCGTGGGCCGGCACCTGGAGCGGGACCGTCTTGCAGTCGGTCATCTCGATCCGCTTGCCCGCGAGGAAGCCGGCGAAGAGGTACTCGTCGATGTCGCCGGGCAGGGGGGCCGTGGAGGCGTAGGTCACGGCGGGCGGGCAGCCGAAGGCGATGGCCACCGGGAGACGCTCGCCCCGGCGCGCGGCCACCTGGTAGTGGTTGCGGCTGTCCTTGTGGATCTGCCAGTGCATGCCGATCGTGCGCTTGTCGTGGCGCTGGAGGCGGTACAGGCCCAGGTTGCGGACGCCGCTTGCGGGGTCCTTGGTGTGGGTCAGGCCGAGGTTGAAGAAGGAGCCGCCGTCCTCGGGCCAGGTGAACAGCGCCGGGAGCCGGTCCAGGTCGACGTCGTCACCGTGCAGGACGACCTCCTGCACGGGCGCCTCCTTGACCTTGCGCGGCGGGACGTGGGCCATCGCGCCCAGCTTCCCGAAGGCCTCGCGCACGCCGACGAAGCCGTGCGGCAGCTCGGGCCGCAGCAGGCCGCCGATCTTGTCGGAGATCTCGTCGTACGACTTCAGGCCCAGCGCCTTCAGCAGGCGGCGGTCGGTGCCGTACACGTTCATGGCGAGGGGCAGGTCCGAGCCGCGCACGTTCTCGAAGAGCAGCGCCGGGCCGCCGGACTTCTGCACCCGGTCGACGATCTCCCCGACCTCCAGATACGGGTCGACCTCGGCCTTGATGCGCTTGAGGTCGCCCTCGCGCTCCAGCGCCCGGAGCAGGGAGCGAAGATCGTCGTAAGCCATGTGCCCCAGTATCGCCGACGGACCGCTTTGTCCCGGTGCCCACCCCCCTGATCCGGCACGGGCGGGCTCGGCGGAAGACGGCGACCGGGTACTGAGGGACGACCTCCCGGGCGCCGGGGTCCCGCTTCGAGGTGGGCGGTGGGACCGCCGTCGGCCCGGGCCCGGGGGTCACCGACCGTTAATCACTTCCGCGTTCGGCCCGACACCCGTTCCGTTGAAATGGGCCAAACGGGCATGTCCCGGGCACGCCCCACGGCATTGCCTTGGAGGGGGCCCGCATCCAGGGGGCCCCTTCTTCGATGGGAGACGCGTGCGAATCACTGACATCCAGCGCTGCGAGGTACGGCCGGGACGGCTCGTCGAGTGGACGCTGAGCCCGGCCACCGTCGCGGCGGCGACGGCACTCCCCGAGGACTCCCGGCCGCCCGCCTACATCCAGGAGTCGCACATCAGGACGGCCCGGTCGCTGCGGGAGGACGGGCTGTTCGTGCCGACCTGGGTCGGCACCGCCTTCGACCTGCCCGGCCCGGTCGACCTGGACGCGCTGGAGCGGGCCCTGCACGCCTGGACCGTACGGCACGAGACGCTGCGCAGCGGCTTCCGCTGGGCCGGTGACGAACTGCGCCGGTTCACCCTGGACGCGGCCGACGTGTCCCTGCACCGGACGGAGGCGGGCCACTTCCCCGACGCCGGCCGGCTCGTCCGGCACCTCCAGGACCGCTTCGACACGGTCGCGGACGCGCTGCGCTGGCCGAATCTCGTCTACGCGGCGGTGGTCCGGGACGACGGCGCGAGCGTGTACCTGGCCTTCGACCACAGCAATGTCGACGCCTACTCGGTGCAGCGGATGCCCGCCGAGATCCACGAGCTGTACACGGGGGCCGCGGCCGGGTCCGGCGCGGGGCCGACGGCCGCCAGTTACGTCGACTTCTGCGAGATCGAGCGGTCGCACGCCGACGGCGTCGACGGCCGGCACGCGATCGTGGAGCGCTGGCGTGAGTTCATCCGCCGCTGCGACGGCAGGCTGCCGGGTTTCCCGGTCGACCTCGGCCTGGTGCCGGGCGATCCGCTGCCCCGCCAGCGGATGCTGGCCGAGCCGCTGGCCGACGCGGACACGGCCGCCGCGTTCGAGGAGTACTGCCGGCCCTACGGCGGCAGCATGACCGGGCTGCTGGCCGCGACCGGGCTGATCGTGCACGAACTCGGCGGACAGCAGGTGTACCGGACCGTGGTGCCCTTCCACACCCGGGTCACGTCCCGCTGGAGCGAGTCGGTGGGCTGGTACGTGGGCGCCGCCCCCATCGAGGTGCCCGTGGGCCGCACCCGCGGCTTCCCGGAGGCCCTGCGGGCGGTACGGGCGGAGCTGCGGGCCAACCGGTCGCTGGCCCGGATGCCGCTGGCCCGGGTGCTGCGCCTGCTCGGCGCGGACTTCCGGCCGGCCTCCCCCGACCTGTACTCGATCGTGTCCTACGTCGACACCCGCGGCCTGCCGGGCGCGGGGCGGTGGGCCGAACGGAAGGCGTACGGGCTGCTGCGGGTGTCGTACGGCGACCAGGTGTGCGTGTGGGTCAACCGGCTGCCCGAGGGGCTGTGGCTGGCGAGCCGGTACCCGGACACGGACATCGCCGCGAAGAACATGCGGCTGTACGTGGAACGGCTGCGGGACCGGATCGCCTCGGTGGCCGACGGCAGCCTGTCCGCGGTGTCCTAGCTCACCGGGGACCCACGCCGGGGCGGGACCGGTCCCGCCCCAGGAGTTCGATCAGCCGTTCCAGTCGATCCCGCCAGCGCTGTTCCGACTCCTCCTCGCCCTGGAACTCGTGCGTGAGGCGGAGCGCGCTGCCCGCCTCCCCGTCCCGC
This sequence comes from Streptomyces sp. NPDC038707, assembly GCF_040636485.1. Classification (NCBI taxonomy): domain Bacteria; kingdom Bacillati; phylum Actinomycetota; class Actinomycetes; order Kitasatosporales; family Streptomycetaceae; genus Streptomyces; species Streptomyces sp. NPDC038707. The sequence continues at coordinate 60,899 of NZ_JBEZUP010000019.1, forward strand.
TCCAGGTGGAACCGGATCCGGCTCCCGTCCCCGACGGTGTACTCCGCGACCCGGTCCACGTCCCAGGCGGTGACCTGGCCGCTGCCCAGCCCGGCCAGGGCGACCGCGCCGCCGAGCCGGGGTTCGAGCACCTCGGCGGGGGTCCACCAGGCGGCCAGTCCCCCGGGCGTGGACAGGGCCGGCCAGACCTCCTCCATGCGCCGCGGGAGCCGCACGACGAAGTGCAGGATGTGCGTGTTCCCGTGGGTCTGACTGGAACCCTGTGCGATGGAACCGCTCATGACTCCAGCCTGCCCCCGGCCCCGGGTCCACGCACGCCTGAGGGGAGGGGCTTCCGGCTCACACGCCCGCGTAGGAGTGCTTGCCGGTGACGAAGATGTTGACGCCGTAGTAGTTGAACAGCCAGCAGCCGAACGCGATCAGCGCCAGGTAGGCGGCCTTGCGGCCCTTCCAGCCGGCCGTGGCCCGCGCGTGCAGGTAGCAGGCGTAGGCGATCCAAGTGATGAAGGACCAGGTCTCCTTCGGGTCCCAGTTCCAGTACCGGCCCCAGGCGTCGCCCGCCCAGATCGCGCCCGCGATGATCGTGAACGTCCACAGCGGGAAGACCGCCGCGTTGATCCGGTAGGCGAACTTGTCCAGGGACGCGGAGGCGGGCAGCCGCTCCAGGACCGAGCGGGCGAAGGCACCCGGCGTGCCACCGTTCTGCAGCTTGTTCTCGTACGAGTCCTTGAAGAGGTACAGGATCGTGGCGACCGCGCCGACGTAGAACACCGCGCCGCAGAAGATCGCGGTGGAGACGTGGATGTACAGCCAGTACGAGTGCAGGGCCGGCACCAGCTGGTCGCTGGCCGTGTACAGCACGGTGACCGCGAGACCCAGGTCGAGCAGGACCGTGGTGGTGAGGAACAGCCCGAGCCAGCGCACGTTCTTCTTCAGCGCCAGCAGCGCCAGGTACACGCCGACGGCCACCGTGGAGAAGGTGATGTTGAACTCGTACATGTTGCCCCACGGCGCCCGCTCCACGGAGGCCGCGCGGGCGACGACGCCGCCCAGCTCCACGAGGAAGGCGAGCACGGTGAGGGAGATGGCGATCCGGCCGTACAGGTCGCCCTGCTCGTCGCCGCCGTGCGCGCCGGGCCCGTCCGGCACGTCCCGCGAGCCGGAGGTGGAGCGGACGACGACCTTGGGCCGCTCCAGCACCGCGGTGCCGCCGCCCTTGCGGACGGTGACGGCGGGGCCGCCGGCCGTCCGCGCGCTGTCGGCGGTGAGCGCGGCGGCCGTCCGGGCGACCTTGCTGCGGCTGCCGAACAGCCACTCGGCGATGTAGGCGAAGAAGGCCAGGGTGTAGACGGCCATCGACGAGTAGATCAGCGTGTTGCTGACGCTCGCGAGATGTTCGTTGGTCGCGGCGGCGAGAGTCACTTCTCAGCCCCTTCGGCAGGTACGACGTGGCGGTCGGATGTGGGTGCGGAGTGGTCGTCGTCGGGTTCCGGTGCGCCCGGCGCCCGCTCGTAGAGGTCACCGGCGATCAGGCCCAGCTCCTCGGGCACCTTCGCCGACTCGCTGCGGCCGAGCCCGGCCATCTCGACCACCGTGACGCCGTCGTCGCCGCGCACCGCCCGCACCCACACGCGGCGGCGCTGGATGAACAGGGACCCGGCCAGACCGAGGATCGCGGCGAGGGCGCCGCCGAGCGCCCAGCCGCCGCCCGGCTCCTGCACGATCTCGAAGCCGGCCCACTCCTTGACGTCCTTCTCGAAGGTCACGGTACCGGCGCCGTTCGGCAGCTTCATGGACTCGCCGGGCTTGAGGTTGACCCTCAGCTGCGCGCCCTTGGCGTCCTTGAAGTCCTTCATGTGGGTCTTGTCGAGCTGGTACACGCTCTGCGGCAGGCCCGAGTCGACGCCCAGGTCGCCGTGGTACGGCTCCAGGTTCAGCACCGGGTTCAGCAGCGCGGGGAAGGCCGAGGCGATCTCCATGCCGGCCCCGCCGTAGGTCGGCAGGAAGAAGGCCTTGATGCCGAGCTGCTCCTTCTTGCCCTTGGCGTCGCGGTAGCCGTCCATGACCTTGACGACGCCCTGGGACGTGACGTTGCCGTCGAGCGGCAGCAGCGGCACGGCGTCGCGGTAGACCACCTTGCCCTTGCCGTCCCGGACGGTGATCACGGGCGCGTAGCCGTGGCTGACCAGGTAGACCTTGGAGCCGTCGATCTCCAGCGGCTCGTTGACCTTGACGGTGGTCCCGGTCTCCTTGCCGTAGGCGCCCTTGCTGTAGCGGATCCTGGCCTGGAAGGTGCGGGGAGTGCCCTTGTTGGGGCCGGTCAGCTCGTAGGTCCCCTTGAAGTCCTCCAGGTCGAAGCTGAACGGGACCAGGTCGTCGGGCTCGAAGAGGCTGCCGGACTTGAAGTCGTCGTACATCGGCAGCGCGTTGGAGAAGCCGTCGCCCTCCACCATCAGCTTGGTGCCGTCCGACTTGAACAGCTGGCCGGAGGCGAAGGCGATCAGCAGCACGATCAGGGCGATGTGGAAGACCAGGTTGCCCAGCTCGCGCAGATAGCCCTTCTCGGCGGCGACGGCGTCACCGACGGCGTGGGCGCGGAAGCGGCGCCTCTTCAGCAGGGCGAGGGCGGCCTCGCGGACCTTCTCGGGATCCTCGGCGGTGGTCCAGGCGGTGTAGGCGGGCAGCCGGTCCAGCCGCTTGGGGGCGCCGGGCGGCCGGCCGCGCAGCTGGCCGACGAACTGCCAGGTGCGGGGGATGATGCAGCCGATGAGGGAGACGAACAGCAGGATGTAGATCGCGGAGAACCACACCGAGCTGTAGACGTGGAACAGGCCGAGCTTGTCGTAGACCGGCGCCAGCGTCCTGTGCGCGGCGCGGAAGTCCTCGACCTTGGTGGCGTCCGCGCCGGTCTGCGGGATCAGCGAGCCGGGGATCGCGCCCAGCGAGAGCAGCAGGAGCAGCAGCAGCGCGACCCGCATGGAGGTCAGCTGCCGCCAGAACCAGCGGGCCCAGCCGATGACACCGAGGCCCGGCAGGCTCACCGCCTCCTCCTGCGGGGCGGTGGACAGCCGGGAGCCGGCCGCGCCCAGCTCCTCCCGGTCCCGGCCGGTGTCGGTGTCGGTCTTGCTCATCGGTCAGATCCCCACATTGAAGCCGTTGGTCCAGGTCTGCATCTGCTGCACCAGTCCGGCCCAGGCACCGGTCAGCAGCAGCACACCGGTCACGATCATCATCGAGCCGCCGATGCGCGTCACCCAGACATAGTGGCGCTTGACCCAGGCGAAGGCACCGAGCGCCTTGCGGAAGGCGATCGCGGTGACGACGAACGGGACGCCGAGGCCGAGGCAGTAGACGACCATCAGCAGGGAGCCCCGGGCCGCGCTCGACTCGTTCAGTGAGAGGAAGTTCACCGAGGACAGCGTCGGGCCCATGCAGGGCGTCCAGCCGACGCCGAAGAGGGCGCCGAGGACCGGCGCCCCGGCCAGTCCGCCCGCCGGCCGCTTGTGGAAGCGGAACTCGCGCAGGGCGAACCAGGGCGTCAGGCCCATGAAGAACACGCCCATGACGATCATGAGCGCGCCGAGCACCTTGGACAGGGTGCTCTGGTAGCTGATCAGGTTGGCGCCGAAGTAGCCGAACAGGGCCCCGCTGGAGACGAACACGGCACTGAAGCCGAGCACGAACAGGGAGGCGCCGGCCACCATCCGGCCCCGTCTGGCCTCGGCCAGGTCGGTGCCCGCGACGCCGGTCACATAGGAGAGGTAGCCGGGGACCAGCGGCAGCACGCAGGGCGAGAAGAACGACACGAGACCGGCGAACAGGGCGATCGGCAGGGCGACCAGCAGGGCGCCGTGCAGGACCGTCTGGTTCCGGCCGCCGGCCTCCGCGGCCAGCGTCAGCAGTGCGCTCACGTCACTTCTCCGCGAGGACCGGCTTGATCATCTCCACCAGGCCGGTGTCGTCGAGCGCCTCCAGGGCCCGCGCGGCGACCTTGCCGTGCCGGTCGATGACGAGCGTGGAGGGGACGATCTGCGGGTTGAGCGTGCCCTTCTCGAAGCGCAGCATCAGCTTGCCCGTGGGGTCGTACAGGCTCGGGTACTCGACGCCGTGCTCCTTCTCGAAGTTCACGGCCGGGGTGGTGCTGGTGTCGCGGGTGTTGATGCCGACGAACTGCACGCCCTTGTCCGCGTACTCCTCGGAGACCTTGGCGAAGTACTTGGCCTCGTTGCGGCACGGCCCGCACCACGAGCCCCAGACGTTGATGACGACGACCTTGCCCTTGTAGTCGGCGACGTCCAGGGTCTTGCCGTCGATGGTCTTGCCGGACAGGTCCGGAGCCGTGGCGCGCTTGCCGGCCGCGACGGTGTCGATGCCGTTGTTGCCGGTGACGAAGTGGGTGTCGCCACCGCCACCGGAGATACCGCCCTTGCCACACGCGGACAGGGCCAGGGCCGCTGCGGCGGCCGCGGCGGTGAGCAGGACGGCGCGGCTACGGGTACTCATGTGAAAAGTTTCGCATGACCGTTCCGGGGATTTCGCGCACCCCCCTGCCGGGCGGAAAACCGCATTTCAGGGCGTATTTACACGGGGCATTCCGGACATCAGGCCGCGTCGGAGGCGGCTCCCCCGCTCTTGCGCAGGAACTCCTTCCAGCCGCCGGCGGGCCGCTGCCCGACCCCGAGCGTGCGCAGCCTGGCGAGCACCTCGGGCTTCTGCACGTCGATCCAGTCCACGAACTGCCGGAAGGAGACCAGCCGGACGTCGGCCCCTTTCTCCTTCTCGCGCGCGATGTGCCTGAAGGCCTCCTCGACGGCGTCCATGTAGATGCCGCCGTTCCACTGTTCGAAGTGGTTGCCGATGAAGAACGGCGCCCGGTTCGTCTCGTATGCCCGCTTGAATCCCTGGATGTACGCCTGCGCGGACTGCTTGCGCCAGCCCGGGTAGTTGTACGCGGGGGCCTTGGTCGAGTTGACCGACTGGTTGGCGAGCATGTTGTAGTCCATGGACAGGACCTCGAACGAATGTCCGGGGAAAGGTATCTGCTGAAGGGGCAGGTCCCACAGTCCCTGGCGCTTGACCGGCCAGACCTGGCGGCCGCCCGGCGAGGAGGCGTCGTAGCGCCAGCCCAGCTCCTTGGCGGTGGGCAGCAGGTTGTCCTGGCCGAGCAGGCAGGGCGTGCGGCCGCCGACCAGTTCCTTGTCGTAGTCGAACGGCAGCGACGGCAGACCGGTCCAGCCGGTGTTGGTCCGCCACTCCTTCACGAACGCCTTGGCCTGCCGGATCTCGCTGCCCCACTGCTGCGGGGTCCAGTGCGCTACCGTGCCGCCGCCCGCGCAGAAGTGCCCGTTGAAGTGGGTGCCGATCTCGTGCCCCTCCAGCCAGGCCCGGCGCACATTGGTGAGCGTGGCCTTGATGTGCTCGTCCGTGAGGTAGCCGATGTCGGAGGCGCCGCGCGGGTTGTTCGGGGGCTCGTACAGCCGCTTCTTCGACTCGGGCAGCAGATACAGCCCCGACAGGAAGAAGGTCATGGACGCGCCGTGCTCCTTGGCGAGGTCCAGGAAGCGCGGGAAGAGGCCGTTGCCGACCTCGCCGGCGCCGTCCCAGGAGAAGACCACGAACTGCGGCGGGGTCTGCCCCGGCTCCAGCGGCTCCGGCTTGGCCGGCTGGTGCGGCTGGCGACCGGTGAAGGAGGTCGAGCCGTCGCCGATGGGCCGCGCCGGACGCGCCTCCCCCCTGCTCCCCTGGGTCCGGGAACCGCCCGGATGCCCAGCGTCGTCCGACGACGTGGAGCCGCCGCACCCGGCGAGCGACACGGCGGCGGCCGCGCCCGCGCCGAGGCCGAGTACTCCCCGCCGGGAAAGGGTGCGGGAGGTGGTGCGCATGGAAAACCCCGATCGTCACTGCCTGCTGGTCACCCAGTCAGAGGGCAGGAAGATCGGGGAGGTTCCGATATTACTTACGCTTTTCGCTACAACGTTCGCATCAGTGCGCTAAGCCACACCAAACGGACGCTCAGTGACCGCGTGCGGGGGCCGGCCGGCCTTCTCAGGCCCCGAAGGCCTTCCCCTGGGCCGTCCCCTTGCCCTTCTGGGGCTTGGCGCCGGCCCGCAGATGGACCGGGACGAGATCGATGGCGGGCTCGCTGTAGCCCACGGACACGATCCTGTCGCCGTGGTAGGTGAACGACGTCAGGGAGGCCAGCGTGCACTGCCGCTTGCGCGGGTCGTGCCACAGCCGCCGCCGCTCGACGTACGACCGCACGATCCAGATCGGCAGCTGGTGGCTGACCAGCACCGCCTCGTGGCCGCGCGCCCGGTCCCGGGCCGCGTTCAGCGCGCCCATCATGCGCACGACCTGGTCGATGTACGGCTCGCCCCAGGACGGCCGGAACGGGTTGACCAGGTGCTTCCAGTTCTCCGGCCGCTGGAGCGCGCCGTCGCCGACGCCGAAGGTCTTGCCCTGGAAGACGTTCTCGGCCTCGATCAGCCGCTCGTCACTGGCCAGGTCCAGCCCGTGCGCCTTGGCGATCGGGGTGGCGGTCTCCTGCGCCCGCTCCAGCGGAGAGGCGCAGACGTACGTCACGTCCCGGGACGCGAGGTGCTCGGCGACCCGCTCGGCCATCTTCCGGCCCAGCTCGGACAGGTGGTAGCCGGGCAGCCGGCCGTACAGGATCCCGTCCGGGTTCTCGACCTCGCCGTGCCGCATCAGGTGGACGACGGTGATGTCCTTGGCGCCGTTCCCGGCGGTGTCCGCGCTGTTCGTCTCGGGGGAGCTCATTCCGCCGTGGCCTCCGCAGCCGCCCGGGCCGCCGCCGGGAGGGCGTCGGCGATCTTCTGCACGGCCCGCTCGTCGTGGGCCGTGGACACGAACCAGGACTCGAAGGACGACGGCGGCAGATAGACGCCGTTCGCCAGCATCGAGTGGAAGAACGCGGTGTAACGGAACGACTCCTGCCGCTTGGCGTCCTCGTAGTCCCGTACCCGCCGGTCCGTGAAGAACACCGAGAACATGTTGGAGGCGGTCTGCACCCGGTGCGCGACGCCCTCCTTGGCCAGCGCCTCGCTCACCAGCGTCCGGATCCGCTCGGAGACGGCGTCGACCGTGCCGTACGCGGCGTCGTCCAGCAGCCGCAGCTGGGCGAGGCCGGCGGCGGTGGCGACCGGGTTACCGGAGAGGGTGCCGGCCTGGTACACCGGACCGGCGGGCGCGAGGTGCGCCATGACATCGGCCCGCCCGCCGAACGCGGCGGCCGGGAACCCGCCGCCCATGACCTTGCCGAAGGTCATCAGGTCGGGCCTGACGCCCTCCACGCCGTACCAGCCGGCGCGGCTGGTGCGGAAGCCGGTCATCACCTCGTCGGAGATGAACAGGGCGCCGTTCTTGCCGCAGGCGTCCTTCAGGCCCTGGTTGAACCCCGGATCCGGCGGCACCACGCCCATGTTGCCCGGCGAGGCCTCCGTGATCACACAGGCGATCTCGCCCGGGTACCGGTGGAAGGCCTCCTGGACCGCCTCCAGGTCGTTGTACGGCAGCACGATCGTGTCACCGGCCTGGGCGCCGGTCACACCGGGCGTGTCGGGCAGCGCGAACGTGGCCACGCCACTGCCGGCGGCGGCGAGCAGCGAGTCGACGTGCCCGTGGTAGCACCCGGCGAACTTGATCACCTTCGAGCGCCGGGTGAACCCGCGGGCGAGCCGGATGGCCGACATGGTGGCCTCGGTACCGCTGCTGACCAGCCGCACCTGCTCCACGGGCGCGACCCGGGCGACGATCTCCTCGGCCAGCTCCACCTCGCCCTGACCGGGCGTGCCGAAGGACGTACCGCGGGCGACGGCCTCCTGTACGGCGGCGATGACCTCGGGGTGCGCGTGCCCCAGGATCATCGGCCCCCAGGAGCAGACCAGGTCGACGTACTCGCGCCCGTCGGCGTCGGTGAGGTAGGGCCCACGGCCCGACACCATGAAGCGGGGCGTACCGCCGACGGCGCGGAAGGCGCGCACCGGGGAGTTCACTCCGCCCGGCGTCACGGCGGAGGCGCGATCGAAGAGCGCCTGCGAGACGGGCGCGTCGTAGGGATAGGGCGTTTCGCTCAAGGCACTCATGACGTGCGGCTTCTCCGGCTTCTCGGCTCCGGTTGCGGGGTGACCTCCTCAGGGTAGGCCGCGCCCCGGCAAGGCCGCCCGCGCCCTCGGGAGCGAAGCGCCGCCGTCCCTCGTCTGCGAGACTGAGAGCTGATACACACGGCTCATACGCACGTAAGGATCAGGGCCGGGAATCTTCCGCGCGGTTCGCCGTTCCACCGTACGTTTCGGCGGGCGACCGCGGGGGAGGTCACTGACACGATGATCGGGTTGCGCGGCGGGGGCCACGCGTCCTAGAAAAGCAGTCGGGTGGAGATATGCATCGCGGTGGCGGACTGGGCGAGGGGACTGATGACCTGGGTCCTCGACGTGCCCGGCGGGGAAGGCACCGGCGCGACGCGGAGGAAACGACCGAGACACGTCGGACACAGGGTGGACCGGGTGAGCCCGAGCGGTACGACCGGCAGCCTCTGCGGGCGGGGAGCAGGAATGGTGGCCGGGTGGGGGTGACGTACAAGTACTTCGGCGCGCCGGACGGAGCGACCGCGGCCCGCGTCCCGATCTCGATGCGCCCCGAGGAGCTCGGCGGCGACGAGCTGGGTATGAACGGCATGTTCACGAAGATCAAGCCGGAGACGATGGCCGCGATGGTCCTGACCGGCATCCAGGGCGTGCCCCTGCACAAGGTGCCGCCCCTCGAACTGGTCGTCCTGCACCCCGACTACGCCGTCGTCAAACTCCCCACGACGGTCGTCGACCCCCTCCGCGGCATCGGCGAGGAGACGGTCGGCGCGGCGGCCTTCATCTGGTCCACGGTCCCGGACCGCGGCGGCCCCCGCGACGCGTTCAACGTGTACCAGCTGCTGCACGAGTGGCAGGACTTCTCGGTACGGCTGCATGAGGCGGGGCATCAGCCTTATTGCTTGGTGTGGCCGTGAGCTGGGTTTCGGTGGGTTCGGGCGGGGCTCTCGGGTCCCGCTCTCGCTGGACGGCAGCAGGTGCGTGTACGTCCGGAGCATGAAGCCCGGCCCCGAGTGGCCGAGGTACCCGGAGAGCGCCTTGAGCCCGGGAAACGGCGTTGAGCCGTGAGACCTACTCATTGCCTGGTGCGGCCGTGCGCTGAGGGTTCCTGATGACGGGCGGGGTCCCCGGACCCCGCCCTCGCCGTGCCGCGGTCAGCCGGCGATCCGCGAACCGCACAGACATGCCCAGGTCCGCTGGCTCCCCGCGGAGATCGTGGAGCACTGGCGCAAGAGGCGCCCTCGTCTGCCGGCCCCAGGCACCGCGCACGCCGGTCCAGCACCACTGAACCAGGTGGGTCCGCCTCGCTTCGCCAGGGCGGCGCAGCAGTTCCGCGCGCTCCGGCCGGAGGTAAATGATCAGCGGGTGGTCGCCCGTCCGGCGGACGCCCTGACACTAGGCGTCAGGCTGCCGCCACGCCCCAGCCCACAGCCCACAGCCCATGGCGACGCCGCTACCCGCCCGGCTGCCGAGCGGACGGCAGCTCGACCTCTGCGAACGGCTTCGCCACAGAACGACAGCGGCCCCCTGCCCCGCTTCTTGTCAAAATGACAGAAAGCGAAGTACCGTGACGGCTATGCAAGATGACGCATGGTCACCTACACCCGTGCTGCTGACGGTTGATCTCGTGATCCTGACGCTGCGTGAGGGGCGCTTGTGCGTCCTGCTCGTGGAGCGAGGCGAAGCCCCCTTCCAGGGCATGCTCGCCCTGCCCGGCGGTTTCCTGAATCACGCCGGTGAGGAGATCCTCGACGCCGCCCACCGCGAGTTGCGCGAGGAAACCGATCTGACTGCCGGCTGGGTGCACCTTGAACAACTGGCCACTTACGGGGGCGCCGGACGTGATCCACGGGGGCGGGTCGTTTCCGTGGCGCACTTGGCGATCGCGCCGGGGCTACCCGAACCGGTCGCGGGGACGGATGCCGCGGATGCGGCGTGGGTTCCTGCGGAAGCCGTTCTGTCCGGCGAGGTGGAACTGGCTTTCGATCACCACAGGATCGTGGCGGACGGAATCGAGCGTGCGCGCACCAAGCTCGAATCCACCGCGCTGGCCACGGCTTTCTGCGCAGAACTCTTCACCATAGCCGAGTTGCAGCAGGTGTACGAGGCGGTTTGGGGCGCCGAACTCGACACCCGTAATTTCTACCGGAAAGTCCAGGCCGTTGAGGGATTCATCATCCCCGCCGGCTCGGGCCGCAGGAGCACGGGAGGACGGCCCGCTCGGCTCTACCGGGCCGGACCGAAGAAGGTGCTGATCCCGCCGCTGACCCGCCCTGTGCCGTCCACAACGGACGAAAGCACGGGAGAGGAAGGAGAATAGATGCCGAAAGACCTGGTGGTGATTCTCACCGCCCTCAATCTCGAATACCAGGCCGTGCGCCGGAAACTGTCTGGTGCACAAGTGCACCGGCACAAGCGTGGGACGCTGTTCGAGGTGGGGACCGTGCGGGACACTTCATGCCGCGTCGCGCTCGGTCTGACGAACAAAGGGAATCATTCCGCCGCGGTGATCGCCGAGCGCGCGGTCCAGGAGTTCTCGCCGGTGGCCGTGCTGTTCGTCGGAGTCGCCGGTGCGCTGTGGGACACCGCCCGGCTGGGCGATGTGGTGATGGCGACCCACGTGTACGCCTACCACGGCGGCACCAGCGAGGACGACGGGCTCAAGAGCCGCCCCCGGGTGTGGGAGACGGCGCACGGTATCAGCCAGCTTGGCTCGCATCTGGCCCGCGTGAACGACTGGGCCGATGACACGGCCGGACGCGCGCCGCAGGTGCGCTTCGGCGCGATCGCCGCCGGCGAGATCGTACAGAACTCGACGATCTCCGCCGAGGCACGGTGGATCCGGCAGCACTACAACGACGCGCTCGCCATCGAGATGGAGGCCGCCGGTGTGGCGCAGGCCGGCCATCTCAACGGGGCTCCCGTGGCCATCATCCGGGGCATCAGCGACCGAGCCGACGGCACGAAGACCAGCGCGAAGGACCGTAACTGGCAACCACGAGCCGCAGCGAACGCGGCGGCATTCGCCACACGGCTGGCCGTCGAGCTGATGAGGGAACAGGAGAGGACCGCGATGTCCGGGGAAGACAGGGCCCGTTCGGAAGACAGGCTCGAGGATCACGTCCGCAACACCGCCTACAACAGCACCGTCGGCATCATGGCCGGCTCGGTCAGGGGAAGCAGCGTCCACTTGGACGCGGCCCCGAAGGTGACCGATGCGACGACCGACCTGGCCACCGAACTCGACGCTTTCCAGGGAATGCTGAGCCGTCACCACACGGAGGGCGCCCTCGACGGCGACACCTACCGGGAGGCACTGGTCGAGCTGGGCCTCGCCCGCCACGCGGCCCGGGAGAACGCTCCCGAGTCGGCCAAGAGGGCGACCATCGCGCTCAAGAGGTTACGCGGTCTGATCGCGGACTCCCCCGAGCTGGTGGCCAGGCTGGCACCTCTGGTCGTCGCGGCGGGTGGCCTGTCATGAACGACGACAGCGGTGTCACGCACAACTCGGCATACGACTCCACCATCGGAATCCAAGCCGGGGTCGTGCACAACCCCCACATCTCCATCGGCCATCAGGACGCGACACCCGAGGAGAAGTACAAGCTCGGCGTGCGGTTCCTCGAGGACGGCATCCCCAGCCGTGCACGCGACCTGATCAGGCAGGCGATCGCCCAGAAGTACGACAACGCGGAGGTCCGTTTCCACTGGGTGCTGGCGATGCTCAGTACGCGCGCCTATCACGACCTCAGCACCGAAGAACGCCAGCAGGTGCAGCGCGCCTCCGAGGCCGTACGCGCCTGTGCCGAGGGTGAGTGGAAGAACGCTCTTCGTGTCGCTTTCGACGTGCTGGCGATGCGCGGCACCCCGGACGGCGAGACGGAACGCGTGCTGGAGCGGCTGCGAGCCTTGTCTCCCGGCCTGCGTGACAAGATCGTCCACCATTTCGACCTGGTGCTCACCGGGGGGCTGAAGGACGGCCTGTGGGCCGAGCGCCGCATGTGGGCCGAGACCGAGCGACTGGACCACCAACGGAAGCAACGGGTCTGGGCCTATTTCGAACCCGACCCCATCGGACCGCGGGCCCTGCCGCCCCGTCCGAGCACCGCTGCCGCCGCCCGGGCGGCTCTCCCCGTCCGAGCCGGCCTGTTCGCCGTCGTCACGGCGGGCCTCGCGGTGCTGGCCCTGGTCGCGGATCCGGCTTCGGCAGCCGTCGAGTTGCTGGTGGCGCTCGCCATGGGCCTGACCGCGGCTCACTTCGGTCGCCGGTGGTGGTACCAGGAACATCACCTGAAGATCAAGAGCCGTTGGCTCCAGATCCCGAACCTGCGCGATCCCGCCTCCAGCGGGGACGGGTTCACCAACCGCGTCCGCCAGTCGTTCGACCACTACTTCAGCGTCCGCGTGCCGTACGGACTCATCCCGCAGGAATGGCTGGGTCACACCACCCACATCCGCGACAGTCTCGCCGCCGAGGTCGCGGTCCTCTACCGCGAAAGCCGGATCAGCGTGGACCGCGTCGACTGGCTGATCCGCCATCTCGCCGAGGACGCCCGGGACCGGTACAGCAAAGGCACTCTGTTCGATCAGCGCCGCCTGAACCAGACGTCCGCGGGGGCCAAGGCGTTGTGCGTGGTCGCCCTCGTCGTCCTCGGTTTCATGTCGCTGGGCCTGCTCGGAACAGTGGCCTCGGGCGGCGGCGGATCGCAGCTGATGCTGGCCGTCCTGGCTCTGGCCGGCGCGGTCTGGTCCGGACGCGCGGCCGCGTCCTCGTGGCTGGAGGCCGGCGGCGAGGAGCGCCGTCTGGCCGAGGAGACCCGGGAATACCAGGAGCAGCTCGCCACGCGGCAGGCGGCGTACCAGAAATGGAAGTCGTACCTGGACGCGACGCGGCCCAGTGAGCTGGAAATGGAGACCTGGCTCGCCTGCGACAAGACTCTGTTCATCGACGAAGCGCTCCGCCACTACCAGCTCACCTGGCGCGATCTGATCACCCACACCATCCTGCTGACCCCGGCGCGCCCCTACAGGCGAGGACGCGTGAAGGGTGGCCCCTGGCGGTACTCGCGCTACACCTTCCGGCTGTTCCTGGTCACACAGGACGGCGTACGCGAAGTCGCCGCGGAATTCGATTTCACCAACGCGCGGCGCGGGAACCGGCAGCGGAGCAATTACCGGTTCGACGCGTTGTCCTCCGTGCAGGTCACGGAACGCACCGAGACCGGTTACGACCTGGAGCTCTATCTCACCAACGGGCCGGCCAGGAACATCCGCGTCAAGGACGCCGACGCCGATCAGCTCGTGCCGGGCGAGAATGCCCAGGAACTCACCGACATCCACCTCGATGCGGCTGGTTTCGTCCACACCTTCCGCCTCCTGGAAGGAATCGCGGCGGATGGAAAGGGGTGGATCGACCGGAACAACCCCAAGAACCTGCCCTTCTTCCACGCTGTCGGCTGACCTTCCCGGGCCTCCGGAGCGGGCGGGGTCCGGTGCGCCGGTTCTCCGCCCCGCTCCTCACTCCAGTCGGAATCCGAGATCAGGAATGGCCGTGACCGCCATGGAAGACGTCACCGAGGGCAGACTGCTGCTGGCCGAGTACGACCGCATCAAGGAAGAGCAGAAGACCCGGATAGGTTTCCGTGACAACCTGCTCTACTTCACGCTCGCCGCGGTCACTGCGGTGCTGACGATCACCGTCCAGAGCAGTCAGGCGCAACTGCTGCTCGCCGTCCCCGCGGTCTGCCTGGTCCTGGGCTGGACGTACCTGGTCAATGACGAGAAGATCTCGGCGGTCGGCTGCTACATCCGCGACCGGCTGGGACCACGGCTGGCCGAGCTCAGCGGCGCTCACGGCTCGGTGTTCGGCTGGGAGACCTACCACCGCGACGATGCGACCCGAACGACACGCAAGCGACTGCAGCTCGCCGTGGACCTCTTCACGTACGTGGCCGTGCCGGTGATCTGCGTGACGGCTTTCTGGTGCTCCTCCACCGTCCAGCCCTTCCTACTGGTCATCTCCCTCGCCCAGATACCCGCCCTGGCCGTTCTGGGCTGGCAGTTCCTGCGCTACGCGGAGCGGTAGAGCCGTCTCGCCTTCGTCCCTCGTCCCGGGCTACTCCCCGGCCGTACGCGTCCTGAGGTCCTCCTCCGTGATCGCGCGGAGCGGGCGGCACGGGGTGCCGACGGCCACCGTCATCGGGGGGATGTCGCGGCTGACGACGCTGCCGGCGCCGATGACCGAGCCGTAGCCGATGCGGACGCCGGGGAGGACGACCGCGTTGCTGCCGATCCAGACCTTGTCCTCGATGACGATCGGCTCGGAGAAGCGGCCGAAGTCGGCGCGGCGGTCGGGATGCACCGGGTGGCCCGTCGTCGTCAGCGTCACGCTGGGCGCGATCATCACGCCGTCGCCTATGCGGATGTCCACGTCGTCGACGAACGTGAGGTTCACGTTCCCGAAGAAGTCGTCGCCGATGTGCACGTTGCTGCCGAACCCGGCGTGGAACGGCGGCAGCAGCACCGTGCGTTCGCCGACCGACCCGAAGATCTCGACGAGGAGCGCGCGGCGCCGTTCCGTCTCGGCCGGCGGGGTGTGGTTGTACGCGAAGATCTGCTCGGTACGCCGCCGGGGGGCCTGGAAGGCGGCCTCCGACTCGGTGTAGACCAGCCCCTTGGCGATCCGGGCCAGGACTTCTTCCTCGTGCGCACGCGTCACGGCGGGACGCTCCCTTCGCCGACTCTCGGGCACCGGCCCGGCGCGCCCGCGGCCGGCCGCGCGCCCCCGAGCCTACGTCCCCCGCGCGGCCGGCGTGATCATTTCCGTCAGGCCTGTACGACCGTGAAGTGCCGTTCTCCGCCCGGCTGTTCCAGTTCGTCCACGGCCGCCGCAGCCAGGTCCTCCGCACTGATCCAGGAGCGGCCGTCGGGCGCGGTGAGCAGGGTGTCCGTGCCGCGGCGGTAGCGGCCGGTGCGGAGGCCGGGTTCGAGGAGGGCCGGGGGGCTGAGGTAGCTCCAGCCGGGGTGGGCGTGGGCGCGGCAGGCGCGCAGCTGGGCCACTCCGGCCGCGGCGACCGGGCGTAGCTCCTCGGGCACGTAGGCCGGGTTGTCGGCCAGCAGGAGGCCGGGGGTGCCGGGGGTGCGCAGGGCACCGGCGCCGCCGACGACCAGGACGCGGATGCCGAGGCCGGCGGTGGTGTCCAGGACCGTCCGGACCGTGCCGACCAGGAAGTCCTCGTCCGGCGGGTACGTCCGCAGGGTCAGTACCACCGCGTGCGCGCCGGAGTCGGTGAGCGTCCGGCGTACGGCGTCCGGGTCGGCCGCGTCCAGCGGGACCGGGGTCACGGACGGGTGCTCGCCCACCGGCTTGCGGGCGAGGGCCAGGACCCGGTGGCCGCGGGCGGCGGCCTCGGCGGTGATCCGGCTGCCGACCATTCCGGTGGCGCCGAGGACCGCGATCGTCATGACTGGGCTCATCGGGAGTGTGCTCCTTCTGCGGTGGGGCGGGTTCAGTTGGGCGGCGAGCAGTGCCGTCAGGGCCAGGGCGAAGCCGAACGCCTGGAGCGGGCTCAGGGACTCTCCCCGCGTCGTGCCGATGACCGTGGCGACCAGGGGGGACAGCAGGACCAGGGGCGCGGTGACGCCGACCGGGAGGGTGGCTATGCCGCGGAACCACAGCGTGTACGCGATCAGGCCGCCCATGCTGCCCAGCCACAGGTAGCCGCCGGCCGCGCCGGCGTCGATCCGCTGCGGCACGCCTTCGACGGCCAGGGTCAGCGGGAGCAGGAGCAGCCCGCCGACCGTGAGCTGCCAGCCGGCCAGGGTCAGCGGCCCGGCTCCCGCCGGACGGCCCCAGCGCTTGGTCAGGACGACCCCGCCCGCCATGGTCGCCGTGTGGCCGAGGCCGGCGAGCAGGCCCACGGCGTCCAGCCGGGCGGCGGGGCCGAGGACCACGAGTCCGACGCCGGCCACGCCGAGCACGCCCCAGGCCAGCCGCCAGGGCGTCGGCCGGTCGCGCAGGACGAGGGCGGCCAGCCCGGCGACCAGCAGCGGCTGGGCGGCGCCGAGGGTGGCGGCGACGCCGCCGGGGAGCCGTTCGGCCGCCACGAACAGCAGGGGCATGCCGCCGATGTTGAGGAGGCCGAGGACGGCGGCCTTCCACCACCAGTCGCCGCGCGGCAGCACCCGGGTGAGCGCCAGGCCGGCCAGCCCGGCGGGCAGGGCGCGCATGAGGCCGGCGGACAACGGGTGCCCGGGCGGCAGGAGTTCGGTGGTGACGATGTAGGTGGTGCCCCAGGAGGCGGGGGCGAGGGCGGTCAGCAGGACGGTGGCCGGCCGGTGGGCGGACGAGGACATGTGAGGAGTCTCGGCCGGTGGCCCGTCATGCGTCCAAGCCATGGTTGCCATCGCAGCCATGCACGGAAACCATGGTCGGGTGGACCTCCAGCAGATGCGGTACGCCGTCGCCGTCGCCGAGACCCGTAACTTCACCCGTGCCGCCGAGCGGTGTTTCGTGACGCAGTCCTCGCTCAGCCACCGGATCGCCGGCCTGGAGCGGGAGCTGGGGGTGCGGCTGTTCGCCCGCTCCAGTCGCCGGGTCGAACCCACGGGCGCGGGCGAGGCGTTCGTCGCCCGGGCGCGCGAGGCGCTGGCCGCCGCCGACCGCGCGGTGGCCGACGCCGCCGCCGCGACCGGCGTGGTGCGCGGCCGGCTCGCCGTCGGGGTGATCGTGACCACCGCCGCCGTGGACGTCCCGGAGGTCCTGCAGCGCTATCGCGCCCGGCACCCGGAGGTCCGGGTGCTGCTGCGCTCCGGGCGCAGCGACGAACTGGCGGCGGCGATCCGCCGCGGCGAGCTGGATATCGCCTTCCTCGGACTGCCGGAGGGCGAGCGGCCCACGGGGGTGGAGAGCCTGGTGCTGGACCAGGACGAGCATGTGCTGGTCGTGGCGGCCGGGCACCGGCTGGCCGGGGCGGAGCGGGTCACGCTGCGGGACATCGCCGGGGAGACGTTCGTGGACTTCGTCGCCGGGACGCCCGCCCGGGCCCAGTCGGACCAGGCGTTCGCCGCGGCGGGCCTGGCCCGCGAGGTCGCCTACGAGGCCGGGGTGGTGGAGCTGATCACCGGGCTGATCGCGCGCGGGCTCGGCGTCGCGCTGCTGCCCTCGGCGTTCGTCCGGCCGCTGGCCGCCGCCGATCCCTCGCTGGCGCTGGTCCCGGTGGCCGACGGGCCGCACCGCGTGGAGTACCTGGCCTGGAGCCGCTTCCCGCCGAGCCCGGCGACCCGCGCCATGCTCGACGTCCTCGGGGCGGGGCCCCGGCCCTGACGGTTCGGCCCGGGTCCGGCTCGGGGGCGGCCCGGATCCGGCTCGGGGGCGGCCCGGGCGGTTCCGCGCCCGGTTCACGGACCGGTCCCCCGCCGGTGCCCGACGGCTCCGCGCCCGCTACGCGGAACGGTCTCCCGCCGGGTCAGCGCGCGTCCAGCGCGGGCAGGTCCTCCCGCGCGGCCGGTGCCGCCGTGGCGGCCAGCAGGCGCAGGGCCGCGTCGGACGGGGAGCCGGGCTCGGCGGTGTAGGTGATCAGGCGCTGTCCCGCGGTGCCCGGCAGGCACAGGTTCTCGAAGCCCAGCTCCAGGGTGCCGACCGCCGGATGGCGCAGGGACTTGGTGCCGGAGACACAGGTGCGTACCGGATGCCGGGCCCACAGGGCGGTGAACTCCTCGCTCTGGATGGACAGCCGGCCGATCAGCTGGGCCAGCGCGCGGTCGTCGGGATGCCGGCCGGCGACCAGGCGCAGGGAGGCGACCGCGAGGTGGGCCTCCTCCTTCCCGTCGGCGTACCTCGCCCGGTACTCCTCGTCCAGGAACAGCATCCGGACCAGGTTGGGCCGGCCGCCGGGGGTCTCCGGGGCCTCCCACGGCAGGTGGGGGGCGAGCAGGGCGTGCCCGAGCCGGTTCCAGGCCAGGACATCGCCCCGCCGGTCCAGCAGGAGCGCGGGCACCTCCGTCATGGCGGCGAGCAGCCGGCGGGCCGAGGGGGACGCGTGCTCGGCGCGGGGCGCGGCCGGACGGCGCGGGGCTGCGGGGCGGGCCAGGTCCTTGAGGTGGGCGGTCTCGTCCTCGGTGAGCCGCAGGGTACGGGCGAGGGCGTCCAGCACGGAGTCGGAGACACCGGCCGCGCGGCCCTGTTCCAGGCGGGTGTAGTGGGTGATGCTGACGCCCGCGAGCAGGGCCAGTTCCTCGCGGCGCAGCCCGGCGACCCGGCGGCGGGCCGGCGCGGTCGCGATCCCGACGTCCTCCGGCCGCAGCGCGGCCCGGCGTGACTTCAGGAACTCTCCCAGCTCGGACGACGCGTCCATGGCTGCCTCCGGGGTGTGCGGCATGCGCCTGCTGCGGATACGGCGGTCGTCGCCCATCCTGCCCGCCCGGCGGCGCGAACGGGATGCCCGAGGGTGGTCACGCCATGACCACCCTCGCGGCGACCGGTCCCACGGCGGTGCTGGCTGGGCCGGCCGCGGCGGACGAGTCTTCTGCACGGCGACTCCGATGCGAGCCCGACGAGTTCGCCGTACGCCCTGCGACCCGTCTCCGCCGTACAGGCCGTACGCCTTGCGACCGTCTCCGCCGTACAGGCCGTACACCCTGCGACCCGTCTCCGCCGTACAGAAGGGACCCCCGTCATGTCCGTCACCGTGACACGGCCGGCCGATGCCGCGCCCGCCGTGCTGACCCCGCGGCTGCGCCTGGTGCTGGTGCTGCTGCTCGCGGCCCAGTTCATGCTGGCCGTGGACTTCTCCATCCTGAACGTGGCCCTGCCGGTGATCGGCGCGGGCCTCGGCTTCTCCCTCGACCGTCTCCAGTGGATCGGCACGGCGTTCGCCCTGTGCGCGGCCGGGTTCACCCTGCTGTTCGGGCGGGTCGCCGATCTCTTCGGCCGGCGCCGGCTGTTCCTCGGCGGACTCGTCGTCCTCGGCGCGGCCTCGCTGGCCGGCGGGCTCGCGCAGAGCCCGGAGGTGCTGCTCGCGGCCCGGGTGTTCCAGGGGCTGGCCACCGCGGCGGTCACCCCGGCCGGGCTGTCCCTGCTGACCACGTCCTTCCCGGAGGGCCCGCTGCGGGAGAAGGCGCTCGGGCTCAACGGGGCGCTGATGTCGGCCGGTTTCACCACGGGCGCGATCCTCGGCGGCCTGCTGACCGACCTGCTGTCCTGGCGCTGGGCCTTCTTCATCAACGTACCCGTGGCCCTCGCCGTGCTCCTCGTCGCGCCCGCCGTCATCGCCGAGTCCCGGCCCGCCGAGCGTCCGAAGCTGGACGTACCCGGTGCCGTCACGGTCACCCTCGGTCTGCTGGCGGTCATCCTCGGGCTGACCCAGGCCGGTGAGCACGGCTGGGGCGCGCCGGCCACGCTGCTGCCGCTCGCGGCCGGGGCGGTGCTGCTCGGGGCGTTCGCGGCCGTGGAACGCCGGATGTCCGCGCCGCTGGTGCCACCCCGGGTGCTGGGCCGGCGGTCGGTGGCGTGGGGCAACCTCGCCGGACTGGTCGCGTTCCTCACCGAGACGTCCCTGGTGTTCCTGCTGACCCTCTACCTCCAGGAGGTGCTGGGCTTCTCCCCGCTGGCGGCCGGGCTGTCGTTCGGCGTGCTGGGCGCGGGGACCGTCGTGGGCGGCACGCTCGCCCCGCGGCTGATCGGCCGGTCCGGCGCGACCCGGACGCTGCTGGTCGGCGGCCTGGTTCAGGCGGTGTTCACGGCGGCCCTGCTCGGGCTCGGCACCGGACCGTCCTCGCTGTGGCTGCTGCTGGGCGCGACCTTCGCGGGCGGGGTGGGCAACATGCTGGTGATCGTCGGGTTCATGGTGACCGCCACGTCCGGTCTCGCCGACGACGAACAGGGGCTGGCCACGGGGCTCGCGACGATGACCCAGCAGATCGGCATCACCATGGGCACGCCGGTGATGAGCGCCGTCGCCACCGCCGCCATGACCGGTACGGGGACCCTGGCAGTCCTGGGCGGGCTGAAGACCGCGATCGCGCTGAACGCGGCCCTCGCCCTCGCCGGCACCCTCGGCAGCGTCCTCTTCCTGCGCAAGGCCCGCGGCCGGTGACGGGCGGCCCTGCCCCTTCGGCGGGCCTACCCCTTCGGCGGGCCTGCCCCTTCGGCGGCCCTGCCCCTTCGGCGGGCCTGCCCCTTCGGCGGACCCGCCGAGGCCCGCCACCCGCGCCGCCCGTGCCACGCCCGGCCCCCCGGCCGCGTGCGGCAGGGCGGCGTCGTTCCCCGGCACGCCGGCCGGATGCGCCCTCAGCAGTACGGCGGCTGGTTGGTGAGCGAGGACGCGACCCGCATCCACACCCCGAACTGCCGGTACAGCGCGGGCAGCGGGCCGGTCGCCCGTACCGTCCGGGAGTCCTCGGCCGTCACTCCGGGGATGCCGAGCAGGGTCGCGGCGACCGAGGCGGACTGCCAGCGGACGGCGAGGGTGGCCTCGGCCGCGCCCGGGACGGGGCGGCGCGGGGCCTGGGTCAGCGCGGCGGCCACCGTCGTCTCGATCGCCGCGCGCGCCTGCGCCTGCGGACGCAGCTCGGCCGCGAACCGGTCGCGGGCGTACTTCACCGGGACGGTGACGACCGAGGCGTCCCACTCCGTCATCTCCGCGCACGCCGCGTCGTCCCCCGTGAGGGCCACGACGGGCACCCCGAGGGCCGCCGCCGTGGCGTGGGCGAGGCCGATCTCGCCGACCGGGCGGCCGTCCAGCCACATGTCCTCGATCTCGTGCCCCATGAAGCTGTGGCTGAGCACGCCCGGCACACCGGCCCGGGAGTGGTAGCCGACGCACAGCACGGCGTCGTGGTCCCCGGTCAGCCCCTCCAGCATGCCGAGCTGCTTGGGTCTGCCGCGCACCAGGCGGGCCGCCGGGTGCAGGGCCTCGGGGAGGAGGTTGCGCATCGGGCCGTGGGCGTCGTTGACCAGGATGTCGGTGGCCCCGGCGGACAGCGCGCCCCGTACGGCGGCGTTCACGTCCTCGGCCATCTCGGCCCGGCCCCGCTCGTAGTCCCGCCCGCCCGGCTGGACGTCGTCCGCGTCGACGAGCCCGGTGACGCCTTCCATGTCCACGCTCACGTAGATCCGCACGGCGCCGACCCTACCGGCCCTCCGTATTGTAGGTTCCCAACCGCCTACGACTACCGGGCCGTTCACACGGCCGTCCGACCGGGGGACGCATGCAGGACACGACCGATACGGAGCCCGGCACGGAGGTCTGCGCGCACAGTCTCGCGCCGACGGTGGCCGTGCTGGTCGTGAGCCTGGTCATCGCCGCCGTCGGCGTGTACGAGCTGTGCGGCTTCGGGCTGCACAGCCTGGACCGGCGCCCGCACCTGTTCAGCGACGGCCTGGCGACCGGCGGGGTGATCGCCGCCGCGGTGGCCGCCGGGGCCGCGGTGGGCAATCTGGCCTGGCTGCTGACGGCGGCCCGGCGGCGCGACGCGGAGGCGGCCGACGGCGCCTGACGCTCACCGGCCCCCCGGCCCGAGCACGGGCGGTGTCACGGCCTGGGCGGCGGTGTCCGGGTCGTACGTGCCGCTGTCGTACGTGCCGCTGTCGTACGTGCCGCTGTCGCTGTGCGTCCAGGCGGGGTCGTAGGCGCAGGGCACGCCCGCGCCGCCCGTGAAGTACCCCCGCTCCGGATCCCAGGTGAAGGTCATCCACTCGGCCCGGTGGTCCCGCTGGACGTACAGCGTCCAGTCCTTGCCCCTGCCGCCCTCGGTGTACGACGTGACCTTCCAGCCCTCGTCCGCCAGCCGCCGGTGCAGCCGGCGCAGGCCGGGGACGGCCGTGCCCGCGGAGACGTGGTCCAGCGCCCACTCGTGGTACAGCCGGTAGGCGCCGTCGACCGTCCTGTCCTCCATGCCGAGCAGTCCGCCGTCGCGGCAGTACTCCGCGCCGAACACGTTCCGCGCGCCGGTGCCGGTCCCGTCGGTGCCCGGCGGCAGGACGCGGGTGAAGCGCATGACGTCGTAGGCCTCCTGGGAGTACCCGAATGCGCGGTCCGCCCGGTCCCCGGGCGCGACCCGGGGCAGGTCCGTCCCGCCCCCGGCGTTCCGGGCGAGCACGACGACCAGGGCGAGGACGAGGACGAGGACCAGCCCGCCACAGCCCAGGCAGCCGACGACCGGCCCCCGCGCGGTGCCGGTGCCGGTATCGCCGCTGGTCAGGTCGCCGGTTCCGGCCGGTGTGATCATGTCGGGCATACGGCGACGCTACGACGGCCCGGCCGGCCGGGGATGGGTACGGCTACCCGGTCGGGGCAGGTACCCGTACTCAGCCACCGCGCCCGGCCGACGCCCTCGCGGGCACCCCCCTCAGCCGCCGTCCCTGCCGTCCCCCACCGGGCCGCCGCCCACCGTGAAGCCGATGACCGAGCCGCCGCCCTCGCGCCGGTAGGCGAACGGCGCCCCGCCGTGGGCCAGGGCGACCTCGCGCACGATGGACAGGCCGAGGCCCGATCCGGGCAGGGAGCGGGCGTCGGCGGCACGGTAGAAGCGGTCGAAGATGCGCACCAGGTCGCCGTCGGCGATCCCGGGCCCCCGGTCCAGCACCTCCACCCGGACCGTGCCCGGCCGGGCCGGGCCGGTGACGCTCACCTCGATCGGCGCGGTGCCGCCCCGGTCGAACTTGGCCGCGTTCTCGACCAGGTTGGAGACGGCCCGCTGGAGCATCCCGGGCCGCCCGTGCGCCGTAGTCTCACCGCTCGCCCGCAGCACGACGTCCCGCCCGGTACGGCGCCGGGCCAGCCCGACGACGTCCTCGGCGAGGTCGGCGACGTCCACCCGCTGGGGCGGCTCGGCGTCGGACTGCCCGGCGGCGAGGTCGACCAGCTCATTGACCAGGTCTGTCAGCTCCCGGGCCTCCTGGGAGAGGTCGGCGACCAGTTCCTCCCGGCTGTCCGGAGGCAGCTCGTCGATGCGCCGCAGCAGCGAGATGTTGGTGCGCAGGGAGGTGAGCGGGGTACGCAGCTCGTGCCCGGCGTCCTGGACCAGCCGGCGCTGGTCCTCCTCCGACTGCGCGAGCCGTCCCAGCATCCGGTCGAAGGCGCGGCCCAGCCGGCCGACCTCGTCCAGCCCGGTCACCGGCACCTGGATGCCCAGCCGCCGGGTGCGGGCCACGTCCTCGGCGGCGGAGGTCAGCACCACCAGGCGGCGGGTGATGCGCCGGGCCAGCCACCAGCCGAACAGCCCGGCCGCCACCACGACCGCCGCCATCAGGATCAGCGTCCGCTGCTGCAGGGCCCGCAGCAGGTCCTCGGTGTCGCTGAACTCCTGCGCGACCTGCACCGCGCCCCGCCCGTCGCCGAGCGAGACCGTGGCGATGCGGAACAGGTCCTCGTCGACCCGTACGTCCCTGTGCTCGACGACCTCCCCGGCCGGCCGGGCCACGGCCACCGCACGGTCCCGGGGGGTGACCGGCAGCACCGGACTGCCGTCGTCCACGATCTGCCCCCACGCGCCGAGCACCTGGACGTCGGTGCGGGCGGGGCGGACCAGATCGTGCCCGGGGCGGGAGGAGGAGAAGTCCTCGGGGCCCATCGACTGCTGCCGGACCTCGTCCCGGACGTCCTGCACGACCTGCGTGAACACCGACTGCTGGTCCACGCGGACGAGCCGGGCGGCGGAGTTGTACGACAGGATGCCGACGAGGACCGTGACGGCGGCGGTGACGGCGGCGAACGAGACCGCGAAGGTGGTGCGCAGGGAGACCAGCCGGGGCCGGGGCCGCTCCGGCAGCCGCCGGCCCATCTAGTCCTCCCGCAGCACGTAGCCCACGCCCCGCACGGTGTGGATCAGCTGCGGGGCGCCGGGCTCGTCCAGCTTGCGGCGCAGATAGCCGACGTAGACGGCGAGGTTCTTGGAGCCGGGGCCGAAGTCGTAACCCCAGATCCGGTCGTAGATCGTGGAGTGGTCGAGGACGATGCCCGCGTTGCGGACCAGCAGCTCCAGCAGCTCGAACTCGGTGCGGGTCAGCTCCAGCTCGCGCCGGCCCCGCCAGGCCCGGCGGGCCTGGAGGTCCATGCGCAGGCCGGCGGCCTCCAGTTGCCGGCCGGAGACCTGCGGCGCCTCCCGCACCGGGGTCTCCGGGGGGCCGGCGGCGACCGGGGCGGCCGGTGCGGGGCTGGTGCGGCGCAGCAGGGCGCGCAGCCGCGCGAAGACCTCCTCGACGTCGAACGGCTTGACCACGTAGTCGTCGGCGCCGGCGTCCAGGCCCGCGATGCGGTCGGCGGTCTCCACGAGGGCGGTGAGCATCAGGATCGGGGTGCGGTCGCCCTCGGCGCGCAGTACGCGGCACACCTGGAGGCCGTCGATGCCGGGCATCATCACGTCGAGCACGAGCACGTCCGGCGGGTTCGTGTGGGCCTGCGCCAGCGCCTCCACACCGTCGGCGACCGCCCTGACCTCGTATCCCTCCAGCGTGAGGGCACGTTCCAGGGCATGGCGGATGGCACGGTCGTCTTCGGCGAGCAGCACAGTCTGGGGCACGCCCCCAGTCTGCCAAGGCCTCCGGCGGCGGGGCCGGGCACGATGCCCCCCGACCACCCTTTTTACCGCCCTCTCACCGAGCCCACGGCCCGCACGCCGACACCGAGCCCACGGCCCGCACACCGGGGCCGCCGCCCGCACGCCGAGGCCGCCCGCACACGGAAGCCACCGGCCACACACCGAGGCCGACACCCGCACACCGAGCCCACGGCCCGCACACCGAGGCCGCCGCCCGCACGCCGAGGCCGCCGCCCGCACACGGAAGCCACCGGCCACACACCGAGGCCGGCGGCTGCACACCGATCCACCGGGCCCTCGCCGAGGCCCACGGCCCTTCCCGGAGGCCGGGCGGCGCCCCTCCCCGGGTCCGGGCGGGCCTGACCGTGACCGGGATGCTCGTGCGGCCCTCACCGTGAACCGTGACCGGGATGCTCGTGCGGCCCTCATCGTGAACCGTGCCCGGGGAGCCCGGGCGGCCCTCCCGGCCGACCGCCGCCCCCGGCGCCCACCTCGACCGGCCGCCACCCAGGCCGCTCGCCACCCGCCGGAACCATCAGTCACCGGGCCCGGCCGGCACCACCCGGCCCCGGCCACCAGTCACCCGACCCAACCAGCACCACCCAACCCCCGCCACCAATCACCCGACCCCGGCCACCGACCCCGGTAGGCCGTCTCCCAGCCGGCCGTCTCCCAGCCGGCCGGTGTCCCGCCTCCCGCCGGTCCCCCTCACCCCCCTCCCCCCTCACTTCACTGCCCCAGCGCCGCCAGCCGGTCGGCGAACGGCACCATGTCGGGCTCCTCCGGCCGGGCCGCCGTCACCGGCATCAGCGCGGCCAGTTCCCCCGCCGCCCGCTCGATCCGCTCGGCCAGCCCCTGCGCGCCCCAGTCCTCCGAGGCGGCGTACACCCCGGTGGGGACGACGACGGCCCGCAGGTGGGCGAACAGCGGCCGCAGGGCGTGCTCCAGCACCAGCGAGTGCCGGGCCGAGCCACCGGTCGCCGCGATCAGCACCGGCTTGCCCGCCAGCGCGTCCCGGTCCAGCGTGTCGAAGAACGACTTGAACAGCCCGCTGTACGACGCGCTGAACACCGGCGTGACCACGATCAGCCCGTCGGCCCCCGCCACCGCGTCCTGCGCGGCGGCGAGGTCCTTGCCCGGGAACCCGTTGGTGGAGGCGTGCGCGATCTCGACGGCGAGGTCGCGCACCTCGACCACCCGGACGTCCACCGGTGCCTGCCGGCGGACGGCGGCGGCCAGCCGGTCGGCCAGCAGCCGGGTGGAGGACGGGACGCTCAGTCCCGCCGACACGACGACGAGCTTCATACGAGGGCCTCCTTCCGCGCGGCGGCGGTCAGCGACTGGTGGGTGGGCGCGTCCGGCACGTCCGCCGGGCGCCCCTTGGCGAACTCCTCGCGCAGCACGGGCACGACCTCCTCGCCGAGCAGGTCGAGCTGCTCGAGCACGGTCTTCAGCGGCAGCCCCGCGTGGTCCATCAGGAACAGCTGGCGCTGGTAGTCGCCGGCGTACTCGCGGAAGGCGAGCGTCTTCTCGATGACCTGCTGCGGGGAGCCCACGGTCAGCGGGGTCTGCTCGGTGAAGTCCTCCAGCGAGGGCCCGTGGCCGTAGACCGGGGCGTTGTCGAAGTACGGGCGGAACTCCCGTACCGCGTCCTGCGAGTTCTTCCGCATGAACACCTGGCCGCCCAGGCCGACGATCGCCTGTTCCGGGGTGCCGTGGCCGTAGTGGGCGTACCGCTTCCGGTACAGCTCGACCATCCGCTTGGTGTGGTCGGCGGGCCAGAAGATGTTGTTGTGGAAGAAGCCGTCGCCGTAGTACGCGGCCTGCTCGGCGATCTCCGGGGAGCGGATGGAGCCGTGCCAGACGAACGGCGGGACCCCGTCCAGCGGGCGCGGCGTGGACGTGAAGCCCTGCAGCGCGGTGCGGAACTTGCCCTCCCAGTCGACGACGTCCTCCCGCCACAGCCGGCGCAGCAGGGCGTAGTTCTCGATGGCGAGGTTGATGCCCTCGCGGATGTCCTGGCCGAACCAGGGGTAGACCGGCCCGGTGTTGCCCCGGCCCATCATCAGGTCCACCCGGCCGTCGGCCAGGTGCTGGAGCATCGCGTAGTCCTCCGCGATCTTCACCGGGTCGTTGGTGGTGATCAGGGTGGTGGAGGTGGACAGGATCAGCTTCTCGGTCCGGGCGGCTATGTAGCCGAGCAGCGTGGTCGGGGACGACGGCACGAACGGCGGGTTGTGGTGCTCACCGGTGGCGAAGACGTCCAGCCCGACCTCCTCCGCCTTCCGCGCGATGGCGACCATCGCCTTGATCCGCTCGCCCTCGGTCGGGGTGCGTCCGGTGGTCGGGTCGGTGGTCACGTCCCCGACGCTGAAGATCCCGAACTGCATGACCGCCTCCATTTGGTTGACCGTTCAACTATACCCCCGCAACGGTACCCCGGGCCCGGGTATTCCTCCCGCCGGCGAGCGGATGCCCCGCCCCCCTACGGCACCAGCACCAACCGCCCCCGCAGCCCGCCCCCGGCCAGCCGCGCGTGCGCCTTCGCCGCGTCCTCCAGGGCGAAGGACTCCGCCACCCGCAGGGTCAGCACCCCCTCGTCCACCAGCCGGACCAGCTCCGCCAGCCGCGCCCCGTCGGCCCGCACCCACACGTTCTCCGTCCGCACGCCGCGCTCCGCCCGGGGCAGCACCCCGTCCCGGACCGCGACGAACGCGCCCCCGTCCCGCACCGACTCCAGCGCCGGCGCCCCGAGCACGGCCGCGTCCAGCACCGCGTCGACGCTCCGCGGCTCCACCGCGCCGGCCGTGAAGCGTGCCGCGCCCAGCGCGCGCACCGCCTCCTCGTCGCCCTCGCGGGCGTGCCCGACGACCTCGATCCCGCGGTGCGCCGCCAGCTGCACCGCGAACCCGCCGACCGCCCCCGCCGCACCGGTCACCAGCAGCGAGGCCCCCGGCGCCAGGTCCAGCAGGTCCAGGGCCTGCACCGCGGTCAGCCCGTTCAGCGGCAGGGTCGCGGCATGCACCGCGTCCACCGAGGCGGGCGCCGCGGCCACCGCGTCCGCGGCCACCACGACGTACTCGGCGTGCGCGCCCAGCGGCTCGGCCAGCCCGGGCACCAGCGCCACCACCGGATCACCGGCCCGCCAGGCGGTGGGCTCGCCCACCGCGTCCACCGTGCCGGCCACGTCCCAGCCCAGGCCGAGCGTCTTGCCGGCCCCGCCGAACACCCCGGCGCGCACCCCCGCGTCCACCGGGTTCACCGCCGCCGCGGCCACCTTGATCCGTACCTGCCGCGTCCCCGGCTCCGGCACCGCGACCTCCGCGATCCGTACGGCCTCGGGCCCGCCGAACTCCCTCACCACCGCAGCACGCATGACAACTCTCCTCGAACGTAGGGCACTTGGCGGTCCTCGCGGAATCACCGCGACCGCACGGCCCACCGTAGGAGAGCTACTATCCACGGGTAAGCAGTTACCTGAGAGTGCGTAGCCATCCCCGGGGAGAGCCCATGGCGACCATGACCGCCGCCCAGCGCCGCGAACAGGCCCGCGCCGACTACGACGCCTTCCTGCGCGGCTGCCCCACCAACCAGCTCCTCGGCCGGCTCAGCGACAAGTGGGTCAGCCTCGTCGTCTCCGCCCTGTCCACCGGCCCGCTGCGCTACAGCGACCTCAGTCGCAAGATCGCCGGCGTCAGCCCCAAGATGCTCACCCAGACCCTGCGCGCGCTGGAGCGCGACGGCATCCTCAGCCGCACGGTCACCCCGTCCGTGCCGGTCCGGGTCGACTACGCGCTCACCCCGCTCGGCGCGAGCCTCGCCGGACTGCTCACCGCCGTGAAGGACTGGGCGGAGACCCACTTCGACGAGGTCCGCGCGGCCCGCGAACGCTATGACGCGGAGAACCCCGCCTAGGTCCGGCCCGTCCGGCGCCCCGCCCCTCAGAAGGCTGGGAAGGCTCGGAAAGGCTCAGAAGGCGTACTCGTCCCCCGTGGCCAGCACCAGGACCTGTGTGCGGTCGCCGGCGCGGTCCTGGTCCGGGACGTCGGACGACCAGGCCGTCTCGACCTCCAGGGTCAGCTCCGACGGCCGCTCCCGCAGCCGTACCGGCACCCGCAGCCGCTCCCCCGCCGTGTCCGCGGCCAGCGGACCGGTGGCGCACAGCACCGTCCGCTCGTCCTCGCGGACGCAGCGGGCGGGCAGCTCCTGCCGCTCGGCCAGCGGCACCGACCAGCGCAGCCGGACCGTGGCGTCCGCGACCTCGGCGGACCCCCCGTTCCGCGGGGTCAGCAGCACCTCCGTCCGGTCCTCCGCCAGCACCGCCGTGCCGTGGAACGCCACGGCGGCCGGAGCGGCCATCGCGGTCCCCGGCACCAGCAGGGCACCGGCACACACCCCGCCCACCACCCACGCCCGCATCCGCACGCCCCTCACCACTTTCCGCTCGCGGCTCCACTGCCGTACGGATGTATGCCACGCGCACCGCCCGCCAGGCGCCGTCCAACAGGTGACACGCACCGGCCCGGCACCGCGTGCGAAGCTGCCCGCATGCCGATCCTCCGTTCCGCCGCCCTGTTCGCCGTCGCCGCGCTGTTCGAGATCGGCGGCGCCTGGCTGGTCTGGCAGGGCGTGCGGGAACACCGGGGTGTGCTGTGGATCACCGGGGGCGTGCTCGCGCTCGGCGCGTACGGCTTCGTCGCCACCTTCCAGCCCGACGCCCACTTCGGCCGCATCCTCGCCGCGTACGGCGGGATCTTCGTGGCGGGCTCCCTCCTGTGGGGCGCGGTCGCGGACGGCTACCGGCCCGACCGCTGGGACATCGCCGGCGCGCTGGTCTGCCTGGCCGGGATGGCGATCATCATGTGGGCACCCCGGAACGGCGGCTGAGGCCTCACTTACGCTGGACGGAATCGCACCGACGCAGCCACAGGAGCCGCCATGGCCACCGCCGCCCCGTCCGCCGCCTCCCGCATCGCCGTCGTCACCGGCGCGAGCAGTGGCATCGGCGCCGCCACAGCCCGGCAGCTCGCCGCGGCCGGTTACCGCGTCGTCCTCACCGCCCGCCGCAAGGACCGCATCGAGGCCCTCGCCGAGGAACTGACCGGGGCCGGGCACTCGGCGGTGGCCTACCAGCTCGACGTGACCGACCGCGCGGCCGTGGACGAGTTCGCCTCCGCGTTCAAGACGGTCGGCGTCCTGGTCAACAACGCGGGCGGCGCCCTCGGCGCGGACCCGGTGGCCACCGGCGACCCCGCGGACTGGCGCTCGATGTACGAGACGAACGTGCTCGGCACGCTGAACGTCACCCAGGCGCTGCTGCCGAAGCTGGAGGCGAGCGGTGACGGCGTGGTCGTGGTCGTCTCCTCCACCGCCGGCCACGGTACGTACGAGGGCGGCGCCGGCTATGTCGCCGCCAAGCACGGCGCCCACGTGCTCGCCGAGACGCTCCGCCTGGAGATCGTCGGCCGGCCGGTCCGGGTGATCGAGATCGCGCCCGGCATGGTCCGCACGGAGGAGTTCGCGCTGACCCGCTTCGGCGGCGACGCGGACAAGGCGGCCAAGGTGTACGAGGGCGTCGCCGAGCCCCTCTCCGCCGACGACGTGGCCGACACGATCACCTGGGCGGTGACCCGCCCCAGCCACGTCAACATCGACCTGCTGGTGGTGCGCCCGCGCGCCCAGGCGTCCAACACCAAGGTGCACCGGGAACAGGGATGACCGCCGGCCCGCCTCCGGCGGACACCTCGCCGGAGGCCCTGGAGAAGCGCCGCCTGGCCCAGGAGACGAAGGACGAACGCCAGGTCTGGTACTTCCTGGCCTACTTCCTCTTCGGCATCCACTTCGTCGCGTTCGTCATGATCTACGCGGTACGGCACGCGCGGTAGGACACGGGACACCGCTGCCTATAGTCGGTCGGATGACGAACTCAGTTGACCGGCGGACGCAGGCGGCCCAGAAGCGCCGACGGCTCGCGGCGGCGGCGGCCCGCGTCCTGCACGAGCAGGGCGTCGAGCGCACCACCCTCGCCGACATCGCCCGCGAGGCCGGCGTGCCGGTCGGGAACGTCTACTACTACTTCAAGACCAAGGACGAGCTGGTCCTGGCCGCGCTGGGCGAGCACCGCGACCGGCTGGACGAGCTCACCGCCGGGCTGGACCGGCTGCCGTCCCCCCACGACCGGCTGAGGGCGCTGGTCGAGACCTGGATCGCGGAGCGCGAGACGGCCGCCCGGCTCGGCTCCCCCACCGGCACCCTGGCCGCCGAACTCGGCAAGCGCGCGGACGGCGCGCCGGCCGCCGAGTCCGGCGCGGTGATCCGCCGCCTCCTGGACTGGACCGCCGCCCAGTTCCGCGCCTGGGGCGTCCCGGACCCCGACGACCACGCCCTCACCCTGGTCTCCGCCTGCCAGGGCATGTCGCTGCTGGCCCACGCCCTGCGCGACCCGGAGGTCATGACCCGCGAGGGCACCCGCCTGCTGCGCCGGCTGGACGCGCTTGGGGCCGGTCCCGGCGTCAGCCCTTGACGCAGACGACCTGCTTCAGTTTGGCCACCACCCGCACCAGGTCCTGCTGCTGACCGATGACCTGGTCGATCGACTTGTAGGCGCCCGGGATCTCGTCCACCACGCCGGAGTCCTTGCGGCACTCCACGCCCCGGGTCTGGTCCTCCAGGTCCTTGGTGGAGAAGCGCCGCTTGGCCGCGTTCCGGCTCATCCGGCGGCCGGCGCCGTGCGAGGCCGAGTTGAAGGCCAGCTCGTTGCCGAGGCCGCGCACGATGTACGAGCCCGTGCCCATCGAGCCGGGGATGATGCCGTACTCGCCGGAGCCGGCCCGGATCGCGCCCTTGCGGGTGACGAGCAGGTCCATATCGTCGTACCGCTCCTCCGCCACGTAGTTGTGGTGGCAGGAGATCTCCTGCTCGAAGACCGGCTTGGCCTTCTTGAACTCCTTGCGGACCACGTCCTTCAGGAGCGCCATCATCAGCATGCGGTTGTACTTGGCGTACTCCTGCGCCCAGAACAGGTCGTTGCGGTAGGCCGCCATCTGCGGGGTGTCCGCGACGAAGACGGCGAGGTCGCGGTCGACCAGGCCCTGGTTGTGCGGGAGCTTCTGGGCCACGCCGATGTGGTGCTCGGCGAGTTCCTTGCCGATGTTGCGGGAGCCGGAGTGGAGCATGAGCCACACGGAACCGGACTCATCGACACACACCTCGATGAAGTGGTTTCCCCCGCCCAGGGTCCCCATCTGCGCGACGGCCCGTTCCCGCCGGAACCTCACGGCATCGGCGACCCCGTCGAACCGCTCCCAGAAGTCCTCCCAGCCGGCCGTGGCCAGTCCGTGGAAGCCCCGGGGCTCCACCGGGTCGTCGTGCATCCCCCGCCCCACCGGAATCGCCTGCTCGATCCGCGACCGCAGCCGGGACAGGTCGCCGGGCAGGTCGTTCGCGGTCAGGGAGGTCTTCACCGCCGACATCCCGCAGCCGATGTCCACGCCCACCGCCGCCGGGCACACCGCGTCCCGCATCGCGATGACCGAGCCGACCGTCGCTCCCTTGCCGTAGTGGACGTCCGGCATCACGGCCAGGCCCTCGATCCACGGCAGGGTGGCCACGTTCTGGAGCTGGCGCAGGGCCACGTCCTCGACCGTCGCCGGGTCCGTCCACATCCGGATCGGCACCTTCGCACCCGGTATCTCCACGTACGACATGTCTTCCTCTTTCCCCCGGTAAATGGCAATAAAAGGCTTGAAAGCGGCGAAACGCAAAAGGGGCGGCAAGGTCGGCGAAAAGGGCAGGGGGCCGACGTCCGCGGCAGTGCGTGCGATACACATTGTCTGCAGGGGGCGCCCCGCCGCGGCAAGCGAATAACCGGCGGGGACACTGGAGCAGCGAGCGCACACACCGTCGAGAGGAGCCCGACCGTGCAGCGGAAGGCGTACGTGACCGGTACCGCCGCCCTTCTCGTGGCGCTGCTGGCCGGCTGCACGAGCGGCCCCGGGGACGACGGCGCGACGGACGACGCCAACCCGGGCGACGCCGGCCCGGTCACCGCCCCCGCGCAGCCCGGCAGGTACCGCACGCTCCCCGAGCCCTGCGGCGCGGTCGGCCACGACGCCCTGGACACGCTGCTGCCCGGCATCCAGCGGATCACCGACCCCATCCAGCGCGACCGCGCCTACCAGGGCGACGCCGCGCTGACCTTCGACACCGACCGCAAGGTGGGCTGCCGCTGGAAGGTCGAGTCGGCGGACGTCACCGACCGGCTCTCCGTCGACTTCGAGCGCGTGGTGTCGTACGACAACGCGGTCAGCGACGACGACCAGGCGCAGCGGCTGTTCCAGGAGAAGCAGGCCGCCGCCGACCTGCCCGCGCCGAGCGGCGTCACCACACCGCCGGCGACCCCCACCCCGACGGCGTCCGCGAAGGGCTCCCCGAGCGGCGGCGCGTCCCCGTCCGCGAAGCACCCGGCCGCCAAGTCCTCGGCGTCCACCGCCGCTTCGGGTTCCGCCTCGTCCTCGCCGTCCGGCTCCGCCGAAGCCTCCGCCGAGCTGCAGCCCCGCACCCTCACCGACCTCGGCGACGAGGCGTACGTGGACGACCAGCTGAGCACCTCCGGTTCGACCGCCGAACAGCGCACGGTGACTGTGGTGTTCCGCACGTCCAACGTCGTCGTCACCCTCCAGTACGAGGAGCAGCCGACGGCCATCGGAACGGTCCCGGACAGCAAGGAAATGCAGGACAGGGCCCGTGAGCTGGCCGCGCGGCTGGACGACGCGCTGGGCGGCTGACCGCCCGGCCGGCCCCGCCCCCGGGCGCGCGGACGGACACCGCACCGCTCCCGTACCGCGTACCGTGGCCCCGCAGGAACCCGCACGAACACCGAGCGTCATGAGTGAAGGAACCATGCAGCGAGCAGCCCAGCGAGACGACCGTGCCCAGCGACACCAGCGAGCCAGGCGCCTGCGCCGCGCGCTGGTCTGCGCGGCAGCCGTGCCCGCGGTCCTGATCAGCGCCGGCTGCTCCTCGGACTCCGGCGACTCCAAGCCGAAGGCCGGCGAGACCACCCGGCAGGCGGACCCCGGCAGCGGCAAGCCGTCGGCGAGCGCGTCGCCGACCGTGCGGCCCGCCGCGTACGGGAAGCTGCCCGACCCGTGTGCCGTGCTGTCGAAGGACACCCTGGCCGACCTGGTCCCCGCGGGCGTGAAGTCCGCCAAGAAGGGCGCCACGGACGAGCCGTCGTCGCGTGCCTCCTGCTCCTGGAACAGCCTGGACAACAACGGCGTCAAGGGCTCCCAGTTCCGCTGGCTGAACATCTCCCTGCTGCGCTTCGACTCGGACGTCACCCGGGGCGCCGCCGACCAGCAGGCGCACGACTACTACGCGCGGCAGGTGAAGGACGCCCAGTCGGTGGACGGCGCGAAGGACACCAAGATGGTGCCGCTGTCCGGGACCGGCGCGGAGGCGGCGACGGTGCGCTACGACCTGAAGAAGAAGGAGGGCCTCTTCAAGCAGCAGACGGTCGTCGCCCGGGTGGAGAACGTCGTGGTCACCCTGGACTACAACGGCGCCGGTCTCGCGGGCGAGAAGACCCCGGACGCCGACGACCTGACGAAGGACGCGCAGAAGGCGCTGAAGGAAGTCGTGGCGTCGGTGTCGAAGGCCAACGGCGCCTCCGGGGAGCCGAGTTCACCGGCATCGGACCCCGCGTCCGGCTCCCCCTCCAAGTCCGCCTCCTCCAGCGCCTCCCCGTCGGAGACGGCCGCCGAGAAGGCCTGACCGCACGGCCGTAGCGGGTGACCGGCACCACGTGCGTCGTACACGTGTGCCACTCTGTTGCGCGCAACAACACGCAACCGGAGGGGAGTACGAGTGGCCGCGTCACCGCAGCTGACTCGGATGCACCGCGTTCTCATCGGGGTGGTCGTGGCCGGCGCCTTGATCATCGCCGGTATCGGCTTCGCCGGTTCCTACGCGGCCGTCCGTGAGCTGGCCG
Source organism: Streptomyces sp. NPDC038707 (assembly GCF_040636485.1). Lineage (NCBI taxonomy): Bacteria > Bacillati > Actinomycetota > Actinomycetes > Kitasatosporales > Streptomycetaceae > Streptomyces > Streptomyces sp. NPDC038707. The sequence continues at coordinate 95,531 of NZ_JBEZUP010000019.1, forward strand.
TCAAGAAGGGGTTCGGGAACTTCTCCTACGTGTTCCCGGTGGGCATCGACGCGGGCATCTGTGTCCTCCTCGCCCTCGACCTGCTGCTGACCTGGATCCGCATCCCCTTCCCGCTGCTGCGCCAGACGGCGTGGCTGCTGACGGCGGCGACGATCGCGTTCAACGGCGCCGCCGCCTGGCCGGACCCGCTGGGCGTGGGCATGCACGCGGTGATCCCGGTGCTGTTCGTGGTGTCGGTCGAGGCGGCCCGGCACGCGGTGGGCCGGATCGCCGACATCACGGCCGACAAGCACATGGAGGGCGTCCGCCTCACCCGCTGGCTGCTCTCCCCGGTGCCGACGTTCCTGCTGTGGCGCCGCATGAAGCTGTGGGAACTGCGCTCGTACGACCAGGTCATCAAGCTGGAGCAGGAACGTCTCGTCTACCAGGCCCGGCTGCGCTCCCGCTTCGGCCGCGCCTGGCGCCGCAAGGCCCCGGTGGAGTCCCTGATGCCGCTGCGCCTGGCCCGCTACGGCGTCCCGCTCGCCGAGACTGCCCCGGCGGGCCTGGCCGCGGCGGGCATCGACCCGGCCCTGCTCCCGCCGGCCCCGCAGCCCCAGGCCGCCCTCGCTCCCGCCGCGGCCGACCGCCCGGCCGCGGCGGCCCCGGACCGGCCGGACCCCGCCGCCGCCCGGCGGCCCGCCGAGGCGCCCCCGGCCGACGAGGAGAGCCCCTGGTTCCAGGCCCCGCGCGAGGTCGAGTACCACGGCAACTACGACCCCACCTACGACCCGATGCTCCAGGAACCCCAGTACGCCCCCGAGGAGCAGTACGAGGACTGGTACGAGGAACAGACCCCCGAGGACTTCCAGCAGCCCTCCCCGGAGGAGACGGGCAGCTTCGCGATCCCGGCGAGCCGGACCCACCCCCGCGAACCCGGCGCGGGCGGCGGCACCCCGGAGCCGACGGAGGAGGACTACTACCAGGTCTTCCGCAAGCTGAGCGGCGACGTCCCCGCCGCCCTGCCCCAGTACACCGAGGCGGTCGGGGCGACGTACGGCATCGCGCTCGCCCCGCGCGACGCGGAGCGCATGGTCAACCGCTTCACCGACCGCCTCAACGCGGAACGGAAAGAGGAACACATCGCCTGACGGCCGCACCCGGGCGGCCTTCCCGCGCCGTCACAAAGGCCCGGTCGGCACGGCACCGACGGCGAGCGGCGCGCCCAGGACGACACACGCGGCAGCGGCAGGAGAACGGGGCCCTCTTCAGGAGAAGAGGGCCCCGTTTCCGTACGGCTCACTCCCCGAGCAGGGTCCGTACCCGCTCCTGCCCCACGGCCAGCAGCAGGGTGGGCAGGCGGGGGCCGGTGTCGCGGCCGACGAGCAGGTGGTACAGGAGAGCGAAGAACGTGCGCTGGGCCGTCTTGATCTCCGGCGGCAGCTCCTTCGGCGTGGCGTCGGCGGAGAAGCCCGCCTGCACCTTCGGCACGCCGTACACGAGGTGGGTCAGCCCGTCGAGCGACCAGTGCTCGGCCAGCCCGTCCAGCAGCAGCCGCACCGACTGCCGGGACGCCTCGTCCAGGGACTTCAGCAGCTCGGCGTCGGGCTCCTCGCGCACGATGGTCCGCTGGTCGGCGGGCACGTACGTGTTGATCCACGCCTCGGCCCGGTCGTACCGCGGGCGCGCCTCGTCCAGCGAGGCCAGCGGCTGCTCCGGGTCCAGCTCGGACAGGATCCGCAGCGCCTGGTCCTCGTGACCGGCGGTGATGTCGGCGACGGACGCCAGCGTGCGGTACGGCAGCGGGCGGGGCGTCTTCGGCAGCTCACCGGCGGCGGTACCGACGGCACGGGTGTAGGCGGCGACGTCGGCCGGCAGCGCGGAGCCGTCGGCGACCTTCGCGGCCAGCTTGTCCCACTCGTCGTAGAGCCGCTGGATCTCCTGGTCGAAGGCGATCTTGAAGGACTGGTTGGGCCTGCGGCGGGCGTACAGCCAGCGCAGCAGCTGCGGCTCCATGATCTTCAGCGCGTCCGACGGGGTGGGCACGCCACCGCGCGAGGAGGACATCTTGGCCATGCCGGAGATGCCGACGAACGCGTACATGGGCCCGATGGGCTGCTCGCCGCCGAAGATCGGCACGATCTGCCCGCCGACCTGGAAGCTGGAGCCGGGCGAGGAGTGGTCCACACCGCTGGGCTCGAAGATCACGCCCTCGTACGCCCAGCGCATCGGCCAGTCGACCTTCCACACCAGCTTGCCGCGGTCGAACTCGCTGAGCCGGACGGTCTCGGCGAAGCCGCAGGCGGTGCAGGTGTACGACAGCGCGGTGCTGTCGTCGTCGTAGGAGGTGACCGTCGTCAGGTCCTTGCCGCAGCCGCCGCAGTACGGCTTGTACGGGAAGTACCCGGCGGAACCGGAGCTGCCGTCGTCCTCGGACGCGGCGCCGGAGCCCTCCTCGGCCTCCAGCTCGGCCTCGTCCACCGCCTTCTGCTGCTGCTTCTTCGGCGCCTTCTTCGTCCGGTACTGGGCGAGGATCGCGTCGATGTCGTGCCGGTGCCTCATGGCGTGCAGGATCTGCTCGCGGTAGACACCGGAGGTGTACTGCGCGGTCTGGCTGATCCCGTCGAACTCCACGCCGAGCTGGCCCAGCGCCTCGACCATGGCGGCCTTGAAGTGCTCGGCCCAGTTCGGGTACGACGACCCCTCCGGCGCCGGGACCGAGGTCAGCGGCTTGCCGATGTGCTGCGCCCAGCTCTCGTCCACACCGGGGACACCGGCCGGGACCTTGCGGTACCGGTCGTAGTCGTCCCAGGAGATCAGGTGCCGGACCGCACGGCCGCGGCGGCGGATCTCGTCGGCGACCAGGTGCGGGGTCATGACCTCGCGGAGGTTGCCGAGGTGGATCGGGCCGGAGGGGGAGAGTCCGGACGCGACGACGACCGGTTTGCCCGGGGCCCGGCGCTCCGACTCCTCGATGACCTCATCCGCGAAACGGGAGACCCAGTCGGTGGTCTCGGTGCTCTGAGCCACGATCGGCACGTCCTTCTTTCTGAACGGGGTGAGCCTCCATTCTCACAGACCGCCCGTCGACCGGGAAAACGGCTTTACCCCCCATGGGATACTGGGTGGGACTATCCATCCACGAGGAGAACGGCACCCACACCCATGGCCTCGGTCACGTCCCTCAGCGACAACGTCCAGCAGCACCTCGCGTCCGCCCTCGCGGCCACCCTGCCCGAGGCCGCCGGCGCGGACCCGCTGCTGCGACGAAGCGACCGGGCCGACTTCCAGGCCAACGGCATCCTGGCCCTGGCCAAGAAGGCGAAGGCGAACCCCCGGGAGCTGGCGGCCCAGGTCGTCGGCCGGGTGGTGACGGGTGACGTGATCCAGGACATCGAGGTCTCCGGCCCCGGCTTCCTGAACATCACGCTCGCGGACAGGGCGATCACCGAGAACCTGGCCGCGCGGTACGCGGACGAGACGGGCCGCCTCGGCGTGCCCACCGCCGCCGACCCGGGCACCACGGTGATCGACTACGCCCAGCCGAACGTGGCGAAGGAGATGCACGTCGGCCACCTCCGCTCGGCGGTGATCGGCGACTCGGTCGTCCAGCTGCTGGAGTTCACCGGCGAGAACGTGATCCGCCGCCACCACATCGGCGACTGGGGCACCCAGTTCGGCATGCTCATCCAGTACCTGGACGAGCACCCGCACGAGCTGGACCACAAGGCCGGACAGGTGACGGGCGAGGAGGCGATGTCGAACCTCGACCGCCTCTACAAGGCCGCGCGGAAGCTGTTCGACTCCGACGAGGAGTTCAAGACCCGCGCCCGCCGCCGGGTGGTGGACCTCCAGGCCGGCGACCCGCACACGCTCGCCATGTGGCAGAAGTTCGTGGACGAGTCGAAGATCTACTTCTTCTCCGTCTTCGAGAAGCTGGACATGGAGATCCGGGACGCGGACATCGTCGGCGAGTCCGGCTACAACGACATGCTCGCGGAGACCTGCCGCCTGCTGGAGGAGTCGGGCGTCGCGGTCCGCTCCGAGGGCGCGCTCTGCGTCTTCTTCGACGACATCAAGGGCCCGGACGGCAACCCGGTCCCGCTGATCGTCCAGAAGTCGGACGGCGGCTACGGCTACGCGGCGACCGACCTGTCCGCGATCCGCGACCGCGTCTTCAACCTCAAGGCGAACACCCTGCTGTACGTGGTGGACGCCCGGCAGGCCCTGCACTTCAGGATGGTCTTCGAGACCGCCCGCCGGGCCGGCTGGCTGGGCGACGACGTCACGGCGGTCCAGCTCGCCTTCGGCACGGTCCTCGGCAAGGACGGCAAGCCGTTCAAGACCCGTGCGGGCGAGACGATCCGCCTGGTCGACCTGCTGGACGAGGCGATCGAGCGGGCCTCGGCCGTGGTCCGGGAGAAGGCCCAGGACCTGTCCGAGGAGGAGATCGCCGAGCGGGGCACCCAGGTGGGCATCGGCGCGGTGAAGTACGCCGACCTGTCCACGTCGGCGAACCGGGACTACAAGTTCGACCTGGACCAGATGGTCTCGCTGAACGGCGACACGTCCGTCTACCTCCAGTACGCCTACGCCCGTATCCAGTCCATCCTCCGCAAGGCCGGCGAGGTCCGCCCGGCGGCCCACCCCGAGCTGACCCTGGCGGACGCCGAGCGCGCCCTCGGCCTGCACGTGGACTCCTTCGCGGAGACGGTCCGGGAGGCCGCTTCGGAGTACGCTCCCCACAAGCTGGCGGCGTACCTCTACCAGCTGGCCTCGCTGTTCACGACGTTCTACGACAAGTGCCCGGTGCTGCGCGCCGAGACGCCGGAGCAGGTGGAGAACCGCCTCTTCCTCTCCGACCTCACCGCCCGCACCCTCCACCAGGGCATGACCCTCCTGGGCATCCGCACCCCCGAGAAGCTCTGACGCACACCCCTTAAGGTCTGTGGAGACCATCCGGTCCACCGGGTTCCGTCTCCACAGACCTCGAGGAAGCCAGATGCCCGAACGCGCCTTCGATCCGTCCGCGGCCCACTTCGGTGAGAACGGCATGCGCCGGTTCACGGTGCCCGGCTCCTACGGCATACGCCTGCCCGACCAGGCCCGAGAGGCACTGACCGGCACCGGTGTCCCCGTGCACGTGGCGCCGTACTTCACCGCGGCGGCGGACACCGACGCGCCCACCCTGGGCATGCTGGCCGGGCACCGGGGGGTGCCGGCACCCGCAGGCCGGGAGAACTGGGTCCGGATCGGCACCGACCCGCTGGCCCACCTGTGTGTACGCCCGGACGGCGCGGTGCAGGCCGTGTTCCTGGGGCTCGCCGAGGACGACCTGTTCGTCAGCTCCGACGTCACGGCGTTCAACGCCTCGCTGACCGCGCTGGACCGGCGGCTGCCGGTGATCGCCGCCTCGACGAGCCTGCCGGTGGCCGCCGCCGCGTTCCGGGAGCTGAACGCCGAACTCCGCACCATCGACGCCGCCGCCTTCGAGGAACGCGAGAGCTGGTGGCCGAGGGTGCTGGACGACGTACGGCACACCTTGAACTTCCCGTTCTCCTCCGCCTTCGAGTACGTCGACGCAGCGGGCTCCGAGCACATCGTCACCGACGCCACAGGCCCTGGGCGAGCGCACCCGGAGGAACTGGTCTGGCAGCGGCTGCGGGCCGAGGGGGTGGCCCCGGAGCAGGTGCGCCGGGTGTACTGCGAGCTGGAGCCGTGCATGATGCCCGGTCACTACTGTGCCGTATGGCTGCAATCCCTCTTCCCGCACGCGGAGTTCACGCACAGCTTCGACTACGGCGCCACCGCCGAGTCGCGGGAGGAGGGACTGAAGGAGCTGATCACGTACACCGCGCAGCGGGCGGCCGAGCGATGACCGGGCCGGCGTGGTCCCGTCCGGAGGCCGGCCGGGAGCCGGCCGCCGCCGCGCTGCTGGCCTGGCTGGCCGACGCCGGGGCACCGCGTCTGTGTGTCGTCACCGGAAGCGCGGGCTGCGGTAAGTCGAGCCTGCTGGCGTGGCTGATCGGCCACGGGACACGGGACGGGGAACGGCCGGAACGCCGGGTGCACGGCTTCGTGCCGCTCGCCGGCCAGACGGCGCAGACCACCGCGTGGACGCTGGCCCAGCAGTTGTCGGTGGCCGCCCGCACCCCGGGTGAACTGCTGACCGCCCTGTCCGCCGACGAACGCCGGACGGTGCTCGTCCTACCGGAGCTGCACGCGGCGCAGACGCCCGCCGCGATCACCGAACTCGCGGTCCGGTTGGCGAAGTTGCCTCATCTGCGGGTGCTGGTGGAGGTACGCGGCGGCAGTGTGGAGGCCGCAGCCCTGACGAAGCCTCCCTCGGCGGTGATGAACCTCGACGAGGCTCAGTGGACGGATCCGGACCGGCACGCGGAGTGGGCCACCAGACGGAGCGCCGTCGAACCGGTGCATCAACCGGAGCCCGAGGCGGTCGACTTGAACGACCCGGCTGCGGTCTGCGCTGCGGACCCCTGGCAGGTCTCCGTCCGCTACGAGCGCTCCGGGGACGACCACGGCGGGCTGCGCACGGCCTGGCTACGGGCCGGGATGTCCCTGACCCGTGAGCAGAGCCCGGCCGAGCGGGCCGTGGTCCTGCTGGCGGCGCTGGGCGACGACGCCGACCCCCGGCTGCCGGACAGGCTGGCCGCCCTGGTCGACGGCGCCGCCTGGCGGGTCGTCTGGCGCAGGGTGCGCGGGGACGTCCGGCCGCCGTGGCCCGGGCCGGCCCGCGCGTTGTCGTCCGGTCACGGACACCTGGCCGGCACGGTCCTGGTCTCGGACCACCAGGGCACCGTCCGGCTGGTCCGAGAGGCGGACGCCGCGTCGGCCGGCCGACTGCCGGATCCGGTGGGCCAGGTGGCCGCGCTCGCCGTGACGGCCGAGGGAGACGCGCTCGTCCTGGACTCCCGGGGCGGGCTGCATGTCCGGCACGCTCCGGCCGCACCGCGGGCCATGGGCCTGTCGGCGCTGTTGGAGGACGGTCCCACACCACTGGAACAGCTGGTGGAAACGGTCCGGGCCAGGCTCGGAAACCGCTCCCGGACCCTGGCGGCCTGCGGTGACACGCTGAGCGTGGCGGACGACACGGGCCACGTACACGCCTTCGGTCCCTGGGGCGGGGGGACAGTCCGTCTGCACGAGGGCGCGGTCACCGCGCTGGCGGCTCTGGACCTCGCGGCCTCCGGGGAGAACGGGCCTGGCATCCCTCTGGTCTACAGCGGTGGTGCGGACGGCACGGTTCGCGCCTGGGGTCCCGGCGCCGAGCCGCTCGCCATCCCGGTCCGGGCGCGTGCGTGCCCCGTGACAGCGCTGGCCGCAGCGGTCACCGACACCGGTCCGGTGCTCGCCATCGGCTGGGCGGACGGGCTGGTGGAGCACCAATGCCTGGACGACGGGACGGTCCGTGCCCACCGTCCCGGCCTCGCCGTCCACGCGCTCGCCCTCACGGAATCGGGTGATCTGCTGGTCGGCACGGACGAGACGCTGGTGTGCCTGCGTCCTGTCACAGTCACGCCATAGAGGCCGAGAGCGCCCTTGCAGCCCACCAACCATCCCTGGTTACGCTCGCCTTACTCATACGATCATCAGGCGAATGAGGGGGCGTTACGGGGGATGGGCTACACGCTGCCCGGCTGGCTCGACGAGGTTCTGGACGTCATCGGCATCAACTTCCCGAACGTCGACGAGGACGACTACCGCGAGATGGCCGACGCCATGCGGGACTTCGCCGACAAGTTCGAGGGCCATGGAGCGGACGCGCACAAGTCGGTGGAGCGCCTTCTCGCTTCCTCCCAGGGCTGGGCCGTCGACGCGATGGAGAAGCACTGGTCGCAGGTCAAGGCCGGCCACCTGGACAAACTTCCCGAACTGGCCCGCCTGTTCGCGGACGCCTGTGACGTGGTCGCAGACATCGTCTTCGGGATGAAGCGGAAGGCGGAGGTCGAACTCGCCGCGATGGCGGGCTCGGTGGGCCTCTCGATCGGTCTGGCCTTCTTCACCGGCGGCCTGTCGGCCGTCCTGGGCGCGGCGGAGATCACGGCGATGCGGCAACTGGTGAAACGCATCATCGACGAGGCGGCCGACCAGATCGTGGACGAGCTGATAGCCCGCGTCACCGGGCCGGTCAACGCCAAACTGGAGGCGATGGTCGAGGACGCGGTCCTGGACCTGGCCGAGACCGCCTTCTCCCTCCCGCCGGCCCCCGGCACCGGCGGCCATGGCGGCATGCACCTGGCCTCGGCGGGCGGCGGCAGCGGCCTCGAACTCGCCTCGGCGGGCGGCGGCAGCGGCGCGGACCTCTTCATCGACCACGACGAGTTCGAGTTCGGCGCCGGTCAGCTGTCGGCGCACGGCAAGTCACTGCACCTGGTCAGTGCCGACCCACTCGGCCGCGCCAAGAACTCCTTCAACCGCACGAAGGGCCGCGACCCCTTCACCAAGGTCTTCGAGTCCATCCTCCACGGCGCGCTGAACGGCTGCGAAAAAACCCTCGGAAAACTGGGTAAACACCTCACCGAATCTCTCCCTACCCGCACGAAGGCGGTATCCCGCCTGCACAAGGAAAACGATATCCAAGTGGGGGAGCAGGCACGGCGGATCAGCACGGGCCGACAGGGGGGCGAGGATACCCCGATGCTTCTCCTCAACGCGGACGGAACCGTCGAACGTCTGCACGCCGACGGCAGAAAGCCGACCCGGATCAACGGCGTTGAAAAGGACCTTCCGGACCTGGTGGCGGACGACGGCAGAGTCTGGCGGTACCGGAAGACGGACCCGGACAAGAACCCCTTCCCGCTGTCTCCTTCGTCGGACAACCCGAAAGTCGCCTCGCGTCGACTGGGCCGGGGCGAAATCAGTGAGCTGGCGTACGCCACGCAGTTGGCGCGCTACTCGAAGAAGGACTACGGAGGCGGCAACTACGCCGCCGTGCATTACGTCGACTCCCACGGGAATTCGTTCATTCTCGTCGGTCACAGTAAAAACGTCCACTCCGAACGAACCATCGGGTATCCAGTCCTCAGAGACGGCAACCCACACGGAATCAGGGATCTGTACACCGAACGAGAACCATGCCAGGAGTCCAGCTCCTGGTGTGACCAATGGCTCGCCAGGTACTTCGGCGCCGACCAGGAGGTCACCCACTCGCACAGTTATGATCAGTCACCGGTCGACGGAAAACGCCCGAGCTCCTACAGCATCGACGGCGAGCATCGGGCTTACCGGAGAAATCTGGAAGACTGGCACAATAAGCATGGACTGAGTGCGGGAATGATGACCGAATCAGACGGCGCGGCCATGGAAGCCGCCAGGAAAAGCAGGCGGAGATGAGCATGCTCTTCGACATCGATTACGAGATGCTGGCCGAAACGGTCGGAGAGGACGAGGTCTCTCGCCTGTCTGAATCGACTGCGGCGCAGTACGGCTTCGCCGGCGAGACTCGCGACTTCCTTGTGCACACCGGCATTCCGAGCGCCGAGGACTTCGAGTTGTCGTTCGGTCTGCCCGCCGAGTTCGACGGAAGGTTCGTCTGGGACTGCGCGGAGGAGAGGGAGAACGGCTGGACCTTCCCCGATGGAGTGCGGAGGGTCGTGAAGATCGGGAATCTGCCGGTCAACGCGGTCGTGGTGGACCCGGACACCGGGATCGTGTACCAGTACACCGACGCCGTCCAAGAGGCGATCCAAATCCATGGCGACCTCTCCTCATTGGTGAAGACCATGGTGTCCTTCCTCGGATACATCTCGTCCTACAGCCGGGGCGAGCACGAGGACGAGGACGAGGAGTACGCCCGCCGGAAGCGCGAAGTCGACGCCTTGCTCGACGGGATCCGCCGGATCGATCCCCTTCCCTTCGCTCACGGCCACAGCGAATGGGTCGAACTCTTCGACAACCTCGAAGGCGGAGTCTTCACGTAGGCACTCAGGTCGGCGTGTTCGGGGAAACGCTTCTCAAAAGTTCGCGGGTCCGGTGGATCAGGGCTTCGCGGACCGCGTCGGGGGACAGGACCTGTAGGGGGGTGGCCAGGCCCAGCAGGTAACGGGCCAGGCCGTCCGCGTCCGGACCCCCTATCTCCACCACCGTCGCCTCGGGGCCGTCGGCGTGGTGGGTGCCGATGGTCGGGGGGATCAGGCGTTGGGCCTCGCTCAGGGGGAGGGGGAGGCGGATCCTCGCCGACAGCGGGTACGGGCCGTTCGCCGTGTTGTGGGACACCAACTGCGCCGCGTCCGGCGGATCGGTGATCTCAACCTGCTGCCCGGTGGGGTTCACATGCTCCACCCGGTCCGCCCGGAACGTCCGCCACCCCCGGACCACATCCCGCGCCACGAAGTACCAGCGCCTGCCCGTGTGCACCAGCCGGTACGGATCCACGTCCCGGACCGTGCTGCGGCCCTGCCCGTCGCAGTACGACAGCCGCACCCGCTCCCCCCGCCGACACGCCGCCGCCAGCTCCAGCAGCATCCCCGGCCGCAACCGCGCCTCCTCGGGCCACGGCAGCCGTACGAGCGCCTCGTCCCACTCCCCCAGCCGCCCGGCCACCCCCGCCGGCAGCACCTGCCGCAGCTTCAGCAGCGCCGACAGCGCGGCCTGGTCCCCGCCGAGCACTCCGCCGAACGCCACCTCCCGCAGCCCGACCGCCACGGCCAGCGCCTCCTCGTCGTCCAGGATCAGCGGCGGCACCCGCGAGCCGGCCCGCAGCCGGTACCCGCCCCACGGCCCGGCCTCGGAATCGACGCTGTACCCCAGCTCCCGCAGCTTCGCGACATCCCTCCGCACCGTGCGATCGGTCACGCCCATCCGCTCGGCCAGCTCGCCGCACGTCCACGAGGGCCGGGCGGCGAGCAACGACAGCAGACGCAGCAGACGGGCGGACGCGCTCAGCACGGGCGGAAGTTTTTCATACCGCCCGACCCAACCAGGACCGAAGTTGTCCGGGTCCCGTCCTACCGTCCTCCCCATGAGCACGGAAACCCCCTCCGCACCCGCCTTCCGCTACGTCGCCGTCACCTTCGACTGCGCCGATCCCGCCGAACTCGCCCGCTTCTACGGCGACATGTTCGGCCTCGCCGTCACCTACTCCACCGACGACTTCGTGTTCCTCGGCGGCGACAACGGCACGGCCGGCCTCGGCTTCACCCGCATCCCCGACTACCGCCGCCCCACCTGGCCCGACCCCGGCCAGGAGAAGCAGGCCCACATCGAGGTGGGCGTCGCCGATCTCGACACCGCCGAGGCCCACCTGATCGCCCAGGGCGCGGTCAAGCCGGACGCCCAGCCGCAGCCGGACCGGTGGCGGGTCCTGCTGGACCCCGCCGGACACCCGTTCTGCATCACGACCATGGTCTGACGCCGGGCCCGCTCACGGCACGGCGAACTCGCACCACACGATCTTCCCCGGCGTGCGCTCCCCCACCCCCCACTTGTCACTGAGCGCCGCCACCAACAGCAGGCCCCTGCCTCCCTCGCTCTCCGGCCCGCCCGGCTCGTCCGGGACGCGAGGGATGCCGGGGCCGCTGTCGTGTACCTCCACCCGGACCAGCTCGCCGTCGTACCGCAGGCGGAGCAGGAAGCCCCGGCCCCTCGGTACGCCGTGCAGCAGGGCGTTCGTGGCCAGCTCGCTCACGCAGAGCGACAGGTCGTGGGACCGGCCCCAGGAATCCAGCCCCCACCACTTCAGCGACCGCTCGGTGAGCTGCCTGGCCGCCGGGACCGAGCGGCGACTGCGGACGTAGAACTGGTCGCGGTGGCAGGGGAGTTCAATGTGCTCGTTCACGGGGCGAATGTGGCGCAGCGTAACTACTCTGGTTCAGTACGTGATCCCGTACAAGGGTTTTGTACGGGTTGCTGCGGGGTGGTCCACCGACCGGCGTGGGGAGTTCAGCAGGCATGACGCCTACACGGAGGAAGAACCAGTCGGCCATGAAGATGCTGGGCCGTCAACTGGCCGCGGCTCGTCGCGCGAAGGGGTTGAGTCAGCCTGGCCTGGCCGCGGCGCTCAACATCCACGAGGAGACGGTCGCCAGCATCGAGCAGGGGCGGCGGGTGCTGAAGCTGGACATGGCCGAGCTGTTCGACGAGTTCCTGGAGACCAAGGGGATGCTGGCGGCGGGGGTGGCCAACCTGCCGGAGGTGGATCAGTTTCCGCTGTGGGCGGAGGAGTACATCGAGCAGGAGAGGGAGGCCATCGCGCTGTCCTGGTACGACGCGCTGGTCGTGCCTGGCCTGCTTCAGACCGAGGGGTACGCCCGCGCCCTCCTCAGTGGACGTGTCCCCGCTTACGACGCCGACGAGCTTACGACGAAAGTCCAGGCGCGAGTCGAACGTCGCGAGATCCTGCACCGCAAGGAGCCGCCGACACTGAGCTTCGTCATCTGGGAACCCGTGTTGCTCTGGCCCACCGGGGGCCCCGAGGTCCACCGGGAACAGCTGCGCTTTCTGCGGGAGTGCTCGCAACTCCCCTGCCTCTCATTGCAGGTCCTGCCACTGAGCCGCACGCACCACGCCGGAGACGCCGGCCCATTCACTCTTCTGGAAACGCCCGACCATCAGCACTTGGCCTACGCCGAGTCGCAACAAGGCAGCCAGTGGGTCTCCAACCCAGATGAGGTGTCCATCCTCGCGCGCAGGTATGCGATGCTGCGGACACAGGCACACACCGTCGAGTACTCGCGATGCCTGCTCGACCGTCTGCTAGGAGATCAATGAGCACCGCACTTGAGTGGTTCAAGTCGAGCTACAGCAGCAGCGAAGGCGGCGCTTGCCTTGAAGCCGCCCTCTCATGGCACAAGTCGAGCTACAGCAGTAGCGAGGGCGGCCAGTGCCTCGAAGTGGCCGTTTCCCCCGGTGCGGTGCACGTCCGGGACTCGAAGCAAGCCCCCTCCCAGGACCGCACCCTACGCATCAGCCCGGGCACATGGGACAGCTTCACCGCTTCCCTCAAGTGACCACCGTCCGCTAGGAGAGCAATGAGCACCGAAGCCCTTCAGTGGTTCAAGTCGACCTACAGCGGCGACGAGGGCGGCCAGTGCCTCGAAGTCGCCCTCACATGGAGCAAGTCGAGCTACAGCGGCAGCGAGGGCGGCGAGTGCCTTGAAGTGGCCGTGTCTCCAGGCGCCGTGCACATCCGGGACTCCAAGGAAACCCCCTCCCAGGAGCGCACCCTCTGCATCAGCCCTGTCACGTGGGACGTGTTCACCTCTTCTCTCAAGTGACCGTTGGGCCGCTCGCTTCTTGGTCAGTGTCGTGCTTCCACGGGCCGCGTCAAGGGCGCTGCGCGTCGGCTTCGCCGATGGGCCTGCGGCCCACCCTTGACCCGGCCCGCTCCAGCACGAGGTAGAAGCGAGCGAGCGGCCCGAAAGGACAGTGGCCCAGCCCGGTACCGGGCCCCAAGGCGAGCCGACCATGCCCCGTCGGTGAGGGGCGCATCCGCGTCTCGCCAGCACGCCGGGCCGGTACAGCGGCCTGCGGGTGGGTGGTCCCGGCTCCCGCCCATCCCCCCTCCTTCTGCACCACCCATTCCAAAACAACCCTCCCCGCATCCCAGCGACACCCCCACCACCCACCGGGCCGCAAGCCGCTAAGCCCGCCCGGCGTGCAGGCGAGGCGCGAGCTCGCATCCCCGACCCACGATGCGAACGCAGCCCACCGCAGGGCCCGACCAGGTCCAGCCGGCCACTTTCTCCGGGCTGCCCGCTCGCTTCTCCTCCGTGCTGGAGTGAGGTGTGTCAAGGGTGGGCCGCAGGTCCATCGCCGAAGGCGACGCGGAACGCGCCCTTGACTCAGCTCACGGAAGTACGACACTCGCCGAGAAGCGGGCGGCCCCACGGCCACCATGACAACCCGGGCTCAGCTCAACGCCGTTGTCAGTGCCTGCCCCTACAGTCGGCGGCATGGCGACTCTTCCCAACCCGCTGCCCAGACTGGCCACCGATCCCAGTGGGCGTTCCCTGGGGCTTCAACTGCCGCCCGGCAGGCTGATAGACGTGACGGACGACGGGCCCTGGCACCAGCCCCTCCTGTGGCAGGCGGAGAAGCCCTCCTCCCCCGGCACCTGGAAGGCCCTGGGCGCGCCCGCGGCCCGTACGGGGCTGTTGCCGGTGCTCATGGATCTGGCCGGATGCCGGGCCGGGGCCGAGGACTGGGGGCTGCTGCCGGGCGACGCCTCGTATCCGGGGGACCACCCGGTCGAGGACGTGCTCTCCGAGTACTGGGAGGAGGAGACCGACGGGCATCTCAGCGAGGAGATCGAGCCCTTCGGCACCGAATGGCCGGGTCTCGCCTCCTCCGGCGTGCCGAACGCCGATCCCGACACCCGCGCCGCCACGGTCGCCGACGCCCTGCACCGGGATCCCGCGCGCTGGGCGGAGTGGATAGAGGAACCGCACCTGGCCCTCGTCCCGGCCCGCCGGTCCGCCGACATACCCGCCGCCATCGGCTGGACCGGCGCCCTGAACTACGACCACGACGTGGCCCGCGTGTGCGCCGTCCTGCGGTCCTGGGAGGACCGGTTCGGCATCCGGGTCGTGGCGCTCGGTCTGGACGCCCTCGTGGTGTCCGTCGCCGCCCCGCCCGGCACCCTCGCCGACGCCGAGGTCCTCGCCGCCGAGCACTACGCCCTGTGCCCGCACGCCGTCGTCCAGAGTGGTCCGGGGAGCGTGCGGGCGTACGCCGAGACGCTGCTCGGTGCCACCAGCTGGGCCTTCTGGTGGGACTGAGTCACTCGAACTCCGACGCCGGCTTCCACTTCTGACCGCCCAGCGGGAACGCGTACTCCGGCCGGCCGTTGTTGCCGCTGGTGCGGAACGGGTGGCCGGCGTCGTCGATCACCAGCGTGCCGTGGCGGTCGCCGCTGGACCACGTCAGCTCCAGGTACCAGCTGACGTCGTACGCCGACGCGTCCGCCATGACGTAGAAGACCTCCGGGTCCGACTGGCTCACCTTGAACGGGAAGTTGTCGCCCCCGGCCTCCGGCACGGGCGACGGGCGCATCGCGTCCAGGGCGACGGAGAAGGAATGCGTCGGCACGCCACCGCCGCAGCCCACACCCGGGTAGCCCATGGCGTAGTCGTTCCACGCGAGCGGCGAGCGCTTGCCCGCCATGTGGACCGACAGCCGCTCCAGGACGACCGTCTGGTTCCCGGTGCCCTGCACGGTGAAGGTGATGAACTGCTCCCCCGCCGACACCGCCTTGTTGACGGCCACCCACGCGGGGGCCTGCTGCTCCGTCGGCGGCGGGCCCACGGCGGTCGGCGGCCGGTCGATCAGGTAATGCTGCGAGCAGGGGCTCAGCCAGCTGTAGGGGTTGGTGTTGACCGTCAACGGCACCGCTTCCGACGCTTCCTGACGTGCGGCCGCCGACGGCTTCCCCGTGGACTTCCCGTCGGTGATGTCGGGCGCCAGGTCCGGAGCCTCGGCGGAGGCGGAGGGGGAGGGGGAAGTCGAACGCGTGGCCGAAGCGCTCGGGCTCGGGCTCCCGGACTTCGACGGCCGGGGGGCGGTGCTGCCCTGGGCAAGGGCGGAGCCGGCGGTGGCCGTCGTGGCCTTCGCGTCGTCCCGCCGCTTGCCCTCGTCCGACGGCGAGTTCAGCGCGAACACCGTGCCGCCGGCGATCAGCGCGGTGACCGTGACGGCCGCCAGGAGAGCGGTACGGCGGCCCGCGATCAGGGACCGGCCCCGCCGCCATCGGGTCGTCGGTACGGGTGCGGGTGCGGGCTCGGGTTCAGGTGCAGCCGCCGCCACCGGCTCCGGTTCGGGTACGGCCGCCGCCTCCGGCTCTGTCTCCGGGGCCGCCTGAGCCGCCGCCTCAGACTCCGGAACCGCCTCCGGTGCTACGACCGGCTCCGCGCCCTTCCGTCCCCGGCCCGCGTCCGCCAGGATCCACCGGCGGTGCAGTTCCACCAGTTCCCCCGGCGTGGCCTTGCAGAGCCGGGCGAGCCGCTCCACGGGGGCGTAGTCCGTCGGTACGGCGTCCCCGTTGCAGTAGCGGTGGAGCGTCGACGTACTCATGTGGAGCCGCTTGGCGAGCGTGCCGTAGCTGTGCCCGGAGCGGTTCTTCAACTCCCGCAGCAGCTCGGCGAAACCGCTTTCGGGGATGCCCTCCGACACCGTTCCTCCAGTCCCCCTCGTCCCACCCCGGCGTTCCAGGGAGGTGTTGTTTCCGCAGGTCAAAGCCGGTTCCGGCGTTCCAGCATCCCGGATTGGCGGCCAACGCTGGCCGTCGGGACGAGTCCGCCCACAGGCTGTTGGTCATCCAAGCACGACAACCGGCCCAGCCCGAAAGAGGACTTGCCATGCGTATGCGCCACATTCGTCTGATCGCCGCTACCGGAACCGCGGTGGCCGCCCTCGCCCTCACGGCGTGCGACAACGGCACGGGCACCGAGGACGAGGGCGCCGCCCGCTCGAAGGCGACGGTCGCGGCGGCGGAGACGGGCGTAGCGAAGTCGCCCGAAAGCGCCGCCTCCGCACAGTCCGACAGCGCCGCCTCCGCCCAGTCCGAGAGCACCACCCCGGCAGAGAAGGCCGCCGGCGGCGGCACCGCCGACGCCTCCCCCGCGGCCCGTACCGACGCGCCCAGTGCCAAGCCCGCCGCCTCCGTCGGCCGCAAGGGGCAGAGCGCCGGACGCTCCGTGGTGCTGTGCAACGGCACGAACACGTCCGTCACCGCCCAGCTGCTCAGCCGGCCCTTGAACCACATGCTGCTGACGGTGAAGAACACCGGCGGCAAGACCTGCGACCTGCCGTACTACCCGGTCCTGCGCTTCGACCAGATGCAGTGGGTGCCGCAGGCCGACGAGGCCACCCAGCCGCAGGCCGTGGTGTCGCTGGCGCCCGGCGAGTCGGGGTACGCGGGTGTGCTGCTGTCGGCCGCCGACGGCAGCGGCAGCGGCGGGATGACCGCGCACAAGCTGGCGGTGGGCTTCCAGGGGATGACCCCGAACAGCGACGGCGGCCCGTCCGCGACGCCGGCCCTGCCCGCCAAGGGCGTCTACTACGACAGCACGCTCAAGGTGACGTACTGGCAGAAGGACCTGGGCGCCATCTCCAACTGGTGAACGGCAACGCCTTCATCCGCATATCACCTGTACAGGCGGTTTGCCGCATTCGGGGGCGGTGCCCGGGAAAGTCTCCCGGCGCACCGCAACCCCGTCGGATGAAAGGCATCCCTTCATGGCCCTCGCGTTCCGCAAGTCCCTCGGCGTCCTCGCTCTCACGCTGACGGCCGCCGTCTTCCCGTCGGCCGCCGCCACGGCCGCCGCGCCCGGCGCCTCGGAGATCGGCAACTACTGTCTGTCCAACACGTGGGGGACACCGGAGGTCCGCACCAGGGTGTGTGCCAACGAGGCCGGACAGCGCTGGCGGGTCGTCGGCGACCACGTCGTGCTGGCCGCCGACCCCCACTACTGCCTGGCCAACACCTGGGGGACGCCCGAGGTCCGCACCAGGCTGTGCGCCGACGAGCCCGGACAGCGCTGGAAGCCCCTCGGCGACCACTTCGTCCTGGCCGCCGACCCCCACTACTGCCTGGCCAACACCTGGGGGACGCCCGAGGTCCGCACCAGGGTGTGTGCCAACGACCCCGGACAGCGCTGGGCCGTGGTGGGTGACCACATCACCCTGACCGACGCCTGACCGACGCCTGATAACTAGCGGAGCTTCTGGGCCACTTCGGTGGCCCAGTAGGTGAGGATGTTCCGGGCACCGGCCCGCTTGATGCCCGTGAGGGTCTCGAAGATGGCCCGGTCCCGGTCCAGCCAGCCCTTCTCGGCGGCGGCCTCGATCATCGCGTACTCGCCGGAGATCTGGTACGCGGCCACCGGCACGTCCACGGCGTCCGCGACCCGGGCGAGGATGTCGAGGTAGGGGCCGGCCGGCTTGACCATCACCATGTCGGCGCCCTCGGCGAGGTCCAGCTCCAGCTCGCGCAGGGACTCCCGCCAGTTCGCCGGGTCCTGCTGGTACGTCTTGCGGTCGCCCTGGAGGGAGGAGGCGACGGCCTCCCGGAACGGGCCGTAGAACGCCGAGGAGTACTTGGCGGTGTAGGCGAGGATCGCCACGTCCTCGCGGCCGATCTGGTCGAGCGCGTCGCGGATGACACCGATCTGGCCGTCCATCATCCCGCTGGGGCCCACGACATGGGCGCCGGCGTCGGCCTGGACCTGCGCCATCTCGGCGTACCGCTCCAGGGTGGCGTCGTTGTCGACCCGGCCCTCGGCGTCCAGCACCCCGCAGTGGCCGTGGTCGGTGAACTCGTCCAGGCACAGGTCGGACATGACGAGCAGATCGTCGCCCACCTCGGCGCGGACGTCCCGGAGCGCGACCTGGAGGATCCCGTCCGGGTCGGTGCCGACCGTGCCCCGGGCGTCCTTCTTCGACTCCTCCGGCACGCCGAACAGCATGATCCCGGAGACCCCGGCCTCCACCGCCTCCAGCGCGGCCTTCTTCAGGCTGTCCCGGGTGTGCTGCACGACCCCGGGCATGGAGCCGATCGGCACCGGCTCGCTCACGCCCTCCCGGACGAACGCCGGGAGGATCAGGTCGGCGGGGTGCAGCCGCGTCTCGGCGACCATGCGGCGCATGACGGGGGTGGTGCGCAGCCGCCGGGGACGCGTACCGGGAAAGGATCCGTACTTCGTCATGCCTTCTACGCTACGCCCGCCCCACCCGTGCGTTTGCCGACGCCCAGTCGGCCCGGCAGAGCGGTCCGGTGTCCCGGGACGCCCGGCCGCTCAGCGCTCGCCGATCCCGGCGAGGATCCGCTCGGCCACCTCGCCCCGGTCGTTGCCGGGCGGTGTCCGGGCACGGAACTCCTTCAGACGGCGGACCGCTCCTAGCGGGATGCCGGCCGCTCCCCCGTCCGCCACACAGCTCTCCACCGCCCGCAGAGCCCAGTACTGGTTGAAGGCGAGCGGATCGGCGATCGCGGCGTCCACCAAGGGGCCCAGCGCCTCCTGCTCGGGCAGCGCGTACAGGCGCGCGTAGGCCGCCAGCCGCAGCCCGGCGTCCTGCGAGGCGAGCAGCCCCTCGACGTCGAAGTCGGGCACGCGCTGGGCCGCGCGCACCAGACGGGCGAAGATCCGATCCATCCGCTGGGTCCGGGCCGCGCTGCGCACCTCTTGGAGGCGTACGTTCACATACTCGGCGGCCAGCTTCCTGACCGTGTCCCAGGCCGCGCCGTCGTCGGCGGGGCCGTCGCTGGCGAGCGCGGCGTTCGCGGTCCGCTGGACGTCGTCGATCCGGCGCTCGATGTCCTGGAACTCGATCCGGGCGAAGCCCGGCACCTCGATGCTGCGGAACAGCTCCCCGAGCCACGGCACCGCGGCGATCGCGAGCAGCATCACCACGATGCCGTCGATCCGCAGGTCCGGCGCCAGTACGTGGAGTACGGCCGCCCCCACCCCCGCACAGGTCACCAGCAGCGCCACGATCCGGCGGCGTAACCAGGGACCGGCGTCCCCGGAGCGCGGCCGGCGCTCTCCCTCACCCATGGCGGCCAGCATCGCAGAACCGCGTGGGGCGGGGGAGCGTTACGACGAACAGGGCGGAGCGCACCGAAGAGGTGCGCTCCGCCCCGTCTCAGGTCGTCGACCGGCGCCTGCGCGCGCCCGGCCGCCGTTCGCTCGGCCGCGTCACCGGGTCGCCCGCCTCCAGGGCCGCCGCCCTGCGCCGCATGCCGAAGTCGGCCAGGGCCTCCGCCAGCTTGTGGACGGACGGCTCGGGGGCCATCACGTCGACGCGCAGGCCGTGTTCCTCGGCGGTCTTGGCGGTGGCCGGGCCGATGCAGGCGATCACCGTCACGTTGTGCGGCTTGCCCGCGATGCCGACCAGGTTGCGGACCGTGGAGGAGGAGGTGAACAGGACCGCGTCGAAGCCGCCGCCCTTGATCGCCTCACGGGTCTCCGCCGGCGGCGGCGAGGCGCGCACGGTGCGGTAGGCCGTGACGTCGTCCACCTCCCAGCCCAGGTCGATCAGTCCGGCCACCAGGGTCTCGGTGGCGATGTCGGCGCGCGGCAGGAAGACCCGGTCGATCGGGTCGAACACCGGGTCGTAGGGGGGCCAGTCCTCCAGGAGGCCGGCCGCCGACTGCTCGCCGCTCGGCACCAGGTCCGGCTTCACGCCGAAGGCGATCAGCGCCTTGGCGGTCTGCTCGCCCACCGCGGCCACCTTGATGCCCGCGAAGGCACGGGCGTCGAGGCCGTACTCCTCGAACTTCTCCCGGACCGCCCTGACCGCGTTGACCGACGTGAACGCGATCCACTCGTACCGGCCGGTGACCAGGCCCTTGACCGCCCGCTCCATCTGCTGCGGGGTGCGCGGCGGCTCCACCGCGATCGTCGGCACCTCGTGCGGCACCGCGCCGTAGGAGCGCAGCTGGTCGGAGAGCGAGGCCGCCTGCTCCTTGGTGCGCGGCACGAGCACCTTCCAGCCGAACAGCGGCTTGGACTCGAACCACGACAGCTGCTCGCGCCGGGCCGCGGCGGACCGCTCGCCGACCACGGCTATCACCGGCCGGCCGCCGTCCGGCGACGGCAGCACCTTGGCCTGCTTCAGCGTCTGCGCGATCGTGCCGAGCGTCGCCGTCCAGGTGCGCTGGCGGGTCGTCGTACCGGCGACCGTCACGGACAGCGGGGTGTCCGGCTTGCGGCCCGCCGAGACCAGCTCGGCCGCCGCGGCGGCCACCGAGTCCAGCGTCGTGGAGACGACCAGCGTGCTGTCGGAGGCGCCGACCTCGGACCAGCACCGCTCGGAGGCGGTGCGGGCGTCCACGAACCGGACGTCCGCGCCGTCGGCGTCGCGCAGCGGCACACCGGCGTACGCGGGCACACCGACCGCCGCCGCGACCCCGGGGACGACCTCGAAGGGCACCCCGGCGGCGGCGCACGCGAGCATCTCCTCCGCCGCGTACGTGTCCAGTCCCGGGTCCCCCGACACCGCACGGACGACCCGCCTGCCGCCGCGCGCGGCCTCCATGACAAGATGAGCGGCATCCCGGGCAGCACCCGGGACAGCGGCGGGTGTTGACGTGCCGTCAACTACCGTCAGCTGGGGCGTGCCCGTGCCCGGCGGCGAGACCGAAGAGGGATCGGCGTCCGTCTGCACGACGGAGACGCCCTGTCGGGCGTGCGTCCGGATGACGTCGAGCACCTCGTGCTCGGCGACCAGGACGTCCGCGTTCGACAGCGCCTCCACGGCGCGCAGAGTCAGCAGTCCCGGATCCCCGGGTCCGGCACCTAGGAAGGTGACGTGCCCGTGTTCCGGACCGGCGGCAGGAAGGGCGGTGGGGCTCAATGTGCTCGCTCCCCCATCAGACCGGCCGCACCCTGGGCGAGCATCTCGGTGGCGAGGTCGCGACCGAGTGCCCACGCCTGGTCGTGCGTCTGGGGCACGGGACCGGTGGTGGACAGCTGCACCATGCGGGTGCCGTCGGTCGTGCCGACGACGCCGCGCAGGCGCATTTCCTTGACAAACTGCCCGTCAACCAGAAGGTCGGCCAGCGCCCCCACGGGTGCGCTGCAGCCGGCCTCCAGGGCGGCGAGCAGTGACCGCTCGGCGGTGACGGCGGCCCGCGTGTACGGGTCGTCCAGCGCACCGAGCACGGCGATCAGGTCCGCGTTGTCCGCGGCGCACTCGATCGCCAGGGCCCCCTGGCCGGGGGCGGGCAGAATCGTGTCGACCGACAGGAAGTCGGTCACCTCGTCGACGCGGCCGATCCGGTTCAGGCCGGCGGCGGCCAGCACGACCGCGTCCAGCTCGCCGTCGCGGACGTACCCGATGCGGGTGTCGACGTTGCCGCGGATCGGGACCGTCTCGATGTCCAGTCCGTGCGCGCGGGCGTACGCGTTCAGCTGCGCCATGCGGCGCGGCGCACCGGTGCCGATGCGGGCGCCGCGCGGCAGGTCGGTGAACTTCAGCGCGTCGCGCGCGACGATGACGTCCCGCGGGTCCTCGCGCACCGGTACGGCGGCCAGGACCAGCTCCTCGGGCTGCGCGGTCGGGAGGTCCTTGAGCGAATGAACCGCGAAGTCGACCTCGCCCTTGAGCAGCGCGTCCCGCAGCGCGGTGACGAACACACCGGTGCCGCCGATCCGCGCCAGCGCCTCCCGCGACACGTCGCCGTACGTGGTGATCTCGACCAGCTCGACGGGCCGGCCGGTCACCTCGCGGACGGTCTCGGCCACCTGACCGGACTGGGCCATGGCGAGTGTGCTCCGCCTGGTCCCCAGCCGCAGTGCCTTCTCACTCATGCTGGCCCTCGGTTCTTGTTCCGCGTGCTGTTCCCGGCCCCGGAGACGGCTGCGGCCGTCTCGGAGTCGAGGTCGAACAGGGTGCGCAGCGCGTCCGCGTACCCGGCGCCGCCGGGCTCGGCCGCGAGCTGCTTGACCCGTACGGTCGGCGCGTGCAGCAGCTTGTCGACGACCCGGTGCACGGTCTGCCGGATCTCGCCGCGCTGGCGTTCGTCCAGGTCGGGCAGGCGGCCGTGGAGGCGGGCCAGCTCGCCGGCGACGACGTCGGCGGCCATGGTGCGCAGCGCGACCACGGTCGGCGTGATGTGCGCCGCCCGCAGGGCCGCGCCGAAGGCGGCGACCTCGTCGGCGACGATGCGCCGGACCTGGTCCACGTCGGCGGCCATCGGCGCGTCGGCGGAGGCCTCCGCGAGCGACTCGATGTCCACCAGGCGGACCCCGGCCAGCCGGTGCACGGCCGCGTCGATGTCGCGGGGCATGGCCAGGTCGAGCAGGAAGAAGAAGGGAGCGGGGCGCTCGGCCACCGGCTCCGGCTTGCGCCGCTCGGGGATCCGGCCCACGGTGGCGGCGGTCGCGGCGAGCGCCGTGATCAGCTCGGCGTCCGCCTCGGGGCTGCGCCGCTCCCGGCGGTCGGCCGTGCTGCCGCCCGCGACCCAGGCCGCGTGCTGCTCCAGCGTGGCCGCGTCCATGCCGGCCACGGCGGCCTCGCCCATGAGGGAGAAGCCGGGCTGTACGGCGGCCAGGTCCAGCGGGCAGTTGTCGTCGGCACCGAGGCCGGTGTGGCGCTGCGGGGCCGCGGGCCTGGCGGCCGGGGCACCGGTGTCGGCGGCGGGGTGCCCGGTGCGGCCCTCGACCGCGTGCGCGACCGCCTCCGCCGTGAGCACCAGGCCCGTCGCCCCGGTACAGGAGACGACGATGTCGGCACGTCCCAGTTCGTCGCCTACGGCGTCCATGGGCACCGCGCGGGCGGCCACCGCGCTGTCGTCGGCCTCGGTGAGGATCCGGGCGAGCCGCTCGGCGCGCTCGAAGGTGCGGTTGGCGACGACGACCTCGGCGACCCCGGCGCGCGCCAGCGTGGCGGCGGCCAGGGACGACATCGATCCGGCGCCGATGACCAGGGCCTTCTTGCCCTTGGCCCAGCCGGGTACGTCCGTGCCCACGGCCAGCTGCTCCAGGCCGAAGGTCACCAGGGACTGGCCGGCCCGGTCGATGCCGGTCTCGGAGTGGGCGCGCTTGCCGACCCGCAGGGCCTGCTGGAACAGGTCGTTCAGCAGCTTGCCGGCGGTGTGCAGCTCCTGGGCACGGGCCAGGGAGTCCTTGATCTGGCCGAGGATCTGGCCCTCGCCGACGACCATCGAGTCCAGCCCGCAGGCCACCGAGAACAGGTGGTGGACGGCCCGGTCCTCGTAGTGCACGTAGAGGTACGGCGTCAGTTCCTCGAGGCCGACCCCGCTGTGCCGGGCGAGCAGCGTGGACAGCTCGGCGACACCGGCGTGGAACTTGTCCACGTCGGCGTACAGCTCGATGCGGTTGCAGGTGGCGAGCACCGCGGCCTCGGTGGCGGGCTCGGCGGCGACCGTGTCCTGGACCAGCTTGGTCTGGGCGTCCGCGCTCAGCGCGGCCCGCTCCAGCACGCTGACCGGGGCACTGCGGTGGCTGAGGCCTACGACGAGGAGGCTCATGCCGGCATCACGGCGGGGACGTCCCCGTCGGGTCCCTGGTCGGCGGAGGTCGCCCGGGGAGCGGCGGCGGGCACGGCGCCGTCGCCCGCGGGGGTCTCCTCGCCGGCCTTGCGCTGCTCGTGGAAGGCGAGGATCTGCAGCTCGATGGAGAGGTCGACCTTGCGCACGTCCACGCCGTCCGGGACGGTCAGCACGGTCGGCGCGAAGTTCAGGATGGAGGTCACGCCGGCGGCCACGAGCCGGTCGCAGACCTGCTGGGCGGCGCCCGCCGGGGTGGCGATCACACCGATGGAGACCCCGTTGTCCTTGATGATCTTCTCGAGCTCGTCGGTGTGCTGCACCGGGATGCCCGCGACCGGCTTGCCGGCCATCGCGGGGTCGGCGTCGATCAGCGCGGCGACCCGGAAACCACGGGAGGCGAACCCGCCGTAGTTGGCCAGGGCGGCGCCGAGGTTGCCGATGCCGACGATGACAACCGGCCAGTCCTGGGTGAGGCCGAGTTCACGGGAGATCTGGTAGACGAGATACTCCACGTCGTAGCCGACACCGCGCGTTCCGTAGGAGCCCAGGTACGAGAAGTCCTTGCGCAGCTTGGCGGAGTTGACTCCCGCCGCCGCGGCCAGCTCCTCGGAGGAGACCGTGGGGACCGAGCGCTCCGACAGAGCGGTCAGGGCTCGGAGGTACAGCGGAAGCCGGGCGACGGTGGCCTCGGGAATCCCTCGGCTACGGGTCGCCGGTCGGTGTGTTCGGCCAGTTGCCACGGTGCTCCTGCGGGTAGAGCGGGGCTGTAGGCGGTCATACGTCCCCAGACCGCCCCGTCGACAGCAGGCTATGTCTTTGTGAACGCGTGCACAAAGATTGTGTCCGATTTGCCCGGCAGAAGTGACCGGGGTCACGCCGGTTTCACGCCCGGAGCGGGAACCGGCGCGCACGTACCGCCGTTCCTTCGTTACTGGGGGCAAAACCGCACACACTCCTCACGAATCCCGCCCCCGAGACCAAACCGCCGTCGATCCTAAGCGACTTTCCGGCCAGTTTGGACTAGTCGGTCAGTGCCCGGCGCAGCCGCTCCTCGTTCACGCGCCAGAAGGTGTGCTGTTCGCCGTCGACCAGAACCACGGGGATCTGCTCCCAGTAGCGGTCGTGGAGGGCCTGGTCCTCCGTGATGTCCTTCGGCTCCCACGGCACCCCGAGGTCGCCGCACACCTTCTCGACCACCGTCTGTGCGTCGTCGCACAGATGGCAGCCGGGCTTGCGGATCAGGGTCACCAGCCGCGCTCGCGGCTCTGCCTTGCGTCGGAAGATCGGACTCATACCGGCCATTCTCGCGCCCCCGGCGACCCCGTCGCCCGGCGTTCACACCTCGCCAACCTCTCGACTCCGGAACCTTCGGACACAGTGGCTATGCTCGCGTCATGGCCGCTCTCGGATGGCTCACTCCCCGTAGGCGCTCCGCCACGGCGCGGAGCGTGTTGGCAGGCGAGGCCTCGGCGGAGGCCGCCCGCAAGTCCTCGCAGGAGACCGCCACGCCCGAGGAACCGGAGTTCCCGGTCATCGGCGACGACCGGGCCGCCGCCTTCTTCGACCTGGACAACACGGTGATGCAGGGCGCCGCGCTCTTCCACTTCGGCCGGGGGCTGTACAAGCGGAAGTTCTTCGAGACCCGCGACCTGGCCCGGTTCGCCTGGCAGCAGGCCTGGTTCCGGCTGGCCGGCGTCGAGGACCCCGAGCACATGCAGGACGCCCGCGACTCGGCGCTTTCGATCGTCAAGGGCCACCGGGTCGCCGAGCTGGAGTCCATCGGCGAGGAGATCTACGACGAGTACATGGCCGACCGCATCTGGCCGGGCACCCGCGCCCTGGCCCAGGCCCACCTGGACGCGGGCCAGAAGGTGTGGCTGGTCACCGCGGCCCCGGTGGAGATCGCCCAGGTCATCGCGCGCCGCCTCGGCCTGACCGGCGCCCTCGGCACCGTGGCGGAGTCGGTCGACGGCGTCTACACCGGCCGGCTGGTCGGCGAGCCGCTGCACGGGCCCGCCAAGGCGGAGGCGGTGCGCGCGCTGGCCGCCGCCGAGGGGCTGGACCTCTCCCGCTGCGCGGCCTACAGCGACAGCCACAACGACATCCCGATGCTGTCCCTGGTCGGCCACCCCTACGCCATCAACCCGGACGCCAAGCTGCGCCGGCACGCCCGCGAGCAGGACTGGCGGCTGCGGGACTACCGCACCGGCCGCAAGGCGGCGAAGGTCGGCATCCCGGCGGCGGCGGGGGTCGGCGCGGTCGCCGGCGGCACCGCGGCCGCCATCGCGCTGAGCCGGCGGCGCCGGTAGCGCGGGCCGGTCCCGGACTCCCGTACTCCCGTCCCCCGTACTCCCGTCCGCGCGCACGATGATGCCGCGGTCATTTCAACCCGCCCCCTACTTCACCGAAACACGTCTCTTTTCGTTCAACAACCGATCAAGTTCATGAACTTGACCCGGCATCAAACAGTCATAGAAGCGACGCAATCGATGATTTGAGCAACTCGGTGTAGCAGCGCCTGTACGAAGCGTTATTCTCCTCAGACGCAAACCGGTACCCCTCCGTCGCTACGACGGGTGAATGGTCCCGCACTGCACGTGATGGAAGCTCTGCCTCTGGGAGTCCCGTGTACCCACACGTCGGGGTTGACGCCTCGGGCCTGGCTACGCTGCGCGCAACGGTCGCGACGGTCAAGGAAACACTGCGCGGCTTCGTCCCCACCGCGTACGCCGTCCCCGCCTTCGCAGCCGCCGCGCCCGCGGGCCCGTGCTACGCACTGGCCGACGGCGGCGCCGCCGTCGGCAGACGGGGGCGTGCCACCGGCCCGGCCACCGCCCGCCGGCCGGCCGCCGACAGTGACAGCGCCCGCATGATGGACCTCGTCGAACGCGCCCAGTCCGGCGAGGCCGAGGCCTTCGGGCGCCTCTACGACCAGTACAGCGACACCGTCTACCGGTACATCTACTACCGCGTGGGCGGCCGGGCCACCGCCGAGGACCTCACCAGCGAGACCTTTCTGCGGGCCCTGCGCAGGATCGGCACGTTCACCTGGCAGGGCCGCGACTTCGGCGCCTGGCTGGTCACCATCGCCCGGAACCTGGTCGCCGACCACTTCAAGTCCAGCCGCTTCCGGCTGGAGGTCACCACCGGCGAGATGCTCGACGCCAACGAGGTCGAGCGCTCCCCGGAGGACTCCGTCCTGGAGTCCCTGTCCAACGCCGCCCTGCTCGACGCGGTGCGGCGGCTCAACCCGCAGCAGCAGGAGTGCGTGACGCTCCGCTTCCTCCAGGGCCTCTCGGTCGCCGAGACCGCCCGCGTCATGGGCAAGAACGAGGGCGCCATCAAGACCCTCCAGTACCGGGCCGTACGCACCCTCGCCCGGCTGCTGCCGGACGACGCCCGCTGACCGCGGCGACGGTGCGCTACGACCAACTCACGCTGTGTGAAAGCGTGTTGTCTTTCCGAACCGCCCGCCCGCCGTCCGTAACCCAAGTGCCGCGCCAGTCGTTGTGCGGGATACAGGCTCCCTGTGGTCACGTCCCGGCCGTCCCCGATCACCCGATCCGGGGACCCGGCCGTGGGCGTGCCACCCTCAGGACCCCCTGGGGAGTCGACCGTCATGACGAGAGGAGGTGCCGCCAGTGATCGCGAACGTATCGGCGCACCGGCGGGCGAACGCCTTCGCCCAGGCCCTGGAGGAGCAGTCCGACCGGGACACGGCGGCCGAGCAGTCCGAAGGCCCGGCGGGTTCCCCGCCGACCGCCGGGGAACAGGCCGAACAGGGCGAGCTGCTGGCCCTGGCGGCGGGACTCGGCGCGCTGCCCCGGCCGACGCTCGACCCGGAGGTCAAGGCCGTCCAGCGGGCCCAGCTGGTGGCCGCGATGGAGGCGATGCTCCAGGAGGGGACCGGGGCGGCGGACGCGTCCGTACCGGAACAGCGTTCCCCGCGGGCGAAGGGCGCGCACCGGGCGGGCCCGCTCGGCAAGTTCCGCCCGCGCACCAGGCTGACCAAGGGGCTCGCCGCCGGCGGGCTCAGCGTCGGCGTGGCCGCCGGGGCCTTCGGCGGGGTCGCCGCCGCCAGCTCCGACGCCCTGCCCGGCGACTCGCTGTACGGCCTGAAGCGCGGCATCGAGGACTTCAAGCTCAACTACCTGACCGACGGCGACGACCAGCGCGGCCAGACCTATCTCGACCAGGCCTCCACCCGGCTCGGCGAGGCCCGCCGACTGCTCGAGCGCGGCCGGGGCGGCCACCTGGACCACGAGTCCATCGGCGAGATCCGCCGCACCCTGTCCGGGATGCGGCACGACGTCACCGAGGGCCACCGGCTGCTGCACGCGGCCTATGAGGCCGACCCGGACTCCCTGGGCCCCATCCAGGCACTGTCCGCCTTCTCCCGGTCCCACCGCGAGGCGTGGAGCGCGCTCAGCGACAAGCTGCCCGTCCAGCTCGGCGACGTCAAACAGGAGGTGTCCTCGGTCTTCGACGCCATAGACGAAGAGGTCGCCCCGCTGCAGTCGCTGCTCCCGCAGCCGCCGGCCCGGCCCGGCGAGGGCAGACACCGGGGCGGCTCCGGCCCGTCGTCCAGCGGCTCCTCCGGCACCCACCGGCCGGCCCCGCCCGGCTCCACCGGCAACCCCCCGACCCCCGGCGGGCACACCGGCACGGAGGCACCGAGCGCCCCCGCCACCGGCAGCAGCGGCGAGGGACTCCTCGGCGGCGGCACCGGCGGTCTGCTCGACCCGCCGAAGAGCGGCAGCACCGGCAGCTCCCCGTCCGCCGGCAAGTCGCCGTCGGCCCAGCCGGACGTCACCATCCCGCCGCTCATCCCGGACCTGCTCCCCGGCCTCGGCATCGAGGGCGAGGACACGGACTAGCCCGGTACGGCCACGGCCGCGGGGGCGCCCCTTTCCGAGCAGGGACGCCCCCGCGGCCGTACCCGCCTGCCCACGAGGACGCTCAGAAGAACACCGACCGCCGCTGCACCAGCAGCTTGTACAGCGTGTGCTGGATCTGCTCGCGCACCTGGTCGGTCAGGTTGAACATCAGCATCGGGTCCTCGGCGGCCTCCGGCGGATAGCCGTCCGTCGGGATCGGCTCGCCGAACTGGATCGTCCACTTCGTCGGCAGCGGGATCGCGCCCAGCGGACCGAGCCAGGGAAACGTCGGCGTCAGCGGGAAGTACGGGATGCCCAGCACCCGGGCCAGCGTCTTGGCGTTGCCGATCATCGGGTAGATCTCCTCCGCCCCGACGATCGAGCACGGGACGATGGGCACGCCCTGGCGCAGCGCCGTGGAGACGAAGCCGCCCCGGCCGAACCGCTGGAGCTTGTAGCGCTCGCCGAAGGGCTTCCCGATGCCCTTGAAGCCCTCCGGCATCACCCCGACCAGATCCCCCTGGCCCAGCAGCCGTTCCGCGTCCTCCGCGCAGGCCAGGGTGTGGCCCAGCTTGCGGGCCAGCTCGTTGACCACCGGCAGCACGAAGACCAGGTCGGCCGCCAGCAGCCGCAGATGCCGGCCGGCGGGATGGTGGTCGTGCACCGCCACCTGCATCATCAGGCCGTCCAGCGGCAGCGTCCCGGAGTGGTTGGCGACGATCAGCGCGCCGCCCTCGGCCGGGATGTTCTCGATGCCCTTCACCTCGACCCGGAAGTACTTCTCGTACACCGGCCGCAGCAGCGACATCAGGACCTGGTCGGTCAGCTCCTCGTCGTAGCCGAAGTCGTCGACCTCGTAGTCCCCGGTGAGCCGGCGCCGCAGGAAGGCCAGCCCGGCCGCCACCCGCCGCTCCAGGCCACCGCCCGTGTCGTCCTCCGGAGGTTCCACCGGCTCCTCCTCCCCCGCCCACTCGCGGCCCGGCAGCGGCTGCACCGCGCCCCTCTCGCCCGGCTCCCCGAGCGGGCCGCGCCGCCCGCCCCCGCCACGGCGCCGCGCCTGGCGCTGTGCGGCGCTCCCCCGGGACCGGTCGTCGTCGAACGGAATGACCTTGGCGTCCGCCATCGTTGCCGCTCCTCAGTTGGCGCTGTGCGTCTGGGGGTGGCCGGCCGCCCTCGCGGACAGCGCGGCGACCCGGTCGACCGCCCCGGCGAGACGTTCCGGCGGCAGCAGCCCCGGGCCCAGGCCGCGCGCGAAGTCCGCGAACGTCCCGGCCGTCGTGTAGCGGGGGGTGAAGCCCAGCGTCTCGCGCATCTGGCCGGTGTCCACCACCCGCCCGTGGGTGAGCAGCCGGATCTGCTCCGGCGAGAAGTCCGTCATACCGAGCGTACGCACCAGGGAACCGGCCCAGGTGACCGCGGGCAGCAGCAGCGGCACGGTGGGCCGGCCCAGCCGCCGGGAGCACTGCGAGAGCAGCAGCGCGCCGTCGCCGGCGATGTTGAAGGTGCCGCTGTTGAGGCTGCCCCGGCGCGGCTCGTGCGAGGCGATCCGCAGCACCTCGATCACGTCGTCCTCGTGCACGAACTGCAGCCGCGGGTCGTAGCCGAACACGGTCGGCAGGACGGGCAGCGAGAAGTAGGAGGCGAGCGGGGTCTCCACGGTCGGGCCGAGGATGTTGGCGAACCGCAGCACGCACACGGCGACGTCCGGCCGGCGCCGCGCGAACCCGCGCACGTACCCCTCGACCTCGACGGCGTCCTTGGCGAAGCCGCCGCTGGGCAGCGACTTGGGCGGGGTCGTCTCGGTGAACACGGCCGGATCGCGCGGCGCCGAGCCGTAGACGTTCGTGCTGGACTTCACCACCAGCCGGCGCACGGCCGGTGACTTCTGGCAGGCGCCGAGCAGTTGCATGGTGCCGATGACGTTGGTCTCCTTGACCGTGGCCCGGCTGCCGCCGCCCAGCGCGGTACCGGTCACGTCCAGGTGGACGACCGTGTCGGCGCCCGTCTCGGCGAGCACGCGGGCGATGGCCGGCTGCCGGATGTCGGTCTGCACGAAGTCGGCGCCGCCCAGGTGGTGCTCCGGCGGCACCGCGTCCACGGCGATCACCCGGTCCACCTCCGGGTCCCGCTGGATCCGCCGCACGAACCGGCCGCCGAGCTGCCGGGCCACTCCGGTGACGAGCACGACCCTTCCCACGATCGCCGCCTCCTTCCCGCGTGACCGGTGTCCCGCGTTCCCCTGTGCGGCCAACCTAGCCGGTCGCCGGTGCCGTGTGAGGACCCGCGATGCGCGGGGGACGGATTTTCCCCCGTCGGCTCCCCACGCCGTTCTCCCGTCGGCTCCCCTGGCGTTCCCCCTCCGGCTGCCCCGCCGGCACCGGCCCGCGACATGCCTGTGGCCCCCCACCACTGCTGGTGGGGGGCCACAGGTGCCACGCTCTCGCGGCGTCGCTCACGGACACCCCGCTCGCGCGGGGACCGCTTACTTCTTGTTGCGACGCTGAACGCGCGTGCGCTTGAGCAGCTTGCGGTGCTTCTTCTTGGCCATCCGCTTGCGCCGCTTCTTGATAACAGAGCCCACGACTACCCTCGCTCACTTCTCATCACTCGGTTGTTTGGGCGCCATGGGCCCACACGACCTACGAGGGGCTAGCCTACCCAACCGAGCGCCGAGGTCGTAATCGAGGGGGTCTCCCCCGGTCACCCGGGGGAAACCGTCAGGCCGTCTCCACCCCCACATAGCTGTCGCGGAGGTACTCGTGTACCGCTTGTTCGGGGACGCGGAAGGACCGCCCCACCCGGATCGCGGGCAGATGACCGCTGTGCACCAGGCGGTACACGGTCATCTTGGACACTCGCATCACCGAGGCGACTTCCGCCACGGTAAGGAACTGAACCTCGTTCAGAGGCCTCTCGCCAGCTGCAGCCATGACACACCTGAACCTTCCGCACTCGACGGCCACCGGCTTCCCCTTCCGGTGACTCTTCGTCGTTGCGTGCTCACTCCCCAGACTAGGGGCGGGTGATGCGAGTGGGGAAGAGGTGCACCCACCGGCGGCCTACTGTGACAGACACGCCCGATTGAGCACGTAGCGGGTCAGCGGCCGGTAGTGACCAGACCGCACTGCGTCATCAAGCGGAACGGCGACGGCCACCCGTCCCTCGGCCTCGCCGACGAACGGCGCGGGGTCGTCGGTGTCGGCCGGCCCGATGGCCTCGAACCCCAGCTGACCAGCGCCGCAGATCCATCCGTGATCGCCGACGACCAGCTCGGGCAGGGGCCCGCCGGCCTGTGCGGCGGCCTCCAGCGCGACCCGAACCGGCAGCGGCGAGTGGGTGTGGGCACCCGGCTCACAACCGGGGCGCCCGCTCGCTGGTTCCCGCATCAGGGCAACCCCTCGTACGTAGTCGAGGCGGTGGGGACGTAGACCGAACCGGGTCAATATGTCGACACAGCGACCCTGCGCGGGGGTGAGGATCTCACATCCCGCCGCCGACAAGGCGTCCGCCAGACCGGCGTAGAACCCGAGCAGCCGCCCGGGGTGCCCGGTGCCCAGCAGCACGGGCGCGCCCCGCCGGGCCGCCTCCCGGAGCCGCCCGGCGAAGGCGTCCAGCGCGGCGAGCGTCCGTTCCGGATCGATCACGTCGGGCCCGCTCGTGTGATCCGGGTCGGCCGAGACCCCGCACTTCCGCGCCATCAGGGCGAGCAGATCGGGGAACTCCCAGGCGCCCTCGGGATCGATTCCGATCAGCACCCGCGGATCCCGGGCCGCGAACAGCCGGTAACTGCGCAGGCTTTCCTCCCGCGGGGTGGCCACCACCCCGGCCAGCCGGGAGGCCACCAGGTGGGCACGGAGGCGGGCGGGGGACGACACGGATGCGATGGTGACCCACCGACGGCGGGACCGGGGCGGAAACGGCGGTATTCGCGCGAATGGCCCAACGAACCGCTATGACCACCGACCGGTACGGCAGAGGGGACGGGCGGGACGGCCGGGGCACGGCAGGGCTCCTCCCGGGGCGCGCCGCGGCGCCGACTGCCCACGACCGGCGCCACGGCGACCGGCGTCCTCGGGCCGGGCGGTCCGGCAGTGGGCCCACCGGGCCGGTGCGCTGGGGCAGTGGGCGTCCCCGCTCCCGCTACGGCAGCAGGCCCCGCAGGGGGAACGCGGCCCGGCGGGTCGCCAGCACGGCCTGGTCGAGCCGGTCGGCGGGGTCGTAGCCCGCCTCCCAGTCGTCGTACGACACCGGCCACCGCCCGTCCGTCATGCGCCGCGGTGCCGGCTGCCGGGTCCGGGCGAACACGTCCTGCCGCCAGCCCTCGGGGATCACCGTCTCCGGCGCCACCGGCCGGTCCGCCGCGATCGCCACCAGGTGCGTCCAGGAGCGCGGTACGACGTCCACGACCGCGTATCCGCCCCCGCCGAGGGCCACCCACTTGCCGTCCGCGTACGCGTGCGCCAGCTCGTGGCACGCCAGCTGCACGGCCCGCTGCGCGTCCAGCGAGACGGCCAGGTGGGCGAGCGGGTCCTCGAAGTGGGTGTCGGCGCCGTGCTGGGAGACCAGGACCTGCGGCCGGAACCCGGCGAGCAGCTCCGGCACCACCGCGTGGAACGCCCGCAGCCACCCCGCGTCCCCCGTACCGGCGGGCAGCGCCACGTTCACCGCGGTGCCCTCCGCCGCGCCCGCGCCCGTCTCCTGCGGCCACCCGGTGCCCGGGAACAGCGTGCCGGGATGCTCGTGCAGCGAGATCGTCAGCACCCGCGGGTCCTCCCAGAACGCGGCCTGCACCCCGTCCCCGTGGTGCACGTCCACGTCCACGTAGGCGACCCGCTCGGCGCCCAGTTCCAGCAGCCGCGCGATGGCGAGCGCCGCGTCGTTGTACACGCAGAACCCCGACGCGCCGCCCGGCATCGCGTGGTGCAGCCCGCCCGCGAAGTTCACCGCGTGCTCGGCGTCCCCCCGCCACACCGCCTCGGCCGCCCCCACCGACTGGCCCGCGATCAGCGCGGACACCTCGTGCATGCCGGCGAACGCCGGATCGTCGAGCGTGCCGAGCCCGTACGACCCGTCCGCCCCCGCCGGATTCGCCGACGCGGCCTTCACGGCGTCGATGTAGTCCTCCCGGTGGACCAGCCGGAGCGTCGACTCACCGGCCGGTCTGGCCGCGACGACCGCCAGTTCCCGGTCGAGCCCGAAGGCGCCGACCAGCCGTCGGGTCAGCTCCAGCCGGACCGGATCCATCGGATGGGTCGGGCCGAAGTCATAGCCCGTTACTGCCTCGTCCCACATCAGCTGTGCGCGGCCGCTCATGCCCGCCACCGTATCTGTCCGGCCGAGCCGCGAACGACCTGGCGTACCCCAGGGTCACCAGCACCAACACCATCGGCACGAGCATGGCGCCCCGGTAGCTCCAGGCGTCCCCCAGGGCGCCCACCAGGGGCGAACCGATCAGGAAACCCACGTAGTTGAAGATGTTCAGCCGGGCGATCGCCGCGTCCGAGGCGCCGGGGCCGCGCTGTTCGAAGGCGAGCCGGCCGGCCGCCGCGAAGGTCTGCGGCACCAGCACGCACAGTCCCAGCCCCAGCAGCGTGAACCCGAGCATGCCCACCCACGCGCCGGGCGCCAGCGCCACCACCGCGAACCCGCCGGCCGCGACCAGCGCCCCGAGCCGGACGACCGCCGCCGCCCCGAACCGCCGCACCCCGAGGTCCCCCACGGCCCGCCCGGCCAGCGTGGTGATCATGTACACGTTGTACGGCACGGTCGCCAGCTGCTCCGAACCGCCCAGCACGTCCTTCAGGTACTTCGCGCTCCAGTTGGAGACGGTCGAGTCCCCGATGTAGGCGAAGGTCATCACCAGACACAGCGGCAACAGCCCCTTGAAGCCGACCCCGCCGCCCGCCCGGACGTCCGCCGCCGGCGCCGGTTCCCCGTCGACGTACCACCGGCTGCCCAGCAGCGCCGCCGGCAGCAGCACGGCCACCACCGGCAGGTACGACACCCACAGCGCGAGCTGCCAGTGCGCCCCGGCCCAGGCCAGCGAGGCGCCGACGATCCCGCCCAGGCTGTAGACGGCGTGGAAGCCGAGCATGATGCTGCGCCCGTAGGACCGCTGGAGGCTGACGCCGAGCATGTTCATGGACGCGTCCAGCGCGCCCACCGCCAGCCCGAAGACGCTGAGCGCCACCGCCAGCGCGGCCACCTGCCCGGCCCCGCCCGCCCCGGCGCCGAGCAGGGCCAGCAGCACCACCGGCTGGGACCAGCGCAGCACCCGGCTCGGCGGCACCCGCTTCACCAGC
This sequence comes from Streptomyces sp. NPDC038707, assembly GCF_040636485.1. Classification (NCBI taxonomy): domain Bacteria; kingdom Bacillati; phylum Actinomycetota; class Actinomycetes; order Kitasatosporales; family Streptomycetaceae; genus Streptomyces; species Streptomyces sp. NPDC038707. Next base: position 130,660 of record NZ_JBEZUP010000019.1, read on the forward strand.
CGCTCGGCGGCCACGCTGCCGGCCCCGGCGAGGACCGGCACGGCGGCCAGGAAGACCGGCAGCAGCGCGTCGGAGACGCCGTACCGGTCCTGGACCGCCGGGATGCGCGTCACCAGCAGCGCGAAGGCGGCGCCCTGCGCGAAGAAGGCGAACGCCAGCGAGGCCCTGCCGCGCCGCAGCACATCAGTCATGGCGGCGAGGGTAGGGCCCCGGGCTACCTGTGGGTAGATCCAGCCAAAGGTGAATTTCCCTCAACTCCACCCGTCCCACGGCCTCACGGCCCTCCGCCCGTCCGGCGGTCAGGCGGTCAGGCGGTCAGGCGGCTGCGGCCACCGCCGGCCGCTCGTCCCGGCCGGCCGCAGCCTCGGCCGTGAGCATGTGCTCCATCGGGCCGGCGGCCAGTCCCCCACTGACCAGGAACCCGATCGCCATCCACGCGACCATGATCACGGAGCCCAGCCACACCATGGTGTCCACCGGAACGGTGTAGGCACCCACGATCCGCACCACGCACTCGGCCAGCAGGACCAGTCCCCACACCACGGAGAACACCCGCTCCTTGCGCCGGAAGGCGGCGGAGCCGGCCGCGGTCCCGGACACCAGCCGCTGGAAGGCGGCTTCCCTGGCCGGGTCGCCCTTCACGAGGAAGGGCTTCATGCCCTCGGTCATCATCGGCTTCCCCAGCCGGACGGAGACCAGAATGCCGATGGCCACCGTGCTGCTGACCCCGCTGTCCTTGGCGAGCATCAGCCGCGGGTCCCCGGAGACGAAACTCAGCAGCAGCGAGACGACGTTGACGACGAGGATCAGGGCGGCCAGCGCGTTGGTACGGCGCTCCTTGACCACCCCCCACACGGTCCGCACCGCGGGTACGACGCTGCTCCAGGCGAGCGCCGCGAAGGTGCTCATCCCGAAGGCTTCCTTGAAGAGGTAGTACGAGCCGAGCGGCACCGCGACATCGATGAGCAGTGGCTTGAAGTTGTCCAGCACGCTGGGCCTGCCGCCCTGGTTCCCCGTGGTCTTCGTCATGCCCTCAGCTTCGCCGCCGGGCGGGGTCCGGCGGTAGAAACGATCGTCCGGAGGTGCGGGTGACAAATGTCAGCCCGGTCCGCCGACGGGGATCACCTCAGCAGATCGGGCAGCTCCTCCATGCACGAGAAGAGGTGCCCGGCGCCCACGAGCCGCTCCGCCGGTGTCATCGCGGTGAACCCGTAGACGTCCATCCCGGCCGCCACGGCGGCCTGGACGCCCGGCGGGGAGTCCTCCACGACCACGCACCGCCCGGGCGCCACCCCCATCCGCTCGGCCGCGTGCAGGAACAGGTCCGGCGCCGGCTTGCCCCGTCCGACGTCGTCCGCGCTGAAGATCCGCTCGTCGGTGAACCACCGGTCGAGCCCCGTCGTGCGGTGTCCCACGCGTATCCGCTCATGGCTCCCCGAGGAGGCCACGCAGTACGGCACGCCGTCCGCGGCCAGCTTCTCCAGTACGTCCGTCACGCCGGGCACGGGCCGCAGCTCCCGCTCGAACGCGGCGAACACCCGCGCGTGGAAGACCTCGTCGAAATCCTCCGGCAGCCGCCGGCCCGTGCGCTCCAGCACCAGATCGTGGACGCGGTGCATGGCCGAACCCATGTAGTCCCGGATGGAGTCCTCGTACGACGTCGGGTGTCCCAGCTCGGTGAGATACGCGGCCAGGAGCCGGTTGGACATCGGCTCGCTGTCCACGAGGACGCCGTCGTTGTCGAAGATGACGAGGTCGTAGCGCATGCCGTAGACCCTAATCGACCCCGGAAAACAGAAAACCCCCGCACCTGAAGGTGCGGGGGTTTCCCCAAAAATTGTTCGGCGGCGTCCTACTCTCCCACAGGGTCCCCCCTGCAGTACCATCGGCGCTGTGAGGCTTAGCTTCCGGGTTCGGAATGTAACCGGGC
>NZ_JBEZUP010000020.1:0-129764 GCF_040636485.1 Streptomyces sp. NPDC038707
TCTGGGGCACGCCCGGCACCAACGGGCAGCACGCCTACTACCAGTTGATCCACCAGGGCACCAAGCTGATCCCGGCCGACTTCATCGGCTTCGCCGAGCCGGTCGCCGAGCTGAGCGGCGAACTCAAGGCCCAGCACGACCTGTTGATGGCCAACTTCTTCGCCCAGACCCAGGCGCTGGCCTTCGGCAAGACCGCCGAGGAGGTCCGCGCCGAGGGCGTGCCCGACGAACTGGTCCCGCACAAGACCTTCCCCGGCGACCGGCCCACCACGACGATCCTCGCCCGCGCGCTGACCCCGTCCGTGCTCGGCCAGCTCATCGCGCTGTACGAGCACAAGGTGTTCGTGCAGGGCGCGGTGTGGAACATCGACTCCTTCGACCAGTGGGGCGTGGAGCTGGGCAAGGTCCTCGCCAAGCGGGTCGAACCCGCGCTCACCGAGGGCGCCGACGTCCCCGGCCTGGACGCGTCCACCAAGGCGCTCGTCGCCGCGTACCGGGAGCTGCGCGGCCGGAGCTGAACCCGGGCCCGGCACAGAAGGACGGAAAGAAGGACGGCGGGGGCCGAGGCCCCCGCCGTCTTCTGCTCCGCGCCCGTGCCGCGCCTTACGGCGACGCCGGCGGGTACAGCGACCGCGGCAGCTGCGAGGCCGCGGCGGAGTCCAGCAGCCACAGGGTGCGCCGGGTGCCGTACGCGCCCGCCGCCGGGGCCTGGATCTCGCCCGCGCCCGACAGGGCGATGGCCGCGGCCTCCGCCTTGTCCTCGCCGGCCGCGAGCAGCCAGACCTCGCGGGCCGCGCGGATCGCCGGGAGGGTGAGGGTGATCCGGGTCGGCGGCGGCTTGGGCGCGCCGTGCACGCCGACCACCGTGCGCTCGGTCTCCCGCACGGCCGGCAGCTCCGGGAAGAGCGAGGCCACATGGGTGTCCGGGCCGACGCCCAGCATGAGCACGTCGAAGGCGGGCACCGCGCCGTGGTTCTCCGGCCCGGCCGCCTTCGCCAGCTCCGCCGCGTACGCCTCGGCCGCCGCCTCGACGTCCGTGCCGTGGGGGCCGTCGGAGGCGGGCATGGCGTGCACGCGCTCCGGGTCCAGCGGGACGGAGTCCAGCAGGGCCTCGCGGGCCTGGGTGACATTGCGCTCGGGATCGCCCTCGGGGAGGAAGCGCTCGTCGCCCCACCACAGGTCCAGCCGGCCCCAGTCGATGGCGTCCCGGGCGGGCGCCGCCGCCAGCGCGGCCAGCAGGCCGTTGCCGTTGCGACCGCCGGTGAGGACCACGGACGCGGTGCCCCGGGAGGCCTGCGCGTCCACGATCTTCGTGATCAGGCGGGCCGCGGCGGCCTGCGCCATCAGTTCCTTGTCGTGGTGGACGACCAGCTGCGGTGTGCTCATTTCGCCGCCGCCTTCCTCGCCGGTGCCTTCTTCGCGGACTTGGCCGCCGCCTTCTTCGCGGGGGCCTTGGCCGCTTCCTCCACCGGTTCCGGGACGGCGACCGGCTCGGCGGCCTCTCCGGACGCCGGCTCGGCGGCTTCCCCGGACGCCGGCCCGGCAGTCGCCTCAGGCGCGGCAGACGCCTCGGCGGCCGGCTCGGCCGGGGCCCCGGCGGCCTGCTGGGGCACCTTGGCCAGCCGCTCCACGCCGTAGCGCAGCGCCGACGCGTAGGTGTCGTCCGGGTCCAGCCGGCGCAGCTCCTCCGCGATCAGCTCGGCGGTGTCCCGCCGCTTCAGCGCCACCGCGCGGGCCGGCTGGCCCTCGATGGCGAGCGTGGCGAGCGAGCCGTCCGCGCGGTCCAGCGTGATCGGGCCCCGGCTGGTGTCCAGACGGACCGCCGTGAGCCCCGGGCCGGCGGACAGGGAACGCCGGACGGGGACGTCCAGCCGGTCCGCGAGCCACATCGCCAGCAGCTCACAGCTCGGGTTGAACTCCTCGCCCTCCACCTCGACGCCGCGCACCTCGCAGTCGATCTGGTCCAGGGCCGCCGCCAGCATGGAGCGCCACGGCGTGATCCGGGTCCAGGACAGGTCGGTGTCGCCGGGCGTGTAGGCGGCTGCGCGGGCGGACAGCTCCCGCACCGGCTGCTCGGCGGCGTAGCTGTCGGTGACCCGGCGCTGGGCGAGCGCGCCCAGCGGGTCCTTCGCCGGGTCGAGCGGCGCGTTCACCGGCCACCACACGACGACCGGGGCGTCCGGCAGCAGCAGCGGCAGGACCACCGAGTCGGCGTGCTCGACGACCTCGCCGTACAGCCGCAGGACCACCGTCTCGCCGGTGCCCGCGTCCGCGCCCACCCGCACCTCGGCGTCCAGCCGCGAGGCGGTGCGGTCACGCGGGCCGCGGGAGACCCGCTTGACGACGACGAGCGTGCGCGAGGGGTGCTCGCGCGAGGCGTCGTTGGCGGCCTTCAGGGCGTCGTAGGCGTTCTCCTCGTCGGTGACGATGACGAGGGTCAGGACCATGCCGACGGCGGGCGTGCCGATGGCGCGGCGGCCCCGCACGAGCGCCTTGTTGATCTCTCCGGCGGTGGTGTCGGTCAGATCTATCTTCATGGCCGGCGCCAGCTCCGTCCGTCTCGTGCGAGCATCTCGTCCGCTTCCACCGGACCCCAGGTGCCCGACTTGTACTGCGCGGGCCTGCCGTGCGTGTCCCAGTACTCCTCGACCGGGTCGAGGATCTTCCAGGACAGCTCGACCTCCTCCGTGCGCGGGAAGAGGTTGGCGTCGCCGAGCAGCACGTCCAGGATCAGCCGTTCGTACGCCTCCGGGCTGGACTCCGTGAACGACTCGCCGTAGGCGAAGTCCATCGACACGTCCCGGATCTCCATCGAGGTGCCCGGCACCTTGGAGCCGAAGCGGACCGTGACGCCCTCGTCCGGCTGGACGCGGATCACGATCGCGTTCTGGCCCAGCTCCTCCGTCGCCGTGGTGTCGAACGGGGAGTGCGGGGCCCGCTGGAAGACCACCGCGATCTCGGTGACCCGGCGGCCCAGCCGCTTGCCGGTGCGCAGATAGAAGGGCACCCCGGCCCAGCGGCGGTTGTCGATCTCCAGCTTGACCGCCGCGTAGGTGTCGGTCTTCGACTTCGGGTCGATGCCCTCCTCTTCGAGGTAGCCGATGACCTTCTCGCCGCCCTGCCAGCCCGCCGCGTACTGCCCGCGCACGGTGTTGGCGCCCAGGTCCTTCGGCAGCCGGACGGCGCCGAGCACCTTCTCCTTCTCCGCGGCCAGCGCGTCCGCGTCGAAGGAGGCGGGCTCCTCCATCGCGGTCAGTGCCAGCAGCTGGAGCAGGTGGTTCTGGATGACGTCACGGGCGGCGCCGATGCCGTCGTAGTACCCGGCCCGGCCGCCGATGCCGATGTCCTCGGCCATGGTGATCTGCACGTGGTCCACGAAGGACCGGTTCCAGATCGGCTCGAACATGGTGTTGGCGAAGCGCAGCGCCAGGATGTTCTGGACGGTCTCCTTGCCGAGGTAGTGGTCGATCCGGAACACCTGGTCCGGATCGAACACCTCGTGCACGACCTTGTTGAGTTCCTCGGCCGACTCCAGGTCGTGGCCGAACGGCTTCTCGATGACCGCGCGCCGCCAGGAACCGCCGGACTGGTCGGCCAGACCGTGCTTCTTCAGCTGCTGGATGACCACCGGGAAGGAGCGCGGCGGCACGGACAGGTAGAAGGCGAAGTTGCCGCCCGTGCCCTGCGCCTTGTCCAGCTCCTCGATGGTGGCGCGCAGCCGCTCGAAGGCATCGTCGTCGTCGAAGGTGCCCTGGACGAAGCGCATCCCCTGGATGAGCTGCTGCCAGACCTCCTCCCGGAAGGGGGTGCGCGAGTGCTCCTTGACCGCGTCGTGCACGACCTGGGCGAAGTCCTCGTGCTCCCAGTCGCGGCGGGCGAAGCCCACCAGGGAGAAGCCCGGCGGCAGCAGACCCCGGTTGGCGAGGTCGTACACCGCGGGCATCAGCTTCTTGCGGGACAGATCGCCCGTGACACCGAAGATGACCAGGCCCGACGGCCCCGCGATGCGCGGGAGCCGTCGGTCGGCCGGGTCACGAAGCGGGTTCGCTCCGGAACCGGAAACGGGTGACAACTCAGCCCTCCGAGGGGGCAAGGCGCTCGAGCTCCGCCTGAGTCGACTTGAGCAGGTCGTTCCAGGACGCCTCGAACTTGTCGACGCCCTCGTCCTCCAGCACCTGCACGACGTCGTCGTACGAGATCCCGAGCCGCTCCAGCGCGTCGAGGTCGGCGCGCGCCTGCTCGTAGGTGCCGGAGACCGTGTCGCCGGTGATCTCGCCGTGGTCGTCGGTGGCCTCCAGGGTGGCCTCCGGCATGGTGTTGACCGTGTTCGGCGCGACCAGCTCGGTGACGTACAGGGTGTCCGGGTACGCCGGGTCCTTCACGCCGGTCGACGCCCACAGCGGACGCTGCTTGTTGGCGCCCGCCTTCTCCAGGGCCTGCCAGCGGTCGGAGGAGAAGACCTCCTCGTACGCCTGGTAGGCCAGCCGTGCGTTGGCGAGGGCGGCCTTGCCGCGCAGCGCCTCGGCCTCGTCGGTGCCGATGCTGTTCAGTCGCTTGTCGATCTCGGTGTCCACGCGGGACACGAAGAAGGACGCCACGGAGTGGATCTTCGACAGGTCGAGGCCCCGCTCCTTCGCCTTCTCCAGGCCGGTGAGGTACGCGTCCATGACGGCCCGGTAGCGCTCCAGCGAGAAGATCAGCGTGACGTTGACGCTGATGCCGAGGCCGATCACCTCGGCGATCGCCGGCAGACCCGCCTGGGTGGCCGGGATCTTGATCAGGGTGTTGGGGCGGTCGACGAGCCAGGCCAGCTGCTTGGCCTCGGCGACCGTCGCCTTGGTGTGGTGGGCCAGGCGCGGGTCGACCTCGATGGAGACCCGGCCGTCCTGGCCGTCGGTGGCGTCGAAGACCGGGCGCAGGATGTCGGCGGCGTCACGGACGTCCGCCGTCGTGATCATGCGGATGGCCTCTTCGACGGTGACCTTGCGGGCGGCCAGGTCGGACAGCTGCTGGTCGTAGCCGTCGCCCTGGGAGATCGCCTTCTGGAAGATCGTCGGGTTGGTGGTGACGCCCACGACGTGCTGCTGGTCGATCAGCTCGGCGAGGTTGCCGGACGTGATCCGCTTGCGCGACAGGTCGTCCAGCCAGATCGCGACGCCTTCTTCGGAGAGGCGCTTCAGTGCGTCTGTCATGGAATTACATCTCCTACGTGTCGTATATGGGCGTCAGCGCTGGGCGTCGGCGAGGGATTCCCGCGCCTTGGCGGCCACGTTCTCCGCGGTGAAGCCGAACTCGCGGAAGAGCAGCTTGCCGTCGGCGGACGCACCGAAGTGCTCCAGGGAAACGATGCGGCCGGCGTCCCCCACGTACTTGTGCCAGGTCAGGCCGATGCCCGCCTCCACGGCGACGCGAGCCTTGACGGACGGCGGCAGCACGGAGTCCCGGTACCCCTGGTCCTGCTGCTCGAACCACTCCACGCACGGCATCGAGACGACACGCGTGGGCACGCCCTCGGCCTGGAGCCGCTCCCGCGCCTCCACGGCCACGTGCACCTCGGAACCGGTGGCGATCAGGACGACCTGCGGCTCGCCGCCGTCGGCCTCGAACAGGACGTAACCGCCCTTGGCCGCGTCCTCGTTCGGCTCGTACGTCGGCACGCCCTGGCGGGTGAGCGCGAGGCCGTGCGGCTGGCCCTTGCCGAACTCCTTGGTCCAGCGCCCCAGGATCTCGCGCCAGGCGATGGCGGTCTCGTTGGCGTCGGCCGGGCGGACGACGTTCAGGCCCGGGATGGCGCGCAGCGAGGCCAGGTGCTCGACCGGCTGGTGGGTGGGGCCGTCCTCGCCGAGGCCGATGGAGTCGTGCGTCCACACGAACGTCACCGGCAGGTGCATCAGCGCCGACAGGCGCACGGCGTTGCGCATGTAGTCGGAGAAGACGAGGAAGGTGCCGCCGTAGACACGGGTGTTGCCGTGCAGGGCGATGCCGTTCAGCTCGGCGCCCATGGAGTGCTCGCGGATGCCGAAGTGGATCGTGCGGCCGTACGGGTTGGCCTCCGGCAGCGGGTTGCCCGCGGGCAGGAACGAGCTGTCCTTGTCGATGGTGGTGTTGTTCGAGCCGGCCAGGTCGGCGGAGCCGCCCCACAGCTCGGGGATCACCGCGCCGAGCGCCTGGAGCACCTTGCCGGACGCGGCACGCGTGGCCACGGCCTTGCCGGGCTCGAAGACCGGGAGCTTCTCCTCCCAGCCGGTGGGCAGCTCGCCCTTGGCGATCCGGTCGAACTCGGCGGCCCGCTCCGGGTTGGCCTCGCGCCACTCCTGGAGCGACTTCTCCCACTCGGCCTTCGCCTGGGCACCGCGCTCCAGCGCCTTGCGGGTGTGGGTGATGACCTCGTCGGTGACCTCGAACGACTTCTCCGGGTCGAAGCCGAGGACGCGCTTGGTGGCCGCGACCTCGTCGTCGCCCAGCGCCGAGCCGTGCGCGGCCTCGGTGTTCTGCGCGTTCGGGGCCGGCCAGGCGATGATCGAGCGCATCGCGATGAAGGACGGCCGGTCGGTGACCCGCTTGGCCTCCTGGATCGCGGCGAAGATCGCCGCCGGGTCCAGGTCGCCGTTCTCCTGGGCCTCCACCCGCTGCACGTGCCAGCCGTAGGCCTCGTACCGCTTGACGGTGTCCTCGGAGACGGCCGTCTCGGTGTCGCCCTCGATGGAGATGTGGTTGTCGTCCCACAGCAGCACCAGGTTGCCCAGCTTCTGGTGGCCGGCCAGCGAGGACGCCTCGGCGGCGATGCCCTCCTGGAGGCAGCCGTCACCGGCGATGCAGTAGACGAAGTGGTCGAAGGGGGACTCGCCGGCCGGCGCGTCCGGGTCGAACAGACCGCGTTCGTAGCGGGCGGCCATCGCCATGCCCACCGCGTTGGCCACACCCTGGCCCAGCGGGCCGGTGGTGGTCTCGACACCCTTGGTGTGCCCGTACTCCGGGTGGCCCGGGGTCTTCGAGCCCCACGTCCTGAAGGCCTTCAGATCGTCCAGCTCCAGGCCGAAACCGGCCAGGTAGAGCTGGGTGTAGAGGGTCAGGGACGAGTGGCCGGCGGACAGCACGAAGCGGTCGCGGCCGACCCACTCCGGGTCGGCCGGGTCGTGCCGCATCACCTTCTGGAAGAGGGTGTAGGCGGCGGGGGCCAGGCTCATCGCCGTACCGGGATGGCCGTTGCCGACCTTCTGTACGGCGTCTGCGGCCAGGACACGGGCGGTGTCCACGGCCCGCTGGTCCAGCTCGGTCCACTCAAGGTCTGTGGTGGTCGGCTTGGTGCTCACCCTGGGTCAGGGCTCCTCTCCACATGTCGGTCGCCGGACGTCGGAGCGTGCGCCCCGCCCGGCCGCCGACGGGCTTGGCGCCCGCCGGCCGTTGTCGAGCCTACCCCCGTGAGGACGTGCGTTTTTTCGAGTGTTTCCAGACTGCCGGGAGTCGGTGGAATCCGCCTCCCGACTGGGCGGAACGGCATTCGGCACATGAATGCGAGGCCGCTCATCTGACCGCTCAACAGAGCCTTCCCGCGCACGGAGGATCATGCCTTCGCGAGCACGTCCACGGGCATGTCCACGAGCACGTCCGAGCGAGCCCGCGCACGTGTGTACGGAGGCCCCCGCCAACACGACCCCACCCCCGCGAAGGCCGGGGTATGGGCAACGTCTAAAGTGGCGTGGTACGCGCGAGCCTCGCCCCGGAGTGTCCGGCGGAGAGGCTTGCTGGGATGTCTCTGTCAGGGGTGTGCGTGACGGCCGTCGAATCCCGTCCTGGGGGTCCCTCCCAGGCCCTCAAGGCCCTGGGGGAGGGTGCGCTCGGTGGCGCGAGCCAGGGCCCGGTTCACCGGCCGTTCGGGGCCCGTGTCAAAGCGTTCGTGGCGCTGACCAAGCCGCGGATCATCGAGCTGCTGCTCATCACCACCGTTCCGGTGATGTTCCTGGCGCAGCAGGGTGTGCCCGACCTGAAGCTGGTCCTGGTCACCTGCCTCGGCGGCTATCTGTCGGCGGGCGGCGCCAACGCGCTCAACATGTACATCGACCGGGACATCGACGCCCTGATGGACCGCACGTCGCAGCGCCCGCTGGTGACCGGCATGGTCAGCCCGCGCGAGTGCATGGCGTTCGGCATCGCCCTGGCGGTCGTCTCGACGCTGCTGTTCGGGCTCACCGTCAACTGGCTGAGCGCCTGGCTGTCACTCGGGGCGCTCCTCTTCTACGTGGTCGTCTACACGATGATCCTCAAGCGGCGCACGTCGCAGAACATCGTGTGGGGCGGCATCGCGGGCTGCATGCCGGTGCTGATCGGCTGGTCGTCCGTGACGAACTCGCTGTCGTGGGCGCCGGTCATCCTCTTCCTCGTCATGTTCTTCTGGACCCCGCCGCACTACTGGCCGCTGTCCATGAAGGTCAGGGAGGACTACGCGCGCGTGGGCGTGCCGATGCTGCCGGTCATCGCCTCCAACAAGGTGGTGGCCAGGCAGATCGTCATCTACAGCTGGGTGATGGTCGTCGTCTCCCTGCTGCTGACCCCCCTCGGCTACACCGGCTGGTTCTACACGGCGGTCGCCCTCGCGGCGGGCGGCTGGTGGCTGTGGGAGGCGCACGCGCTGCAGAACCGGGCCAAGGCCGAGGCCACCGGCACGAAGCTGAAGGAGATGCGCCTCTTCCACTGGTCCATCACCTACGTGTCGCTGCTGTTCGTGGCGGTCGCGGTGGACCCGTTCCTGCGCTGACCCGCACCGGGCGTACGTCACAGTGCCCTGGCCTCGCCAGTCGATCTACCGGTGAGTAGCATCCTGGGCATGGCAGACACGCAGCAGGTTGACGCGAAGGCCGAGCGCACGGTGTCCCGGCTCGCCCACCGGATCGGCGCCTTCGCCGCGGCGCACGGCGGCGCGGAGGGCCAGGTGGCCTACATCGGCGAACGCGGCGCCCGCATCGTCCTCGTCGGCGCGGACGGCGGCTGGGGCGACCTGGTGGCCCCCACGTACGCCATCGCCGAGCAGGCCGTGGCCAAGGCGGGCATCACGGTCCACGAGTCCTTCGACGGCGAGTTCGCGGGCAAGGTGACCACGGGACCGTACGAGTGGAAGCGGATGGCCGGCATCCAGGTCGGCGGCTGACCGGCAGCCCCGCGTCCCGCGCCGGATCGCGAGCGCCTCTCGGGCCGGCGCCTGTGGGGGAGCGGTCGCCCCGGGGCTGCCCGCACGGTGCCTCGGGGCTGCTCGTCCTCCACCGCTGACCCGGAGCCCGCCGACGGCCCCGCGCGCGGGGTGTACAGGATCCGGTGCGCTTGTCGAGACTGGGCGGATGACGACCGCTTCCCTGCTCGACGCGTTCCTGAAGGCCCTGCTGCCGCTGCGGCCCCGTGCCGTCTGGGCGCACGGCTCGCTGGCCGGCGGTGACTACCAGGAGGGGCGCAGCGACCTGGACCTCATCGCCGTACTGCCCGGCCCGCTCGGCCCGGGACACGCCTGGCGGATCGCCACCCTGCACAGCGGGCTGCGCGAGCGCCCCCTCGCGGCGAAGCTCCACTGCTCCTATCTCACCCCGGCCACCCTGGACGACCCGGACCGCCCGCACCTGACCTGGGCGCACGGCGGGCTGCTGCGCCGCCCGGTCACCCCCGTCACCCGGCGCGAGCTGCACGACTTCGGCCGGGTGCTGCACGGGGAGCCGCCGGGCGGGCTGCTGCCGCCGGTGCCGCAGGGGCGGCTGCGCGACTTCGTCGTGCGCGATCAGCGTGATTTCTGGCGGCCGGCGGTGGACAAGGCCCGGTTGTGGCAGCAGGACGTCTGGGTGGACCTGGGACTGCTGACCTTCGCCCGGGCCACGGTGACCCTGCGCGACGGCCGGCTGATCTCGAAACGCGAGGCCCTGGCCGAGCTGCCCGGCCTCGGCGCGCCCGCCGAGGTCGTCGCGGACATCGCTCGCCGCCGGTACGAGCGCCTCGCCCCGGCCGGCCCGGACTGGCTCGCCCGACGTGCCGGAGCGACCCGGGCGTTCCTGGCTCCGGAGATCGACGCCCTGGTGGCGGGCGTGAGCCGATGGTCAGGTCGGGCGGGGGCGCCGGTGCGGCCGGCGAGGTCGTCGGGGACGTCGCCGGCCGGTGGTACGAGTGCCCGTCCTGGCCGGTCCTGCGGGGGTGACCCGGGTGTTCCGGGGTGCGGCGATTGACGCCTTGGTCGCGGGCGTGGGGTGGCTCAGGCGTGTGAGCCGACCGTCACCTCGGTCGGGGCCGTCGGCAGGTCCTGCGGGGTCTCGGGGCGTTCCCGCAGTGACAGCAGGACCCGCAGCACCCAGATCCACATCACCGTGGAGCCGAGCATGTGGGCGGCCACCAGGGCCTCCGGGAGGTGGGTGAAGTACTGGACGTAGCCGATGGCGCCCTGGCACAGCAGGACGACGAACAGCTCCCGGGTGCGGGCCAGCGGTGCCTTCGGCGCGTCGACCGCCTTCAGCACGAACCACAGCGCGAACGTCAGCGTGACCACGATCCAGGCGAGCACCGCGTGCAGCTTGGAGACGTTCTCCCAGTCGATCGGGATGCGCGCGACCTCGCTGGAGTCACCGGCGTGCGGCCCCGCCCCGGTCACCACCGTGCCGACCGCGATGAGCAGCGCCGACGCGGTCACCAGGAACCACACCAGCTGCGCCACCGCCTTGCCGACCAGCGGACGCGGGGCCTCGTCGCCCTCCCGGGTGCGCTGCCACATGACCGTCGCGATGGCGATCAGGGCCGTGGAGAGGAGGAAGTGCGCGGCGACCGTGTACGGGTTGAGGCCGACCAGGACCACGATCCCGCCGAGCACCGCGTTGCCCATGACCACCCAGAACTGCGCCCAGCCCAGCCGGGTCAGGCCGCGCCGCCACGGTTTCTCGGAGCGCGCGGCGATGATCGCCCAGCCGACGGCGGCGCACAGCACGTACGTCAGCATGCGGTTGCCGAACTCGATGATCCCGTGGAAGCCCATGGCCCGGGTGGTGGTCAGCGAGTCGTCGGTGCAGGTGGGCCAGGTCGGGCAGCCGAGGCCCGAGCCGGTCAGGCGGACGGCGCCGCCGGTGACCACGATGACCACCGACATGACGAGCGCGGCGAGGGCCGCCCGCCGGACGGTCCGGGGGTCCGGGGTCCAGCGGTCGGCGATGAAGGCGAGCGGATTGCGCAGGGCGGCTTCGGCGTCGGCGCGGTTCAGCTTAGGCACGCGCACCATCGTAGGCCGCTGCTTGTGCACGCGTTCACGAGGGTCACTCCGATGGGGGGTGCTCCTCCTCACAGGAGGGTCACTCGCCGACGGGCCGGCGCTTTCCGCGGGGTCACTCCCAGCGGAAGAAGCGTCCGGCCGCGGCCAGGCCGGCGACCGCCCAGACGGCCAGGACGCCCAGGTCGCCCCACGGCATGCCGGCGCCGTGCTGGAGCACGTCCCGCAGGCCGTCGGAGAGGGCGGAGATGGGCAGCAGGCCCAGGATCCGCTCGCCCGCCGAGCCGAACCTCTCCAGCGGCACGATCACCCCGCCGCCCACGAGCAGCAGCAGGAAGACCAGGTTGGCGGCGGCCAGCGTCGCCTCCGCCTTCAGGGTGCCCGCCATCAGCAGGCCGAGCCCCGAGAAGGCGGCGGTGCCGACGACGAGCAGAGCGACGACGGCGGCCGGGTTGCCGTGCGGGGACCAGCCCAGCGCGAAGGCGATCGTGGTCAGCAGCAGGACTTGCAGAACCTCCGTGACCAGCACGGAAGCCGTCTTCGCGGTCATCAGGCCCCAGCGCGGCAGCGGCGAGGCGGCCAGCCGCTTGAGCACGCCGTAGCGGCGCTCGAAGCCCGTGGCGATGGCCTGCCCGGTGAACGCCGTCGACATCACGGCCAGCGCCAGCACACCGGGAGTGAGGAAGTCGACCGCCTCGCCCTTCCCGGTGTCCACGATGTCGACCGAGCTGAAGAGCACCAGCAGCAGGGTCGGGATCACGACCGTCAGCAGCAGCTGCTCGCCGTTGCGCAGCAGCATCCTGGTCTCCAGGGCCGCCTGCGCCGCGATCATGCGGGGGAGCGGGGCGGCTCCGGGCTTCGGCGTGTACGTACCCACGGTCACGAGCGCAGCTCCTTGCCGGTCAGCTCCAGAAAGACGTCCTCCAGGGTGTGCCGCTCCACCGAGATGCGGTCCGGCATCACCCCGTGCTGGGCGCACCAGGAGGTCACCGTGGCCAGCAGCTGGGGGTCCACCCTGCCGACGACCCGGTAGCTGCCCGGGGTCAGCTCGGCGGCCGTGCAGTCGGCCGGGAGCGCCTTGAGCAGCGAGCCGACGTCGAGGCCGGGGCGGCCGGTGAAGCGCAGGGTGTTCTCGGCGCCGCCCTTGCACAGCTCCTCCGGGGAGCCCTGGGCGATGACCCGGCCGCCGTCGATGATCGCCACGTCGTCCGAGAGCTGCTCGGCCTCGTCCATGTGGTGGGTGGTGAGGATCACCGAGACGCCGTCGGCGCGCAGGTCCCGCACCAGGTCCCAGGTGGCCCGGCGGGCCTGCGGGTCCAGGCCGGCGGTCGGCTCGTCCAGGAAGACCAGCTCCGGGCGGCCCACGACGGCCATGGCGAGCGCGAGCCGCTGCTGCTGGCCGCCGGAGAGCCGGCGGTAGCTGGTCCGGCCGCAGGAGCCGAGGCCGAGGCGCTCGATGAGGGCGTCGACGTCGAGCGGGTGCGCGTGCAGCTTCGCCACGTGCCGGAGCATCTCCTCGGCGCGGGCGCCGGAGTACACGCCGCCGGACTGGAGCATCACCCCGATGCGGGGCCGCAGCTCGGCGGCCTGCCGGACCGGGTCGAGGCCCAGGACGCGCACCGTGCCGGAGTCCGGCTTCCGGTACCCCTCGCAGGTCTCGACCGTGGTCGTCTTCCCGGCGCCGTTCGGGCCGAGTACGGCGGTCACTCCGGGCCGGGCCACCAGGTCGAGGCCGTCCACCGCGGTCTTCGTGCCGTACCGCTTCACCAGGGCCGCTACCTGGACCACGGGCTCACTTCGCATGGGGCCGAGTGTAGGGAGAGCGCGCGCGGTTCAGGCGGGCGGGTGCGGGAAGTCCTCCTCCCGTGGCCGGTGCAGGGGCAGCCACCGTTCGGCGTAGGCCACGGCGTCCGCCAGCGGGAACAGCCGGGCGTCCGCGCCGTCGACCCGGCCGCGGACGACGGGCCGGTCCCGTTCGTAGTCGTGCCCCAGCTCGTCGAACCGGTCGGAGCTGACCGACACCTCGGCCACCGTCTCCCAGCCGCCGCCCGGAGCGGGCCGGCCGACCCGTACGCGCGGGGAGGGGACGCGGTACTCGGCCAGGTGGAAGGCGGTGCAGGAGTCGTAGCCCGCGCCGAGCAGCAGCACCCGGGCGCCCAGCTTCTCCAGTCGGGCCAGCGGGCTGTGCTCGCCCAGCCGGCAGTCCGGGGCGTGGTCCTCGGTGATCTCCCGCGCGCGGGGGCCGAGCGCGGCGAAGGAGGTCTGGGGGTGGGCGCTGCGCAGGGCGCCGGGCCAGGTCCGCACGGTCTCGGGGATCACGCCGACCCCGAGCGAGGGGGTGACGAGCGGGTCGTACGGGGGCATGGTGGCGCGGATCCGGTCCCACCACGCCTCGGGCACCGGCGGGTTCTCCCACAGGGCCGGGTCGGACTGGTCGCCGGTCTGGGTGGGGACGACGAGCGTGCCGTCGGGGCCGAGCGCGTCCAGGAGTGCCTGGACGACCGCGACCGCGCCTCCGTTCACCCAGCCGAGCGAGCTGAGCGAGGAGTGGACGAGCAGGGTCTCGCCGGTCTCCACGCCGAGCAGGCGCAGACCTGCGGCGAGGGTGTCCCGGGTGACAAGTGGGCCGGTCGGAGGGGGTGCGGGCATGGTCCGGGAGTCTTCCGGACGGGGCCTCGGGGCGCCACCGGTTTGGCCGCGGAAATGCTTTGAGATGATCTACGGAAGATCGTTTGCGCAGGTCAGATTAGGTATGCCTAAGTGACGCAGGGCACCGTCCGATGATCCGGACGTCGCTTGTCAGGCTCCGCGGAATTACGCAACAATGGCGTTGTGAAAAACGTCGGCGAGGCTCGGGAGACCCCCACGGGGGCCCCTCAGGAGGAGCTAGCGACCGGTGAGCGCTCCACGCGCAACCGGGTCGCGCGCTCCATCCTGGACCACGGGCCGTCGACCGTCGCCGATCTCGCCGGCCGGCTGGGACTGACCCAGGCGGCCGTCCGGCGCCATCTGGACGCGCTGGTCGCCGACGAGGTCGTGGAGGCCCGCGAACAGCGGGTGTACGGCACGCGCACGCGTGGCCGCCCCGCCAAGGTCTTCGCGCTCACCGACTGCGGCCGGGACGCCTTCGACCAGTCGTACGACAAGCTCGCCGCGGACGCGCTCCGCTGGATCGCCGAGCGGGAGGGCGGCCCCCAGGCGGTCGCCGCCTTCGCCCGCGCCCGGGTCGCCGCCCAGGCGAGCGCGTACCGCGCGGCGATCGAGTCCGCGACCCCGGACAAACGCGCCGAAGCACTGGCCAAGGCCCTGAGCGCGGACGGGTACGCTGCTACGGCGCGCAGCGCACCGGTCGGCGAGCAGCTCTGCCAGCACCACTGCCCGGTCGCCCATGTCGCGGAACAGTTCCCGCAGCTGTGCGAGGCGGAGACGGAGATCTTCGCGGAGCTGCTGGGCACGCACGTCCAGCGACTGGCGACCATCGCGCACGGCGACGGCGTCTGCACGACGTTCATCCCCAAGATTTCCACTGACGCACCTGCAAGCACGGCCGGGAGGAACCCCGCATGACTCTCCCCACGGAGACTGCCCACCCTGAGCTCGAGGGCCTGGGCAAGTACGAATACGGCTGGGCCGACTCGGACGTGGCCGGTGCCTCCGCCAGGCGTGGCCTGAGCGAGGATGTCGTCCGCGACATCTCCGACAAGAAGTCGGAGCCGGAGTGGATGACCAAGCTGCGCCTCAAGGGCCTGAAGCTCTTCGAGAAGAAGCCGATGCCGAACTGGGGCTCCGACCTCTCGGGCATCGACTTCGACAACATCAAGTACTTCGTGCGCTCCACGGAGAAGCAGGCGGAGTCCTGGGAGGACCTGCCCGAGGACATCAAGAACACCTACGACAAGCTGGGCATCCCGGAGGCCGAGAAGCAGCGCCTGGTCGCCGGCGTCGCCGCCCAGTACGAGTCGGAGGTCGTCTACCACCAGATCCGCGAGGACCTGGAGGAGCAGGGCGTCATCTTCCTCGACACCGACACCGCGCTGAAGGAGCACCCGGAGCTCTTCAAGGAGTACTTCGGCACCGTCATCCCGGCCGGTGACAACAAGTTCGCCGCGCTGAACACCGCCGTGTGGTCCGGCGGCTCCTTCATCTACGTGCCGAAGGGCGTGCACGTCGAGATCCCGCTCCAGGCCTACTTCCGCATCAACACGGAGAACATGGGCCAGTTCGAGCGGACCCTGATCATCGTCGACGAGGGTGCCTACGTGCACTACGTCGAGGGCTGCACGGCGCCGATCTACAAGTCGGACTCGCTGCACTCCGCGGTCGTCGAGATCATCGTCAAGAAGAACGCCCGCTGCCGTTACACGACCATCCAGAACTGGTCGAACAACGTCTACAACCTGGTCACCAAGCGCGCCGTCGCCTACGAGGGCGCGACCATGGAGTGGGTCGACGGCAACATCGGCTCCAAGGTGACGATGAAGTACCCGGCCGTCTACCTGATGGGCGAGCACGCCAAGGGCGAGACGCTCTCCATCGCCTTCGCGGGCGAGGGCCAGCACCAGGACGCGGGCGCCAAGATGGTCCACATGGCCCCGAACACCTCGTCGAACATCGTCTCCAAGTCGGTGGCGCGCGGTGGTGGCCGTACCTCCTACCGGGGTCTGATCGAGATCGGCGAGGGCGCCGCCGGCTCCAAGTCCAACGTGCTGTGCGACGCGCTGCTGGTCGACACCATCTCCCGGTCGGACACGTACCCGTACGTCGACGTCCGCGAGGACGACGTGTCCATGGGCCACGAGGCCACCGTCTCCAAGGTCTCCGAGGACCAGCTTTTCTACCTGATGAGCCGCGGTCTGTCCGAGGACGAGGCGATGGCGATGATCGTGCGCGGCTTCGTCGAGCCGATCGCCAAGGAACTGCCCATGGAGTACGCGCTGGAGCTCAACCGGCTGATCGAGCTGCAGATGGAGGGCGCGGTCGGCTGACCGCCGGCAGTCCCCCGTCAAGCCACTGACCTGAGAAAGCGAGCAATACGACAGCCATGGCTGAGGCCCAGAACATCCCCGTGGGTTCCACCACCGCGGGCTCCATCGCGGTCGCCGCGGAGTCGACCGTCGTCTCGCGCATGAGCGCGCCCCCCTCCTTCGACGTGGCGGACTTCCCGGTCCCGCACGGCCGTGAGGAGGAGTGGCGGTTCACCCCGCTGGAGCGGCTGCGCGGTCTGCACGACGGCACCGCGGTCGCCGGAGGCTCGGTCAAGACCGACTTCTCCGCTCCCGACGGCGTCACCCTGGAGACCGTCGGCCGCGACGACGCCCGGCTCGGCAGGGCCGGCAAGCCGGTGGACCGGGTCGCGGCCCAGGCGTACTCCTCCTTCGAGCAGGCCACGATCGTCACCGTGCCGAAGGAGACCGTGCTGACCGAGCCGGTGCGCCTCACCCTGCACGGCGAGGGCGGCGTGACCTACGGGCACACCGTGTTCGAGCTCGGCGCCTTCGCCGAGGCCACGGTCGTCATCGACCACACCGGCGACACCGTTCGCGCCGCGAACGTGGAGTACGTCCTCGGTGACGGCGCCAAGCTGACCGTGGTCACCATCGTGGACTGGGACCACACCGCCGTGCACGTCGCCCAGCAGAGCGCCCTGATCGGCCGGGACGCGAGCTTCAAGCACGTCCTCGTCACCTTCGGCGGCGACCTGGTGCGCATCCACCCGCGTGTGGAGTACGCCGGTCCCGGCGGCGAGGCCGAGCTGTTCGGCCTGTACTTCACCGACGCCGGCCAGCACCACGAGCACCGCCTGCTGGTCACGCACAACACCCCGCACTGCAAGTCGAACGTCGTCTACAAGGGCGCGCTCCAGGGCGAGAGCGCGCACGCGGTCTGGATCGGTGACGTGCTCATCGAGGCCGCGGCCGAGGGCACGGACACCTACGAGATGAACCGCAACCTGGTCCTCACGGACGGCGCGCGCGTCGACTCGGTGCCGAACCTGGAGATCGAGACCGGCGAGATCGTCGGCGCGGGCCACGCCTCCGCCACCGGCCGCTTCGACGACGAGCAGCTTTTCTACCTGATGGCCCGCGGCATCCCGGAGCACGAGGCCCGCCGTCTCGTGGTCCGCGGCTTCTTCGCCGAACTGGTCCAGCAGATCGGTGTCGCCGACATCGAGGAGCGGCTGCTCGCCAAGATCGAGACGGAGCTGGAGGCCTCGGTCGCATGACGACCTTCGTACGCGTCTGCGGGCTGAGCGAGCTGACGGAGGACACCCCCAAGCGGGTGGAGATCGACGGCACGCCGGTCTCGGTCGTGCGCACCGAGGGCGAGGTGTTCGCGATCCACGACATCTGCTCGCACGCGAACGTCTCGCTGTCGGAGGGCGAGGTCGACGACTGCCACCTCGAGTGCTGGCTGCACGGCTCGCGCTTCGACCTGCGGTCCGGCAAGCCCGACAGTCTTCCGGCGACGCGCCCCGTCCCCGTATACCCCGTAAAGATCGAAGGGGACGACGTGCTCGTCTCCCTCACCCAGGAGTCCTGAGGCACCCATGGCAACGCTTGAAATCCGAGACCTGCACGTCACCGTCGAGGCCGACAACGCCACGAAGGAGATCCTCAAGGGCGTCGACCTCACCGTGAAGCAGGGCGAGACGCACGCCATCATGGGCCCCAACGGCTCCGGCAAGTCGACCCTCGCCTACTCCCTCGCGGGTCACCCGAAGTACACCATCACCGGCGGCACCGTCACCCTGGACGGCGAGGACGTCCTGGAGATGTCCGTCGACGAGCGCGCCCGCGCCGGCCTGTTCCTGGCGATGCAGTACCCGGTCGAGGTCCCCGGCGTCTCCGTCTCCAACTTCCTGCGCACCTCCGCCACCGCCATCCGCGGCGAGGCCCCGAAGCTGCGCACCTGGGTGAAGGAGGTCAAGGAGGCCATGGAGCGCCTCAACATGGATCCGTCCTTCGCCGAGCGCAACGTCAACGAGGGCTTCTCCGGCGGTGAGAAGAAGCGCCACGAGATCCTCCAGCTGGAGCTGCTCCGGCCCAAGGTCGCGATCCTCGACGAGACGGACTCCGGCCTGGACGTCGACGCGCTCCGCATCGTCTCCGAGGGCGTCAACCGCGTCCGCGAGACCGGCGAGGTCGGCACCCTGCTGATCACGCACTACACGCGCATCCTGCGCTACATCAAGCCCGACCACGTCCACGTGTTCGCCGGCGGCCGCATCGTCGAGTCCGGCGGCCCCGAGCTCGCGGACAAGCTGGAGAACGAGGGCTACGAGGCATACGTGAAGGGTGGCGCATCCGCGTGACACAGCTGCCGGGCCTCCTCGACACCGAGGCGATCCGCAAGGACTTCCCCGTTCTGGACCGAGTGGTCCACGACGGCAGGAAGCTCGTGTACCTGGACAACGCGGCGACCAGTCAGAAGCCGCGCCAGGTGCTGGACGCCCTGAGCGAGTACTACGAGCGCTACAACGCCAACGTCCACCGCGGTGTGCATGTGCTCGCCGAGGAGGCCACGGCGCTGTACGAGGGCGCGCGCGACAAGGTCGCCGAGTTCATCAACGCGCCCAGCCGCGACGAGGTGATCTTCACCAAGAACGCCTCCGAGTCGCTCAACCTCGTGGCCAACATGCTCGGCTGGGCCGACGAGCCCTACCGGGTGGACTCCGACACCGAGATCGTCATCACGGAGATGGAGCACCACTCCAACATCGTGCCGTGGCAGCTGCTGGCGCAGCGCACGGGCGCGAAGCTGAAGTGGTTCGGCCTCACGGACGACGGCCGGCTGGACCTGTCGAACATCGACGAGATCATCACGGAGAAGACGAAGATCGTCTCCTTCGTGCTGGTGTCGAACATCCTGGGCACGGTCAACCCGGTCGAGACGATCATCCGGCGCGCCCAGGAGGTCGGCGCGCTGGTGTGCATCGACGCCTCCCAGGCCGCCCCGCACATGCCGCTGGACGTGCAGGCGCTCCAGGCCGACTTCGTGGCCTTCACCGGCCACAAGATGTGCGGCCCGACCGGCATCGGCGTGCTGTGGGGCCGCCAGGAGCTGCTGGAGGACCTGCCTCCCTTCCTGGGCGGCGGCGAGATGATCGAGACCGTCTCGATGCACTCCTCCACCTACGCCCCGGCACCGCACAAGTTCGAGGCGGGCACGCCCCCGATCGCCCAGGCGGTCGGGCTCGGCGCGGCGATCGACTACCTGAACTCGATCGGCATGGACAAGATCCTCGCCCATGAGCACGCGCTGACCGAGTACGCGGTGCGGCGCCTGGCGGAGGTCCCGGACCTGAGGATCATCGGCCCGACGACGGCCGAGGACCGGGGTGCGGCGATCTCCTTCACGCTCGGCGACATCCACCCGCACGACGTGGGCCAGGTGCTGGACGAGCAGGGCATCGCGGTCCGGGTCGGCCACCACTGCGCGCGTCCGGTCTGCCTGCGCTACGGAATTCCCGCGACCACGCGAGCGTCGTTCTACCTGTACTCCTCGCCGGCCGAGATCGACGCTCTGGTCGACGGCCTGGAGCACGTACGGAACTTCTTCGGCTGAGAGGCGTGCTGACAAGGTGAAGCTGGACTCGATGTACCAGGACGTCATCCTGGACCACTACAAGAACCCGCACGGGCGTGGTCTGAGGGACGGCGACGCCGAGGTGCACCACGTGAACCCGACGTGCGGCGACGAGATCACCCTGCGCGTGAAGTACGACGGCACGAAGATCGAGGACGTGTCGTACGAGGGCCAGGGCTGCTCGATCAGCCAGGCCAGCGCGTCGGTCCTCAACGACCTGCTGGTCGGCAAGGACCTGGCCGAGGCGCAGAAGATCCAGGAGACCTTCCTGGAGCTGATGCAGTCCAAGGGCAGGATCGAGCCCGACGACGCGATGGAGGAGGTCCTGGAGGACGCGGTCGCGTTCGCCGGGGTCTCCAAGTACCCCGCGCGGGTCAAGTGCGCCCTCCTGAGCTGGATGGCGTGGAAGGACGCGACGGCCCAGGCGCTGGGTGGCGCCGACGCCGAAAGGAAGACGGCATGACCGACACCGCAGAGATGAAGCCGGCCTCGGAGGAGGAACTCCGCGAGGCCCTGATGGACGTGGTCGACCCCGAGCTGGGCATCGACGTCGTCAACCTGGGCCTGATCTACGGCATCCACATCGACGACTCCAACATCGCGACCGTCGACATGACCCTGACCTCGGCGGCCTGCCCGCTGACGGACGTCATCGAGGACCAGGCCAAGTCGGCCACCGACGGGCTGGTCAACGAACTGCGCATCAACTGGGTCTGGATGCCGCCGTGGGGCCCCGACAAGATCACCGACGAGGGCCGCGACCAGCTCCGCGCACTGGGCTTCAACGTCTGACCGCACCGCGTGCGTGAAGCGGCGGCACCCACCCGGGTGCCGCCGCTTTCGCGTACCCTCCGCGGAAGCGGTTGTGTACGCTCGTACACATGGGATATCTGCTGCTCGCGGGTGCCATCGCCGCCGAGATCACCGCTACCACGGCGATGAAGTACAGCGAGGGGTTCAGCCGGCTGTGGCCCTCGGTGGTGACCGTGCTCGGGTACGTGGTGTCGTTCGCGCTGCTCGCGCAGACGCTGAAGTCCGTGCAGATCGGCACCGCCTACGCCATCTGGTCCGGGGTCGGCACCGCGGCCGTCGCCCTGCTCGGGCTGCTGCTGTTCGGGGAGGGGCTGACCCCGGCCAGGGTCGGCGGGATCCTGCTGATCATCGTGGGCGTGGTGGTGCTCAACCTGGGCGGGGCGGCGCACTGATGCCGCGCCGGCACGACCCCGGGCGCCGGCAGCGGATCATCGACGCGGCGATCCGTGTGGTCGGCCGCGACGGCATCGCCGGGCTGAGCCACCGCAGCGCCGCCGCCGAGGCCGACGTGCCGCTCGGCTCCACCACGTACCACTTCGCCACCCTGGAGGAGCTGCTGGTGGCCGCGTTGCGGCAGGCCGGCGAGGGGTTCTCCGGGGTGCTGGCCGAGCTGGTCCCCGAGCACGGCGGCCCGGACGGACTCGCCGCGCAGCTGGCCCGGGCCCTCGGGGTGTGGCTGGACGGCGAGCGCACCGGCGTGGAGCTGGAGTACGAGCTGTACCTGGCCGCGCTGGGCCGCCCCGCGCTGCGCCCCGTCGCCGCCGAGTGGACCGAGCGGACGGCGGCGCGACTGGCCCGGCGCACCGACCCGGTCACGGCCCGGGCCCTGCTCGCGCTGATGGACGGCCTGTGCCTCCAGGCGCTGCTGACGGGCGGTTCGTACGACGAGGAGCACGCGCGCACCCTGCTGGCTCGGCTGATCCCCTGAACCGGCGCCCGGCACGTGAGACGCGGTTCGCCCTCACCACCCCGCCCACGTTAGGTTTTCCCCCATGACCGAGTCTGCAACCCGTACCACCGGCGCCGTCGCCGCCGGCCTCGCCACCATCGCCTCCGACGGCACCGTTCTCGACACCTGGTTCCCGGCCCCCGAACTGGTCGAGGAGCCGGGCCCGGCCGGCACCGAGCGGCTGACCGCCGAGCAGGCGGCGCAGCTGCTGGGCGGCGGCGCCACCGCGGCGACCGGCCCGGACGCCCGCCGGGGCGTCGAGGTGGTCGCGGTCCGCACGGTCATCGCGTCGCTGGACGACAAGCCGGTGGACGCGCACGACGTCTACCTGCGGCTGCACCTGCTCAGCCACCGGCTCGTGAAGCCGCACGGCCTCAGCCTGGAGGGCCAGTTCGGCTTCCTCGCCAACGTCGCCTGGACCTCGCTCGGCCCGGTCGCCGTGGACGACATCGAGAAGGTGCGGCTGAACGCCCGCGCGGAGGGCCTGCACCTCCAGGTGACCTCGGTCGACAAGTTCCCGCGCATGACGGACTACGTCGTCCCCAAGGGCGTGCGCATCGCCGACGCCGACCGGGTCCGTCTCGGCGCCCACCTCGCCGCGGGCACCACGGTCATGCACGAGGGCTTCGTCAACTTCAACGCCGGCACGCTCGGCACCTCCATGGTCGAGGGCCGGATCTCCGCGGGCGTCGTGGTCGGCGACGGCTCGGACATCGGCGGCGGCGCCTCCACCATGGGCACCCTGTCCGGCGGCGGCAACGTGGTCATCTCCATCGGTGAGCGCTGCCTGATCGGTGCCGAGGCGGGCATCGGCATCGCCCTCGGTGACGAGTGCGTGGTCGAGGCAGGCCTCTACATCACCGCCGGCACCCGCGTCACCATGCCCGACGGCCAGATCGTCAAGGCCCGCGAGCTGAACGGCGCCTCCAACATCCTCTTCCGCCGCAACTCGGTCACCGGCGCGGTCGAGGCCCGCCCGAACAACGCGGTCTGGGGCGGCCTGAACGACATCCTGCACAGCCACAACTGACACCCCCGCCACATCCGGCGCAGCGCCCCTCACCCCGCGGTGGAGGGCGCTGTGTCATGCGGGGGGAGGGGTCAGACCGCGCGCAGGGCCTCGTACCGGGCCAGCAGGCCGTCGGCCGTGTGACGGTCCGCCGGCAGCAGGGGGGCGCGGACCGGGCCCGCAGGGAGGCCCAGACGGGACAGCAGGGCCTTCGCGGTGACCGTGCCGGGCAGCCCCGCGGCCGTCATCGCCTCGATCAACGGCATGGCCGCGAGCTGGAGTTGCCGGGCCCGCGCGGTGTCACCGGCGTCGAACGCGGCCGGGATCGCGGCGATGTGCGCCGGCACGGCGTTCGCCACTGTGCTGACACAGCCCGCCGCGCCGACCGCGTAGAGCGCCAGCACATGCTCGTCGCAGCCCGCGTAGTACGCCAACCCGGTCTCGGCCAGCACCTTCTGGGCGCCGAGGAAGTCGTAGGAGCAGTCCTTGACGGCCACGATTCCCGGGTGCTGCGCGAGGGCGATCAGCGTCTCCGGCTCGATCCGGGTGCCGGTGCGGCCCGGGATGTCGTACAGCATCACCGGCAGCCCGCTCGCGTCGGCGACTTCGCGGAAGTGGGCGGCCACGGCCTCCTGCGGGGGCCGGCTGTAGTACGGCGTCACCACCAGGACGCCGTCCGCGCCCGCCTTGCCGGCGGCGCGGGCCAGCTCCACCGTGTGCCGGGTGTCCGCCGAGCCCACCCCCGCGACCAGTGCCGCCCGGTCGCCGACCGCCTCCCGTACGGCCTCGACCAGCCGGGTCTTCTCCTCGTCGGTGGTGGTGGGCGACTCGCCCGTGGTGCCGTTCAGGACCAGGCCGTCGCAGCCCTCCGCCACCAGGTGTGCGGCCAGCCGCCGGGCGCCGTCCAGATCCAGCGCGCCCGCCTCGGTGAACGGCGTGATCATCGCGCAGAGGGTGCGGCCGAAGGGGGGCGGGGGCTTGCGGGTGCTCGTCATGGCAGTAGTCTCGGCGGCACCTCCGTGAAGGACTACTTAATTCTCCTGCGAGATATTGTCAAGCAGTGCTTAGTTTTCCCGCGCTCGGTACGGGCCGAGCGTGACCGGGCCCGGACGCCGGGTACCCGGACGATCCGCACGGATCAGGAAAGGGCACACCGATGAGGCACAGGAACCCGCACAGCCCGGGCGCCAAGGGCCCCGACGAGCTGCTGCGGCAGATCGGACAGACCCGGAGCCGGCTCGGCGGCACCGTCGGCCGGCTGACGGGCCGTGGTGAGGTCGCGGGCCGGGCCCGGACACGGGCCGCGGACCTGCGGGACAAGGCCGGCGCCATGACCGTCCAGCTGCGCTCCGGCGCCGCGCACGCGGGACACGGCGCCCAGGGCCGGGCGGCCAGGGCGGGCCACCTGCTGCAGGACCGGGCGGCCAGGGCGGGGCTGCTGGCGCAGGACCGGGCCGTGCGGGCCGGGCACGGCGCGCAGGAACGGATGACCCGGGCCGGGCACCTGGTGCAGGAGCGGGCCGGTCACTCCCGGCATGTGCTGCGGGACCGGGCGGTGCACGCCGGGCACAGCGCGCAGTACGACCCGCGGCTGCCGCGACCGGTGCGCAGGGCCGTGCGCGCGGCGCTGCGCCGTCCCCGGTCCGCGATGCTCGCCGGCGCGGCGGGCGCCGCCCTCGTCGGCGCGGCCCTGGCCCGGCGCCGCGTCGGCCGCTGCGGCTGCTGAGCCGACGGCACGGAACGGCGGGACCGGCCGGGCGGGGCGCCCGGCCGGTCCCGCCGCCGTGTCCGGGTCAGGGACGGAACCGCAGCACCTGCGGGTCGTGGTCGCTGATCTGGTCGTGGAACTCCGCGTTGATGTGCACGCTGTCGTACTCGAAGCCGTCACCGCGGCGGATGGCCGGGCTGATCAGGATCTGGTCCAGGACCTGCTGGTTGCCCTGGTAGTCGTAGGTGTACCGCTCGCTCCTCGGCAGCGACTTGATCGCCGACCACAGCGCGCCGTCGCCCTCCAGGATCTTCGTGGTGCCGGAGAACTCGAAGTCGTTCATGTCGCCGAGCGCGATCACGTCCGCGTTCTTCTGCACCGCCAGGATGTCCTTGACGAACGCGTTCACCGCGGTCGCCTGGGCGTGCCGCTGGATCTCCGAGCCGCGCACCGGGGGCTGGTACTGCGAGGTCAGACCCTGGTCGCCGCCCTTGGAGTTGAGGTGGTTCGCGATCACGAAGACGGTCTTGCCGCGGAAGACGAACTCGCCCGCGAGCGGCTTGCGGCTGTTGCTCCAGGCCGCGTTCGCCGGGTCGATCCGGCCCGGCGAGAGGGTCAGCCGCGCCTTGCCGTGCGCCTTGGTGACGCCGGTCGCGGTGGTCGAGTCGCCGCCCGCGCGGTCCGTGAAGGAGACCCGCTGGGGGTTGAACAGGAACACCTGACGGATGTTGCCGCCGGGCTCGCCGCCGTCCTGGCCGTCGACCGGGTTCACCGAGCGCCAGTCGTACACCGGGCCGCCCGCCGCGGCGATGGCGTCGATCAGCTTGGTGACGGTGCGGTCCGCGTCGACCGTGCCGTCGTTCGTCGCGCCGTTGTTGTCCTGGATCTCCTCCAGCGACACGATGTCCGGCGACTCGAGGCGGTCCACGATCGCGGCGGCGTGCGCCTCGAAGGTGATGTCCGACGGGTCGAGGTTCTCGACGTTGTACGTCGCCACCGACAGCTCGCGGCCCGACTGCTTCCGCGTGGTCTCGCGCTCCAGACCGCCGCTCTCCAGTGCCCCGAGCCGGCTCGCGACCAGGGTGTAACCGCCGTACTGGTTGAAGTCCAGCGGACCGGCCGTCGTGCCCGAGAGGCGGTCGCCGACGTCCGCCAGGGGGAAGTCGGCGGCGGAGCCCAGCGACTGGATCTGGAGCCGGCCGGTGTTCTGGGAGTCGTAGGAGCCGTAGACCGTGCCGCCGCGGCGGCTGCGGTGCTCCCACGGCTTGACCGTGACCCACAGCTCGCTGTGCGCGTCGGTCGCGGTGACCACGCGGGCGTCGGCGACCTGGACGTTCATGCCCTCCAGGGACTCGTAGTAGTCCAGGGCGTACGCCGACGGGTCCAGCGGCAGGCCGTTGACCGAGCCCGCCGCCGCGGGGTCGCCCCCGGGCGTGTAGGCGTCCGGCACCGCGTCCTCGTCGATCACGACCGGCGCCGGCACCGCGTTGCCGGTGGAAACGGTGGTGACCTGCGGTTTGGTGATCTCCGTCAGCGACTGGTTGCCGGAGGAGGCGCCGCCCGGGACGTACTCGGAGACCGTGCCGGTCACCGTCACCGCGTCGCCGACCGCGACCTTCGGCGTGGAGCTGGTGAAGACGAAGACGCCCTCGCTGGTGGCCGGGTCGGCGTCCGGGGCCGGGTCCTGGAGCCAGAAGCCCCGCGAGGAGCCGTAGGTGCGGGTGGCGGTGACGATGCCGGGCACGTCCGTCACCTTCTGCCCGGCGTACGGGGATATCCGGGTCGTGCCCTGGATGTCGTGGACGCGCACCGAGTCGGCGTGCGCGGGCGAGGTGAGGACGACGGCGGACGCCGCGCCGCAGACGGCGGCGACGGTGAGCGCGGCGAGGCGCGCGGAAGACCTGCTCGGCAAGGGATTCCCTCCGGGGACGTGCGTGAGCGCCGGGACGAGGACGGAACGGAGACCGTGGGGGACGCGTGGCCCGCAGTGACACGCGCAGAGCCGAGTGAACAGTTGTCCCCCCAACTTCTACGCGCGTCAATCTCCTGCCTGGCCCAGGGAGTTGTCAAGGTTTCGGCCATGTACGGCTCCTTGCGCGCAGCTGAACCGGGCGGCATGGGTGGAAATCCGTCTAGGCTGAGCGGCTGAGCCCGATTCACGGTCCTAGGAGAACCAGCCGATGTCAGACAGCTCCCCCCTGCCGCCCGCCCGGCTGCACCCCGAAGCGGAGCTGGCGCGCGCCGCGCTGTCCACGCCGTTGCTGTCGCGGGCCGCCCGTCTCGCCCGCTGGGCCGGGCCGGACACCCGGGTGGACGCCGGCGGCACCCTGGCCGAGGAGCAGCTGCCGGCCGCCGCCGGCCTGCTCGGACTGACCGGGGACGACGCCGCCGCCCACGCGAGCGAGGCCTGGCGGGTCGCCGTGGACGCGGGCCTGGTCGAGATCGTGGACGAGGAGGCCGGCACCGTCCGGGCGGGGGAGAACCTGGCCCTGCTCACCGGCTCCCCGCGCGAGGTGCTCACGGTGTGGCTCACCGCGCTGGAGACCGTCCTCGCCGACGCGGCCGTGCCCGACCTGGACGACCTGGCCGACGCGGTGGACGAGGACGGCAGGGTCGATTTCTCGTCACTCGACTGGGATCCGGAGGCCGACGCGGAGTTCCTCGACGGCGTCCTCGGCAACCTCTATCTGCTGACCGTCGGCGCGGACGACCCCGGCGAGACCCCCGTCCCGCTGCCCGCCCTCGCCGCGTCGATGCTGGTGCCCGACGACATGGGCGAGCCCACCAACGACGTCCTGGAGCAGGTCTCCGACGCGATGATGCGGCTGGACGACCAGTTCCGCGCGCTGGAGCCGGCCGGGCTCGTGGCGTACCGGCCGGTGGACGAGGCGCTGATGGCCGGCGCCGACGAGGAACCGGCGGCGCCCCTGGACGACGCCGACGTCGCCCGCTACGGCATGGTCCGGCTCACCCCGCTCGGCGTGTACGGGCTGCGGGCGCGGCTGCTGGAGGCCGGGTTCGACGCGCCGGCCGTCGGGGAGCTGGCCGACAAGGGCGCGGACGCGCTGCTCGACGGCACCGCCCGGTTCGGCCGGTTTGCCGCCCGCGCCGAGACCGAGCAGTGGCTCGCCCGCCGCGAACCGCTCACCGCCGCCCGGGAGCTGCTGGCGGCGGCACGCGGTGCGGACGCCGGGGGCCCGCTGCGCCGGCTGCGCTGCCAGCAGGCGCTGTCGCTGGTGGGCGCCGAGGCCGAGCCCGCGTTGCGGGAGGTGCTGGACGACCCCGAGCTGGGCGGGCTGGCCCGGGTGTGGCTGAGCGAGCGGGGGGCCGCGGAGGTGCCGGCGCCCTCCCAGGACCTGGTGTTCTGGCTGACCATCGACACGCTGGCCGCGCAGCTGGCGGCCGAGGGCAACTCCGAGGAGCTGCGGGCCCTGGTGGAGGGGCTGGCGGCCCAGCACAGCGGGTTCTTCGCGGCGGCCTGGCGGGTGGACCATCCCGCGACCGCCGAGGTGCTGGACGCGATGGGCCGGCTGCACCCGGACAAGAAGGTGGCGAAGGAGGCCCGGAAGGCGGCGTTCAAGGCGCGGTCACAGCAAGCGGGTTGAGCGTCGACGGGTGTAGTCCTGGCACGGGGTCCGGTGTCGACGGGTGGGGTCTTGGCACGGGGGTCCGGTGCCGACGGGTGTGGTCCTGGCACCGGGGTCGGCGCTGACCGGTGAGGCCGCGGCACGGGGGCGCGGGCGTCGGCAGGGGTGGTGACCGGAGCTGCCATGGTGGCCGGTGGCCGGTGGCCGGTGGCCGGTGGCCGGTGGCCGGTGGCCGGTGGCGGGGTCGGGGGCGGGGCGGTCGTGAGCCGTCGTGCACGGAGTCGTGGTCCGGTGCGTACGGATTCATGGAACAGGTGCCGTGGTGGTGGTCCGGTGTTCAACTCCCGTTCACGGGTGGACGGGAGCGTGGCGCCGAACCGAGGCCCCCCACCCTCCACGACACCGCAACCGTCGTCACAGGAGACACCATGTCGCTCACCCGCAGGGACTTCACCAGGACATCCGCGCTCACCGGCGCCGGAGTCGCCCTGGCGGGCAGCGTCGGCGCCCTCGCCACCGCGCCGAACGCCCTTGCCGCCACGGAGACCGAGAGCGGCGAAGCCGCCTCGGCGCACGGGGGTCACGACCACCGCGGCGTCGGCTACGGCCCGCTGCTCCCCGACCCGGACGGCATCCTCGCCCTGCCGGCCGGCTTCCGCTACGAGATCATCACCTACAGCGGCCGGACCCGGCTGGAGTCCGGCGAGTTCACCCCGTCCAACCACGACGGCACCGCCACCTTCGAGGGCCGGCGCGGCACCACCCTGCTCGTGAACAACCACGAGCTGGCCGGCGCCCGTGCCCAGTGGCCGCACCCGGTGCCGCTCACCGAGGGCCTGGTCTACGACCCCGCCGCGGCCGGCGGCTGCACGGTGGTCGAGGTACGCCGGGGCGGGGAGGTCGCCGAGTGGGTGGGCATCGCCGGCACCGCCACCAACTGCGCGGGCGGCAGCACCCCCTGGGGCACCTGGCTGACCTGCGAGGAGACCGAGGACAAGGCCGGGAAGAACGGTTTCACCAAGGACCACGGCTATGTCTTCGAGGTCGACCCGGAGGACCGCCGGGCCAACCGCGACCCCAAGCCGGTCAAGGCGTTCGGCCGCTATGCCCACGAGGCCGTCGTGATCGACCCCAAGCGGGGCCACGCCTACCTCACCGAGGACGCCTCCGGCCCCAACGGCCTGTTCTACCGCTGGGTCCCGCCGACGGGCTTCCGGCACGGCCGCGGCAGGCTGCGCACCCTCGCCGACGACGCGGGTGTGCTCCAGGCCTTCAAGTGCTTCGACTCCGGCGGCCGGTTCGTGGACGACCTGTCCCGCGCCACCAAGACCGGCACCGTGTACGGCGTGGACTGGGTGGACGTCCCCGACCGGGACGCCCGGACCGTCTCGGTGCGCAAGCAGTTCACCGAGGGCCAGGTCACCCGCGCCCGCAAGCTGGAGGGCATGTGGTGGGCCGACGGCGGTGTCTACGTCGTCTCCTCCTTCGCCCGCCAGGAGAGCCCGGCCCAGCATGACGGGCAGGTCTGGTTCTACGACCCCAAGCGGCGCACCCTGACGCTGAAGGTGCTGCTCGGGGTGAACCCGGACCCGGCCGTCGACGGTGCCTTCGACGGCCCCGACAACATCACCGTCTCCCCTTACGGGGGCTTGGTCATCGCCGAGGACGGCGAGGGCGTCCAGCACCTGTTCGGCGCCACCGAGAGCGGCCGTACCTACCCGATCGCCCGCAACGAGCTGAACATCGGCACCCCCGAGGAGCCGGAGTACAGCGAGTTCACCGGTGTCACCTTCTCGCCCGACGGCCGGACCCTGTTCGCCAACATCCAGACGCCCGGCATCATGCTCGCCATCACCGGCCCCTGGAAGCGGCACCGCCGCTGATCCTCCCGGATCCGCGGCCGCCGGCCCCGCTCGGGACGCCGCGGCGGCCGTCGTGCCCGCCGCGGCGCCGGCGTGGGACGGGGCGGCGATCGGCAGGGCCGGTACGAGGGCGCCGGCGCTCACGCACGGAGGTTCCGGCGCCCGCCGGTCAGTACCGTCGCCGCCACCAGCAGGGCGGTCAGGGTGAGCAGGGCACCGGCGGCGAAGGCGTGGGCGGCGCCGTGGGTGAGGACGGCGTCCGGGGAGCCGGTGGCGTGCCGGGTCGCCGTGCCGTACACCGTGACCAGGACGGACAGCCCGACGGTGCCGCCCAGCCACTGGAGCGTCTGCAGCAGGCCGGAGGCGGCGCCGGCCTGCCGTGGGGCGACGGCGGACAGGATCGTCGCGTTCAGCGGCATGAAGCTCAGCCCGATGCCCAGGCCGACCAGGAGCAGCGGTCCGAGCAGCCCGGCCGCGTAGCCGTCCCCGGGCTCCAGCAGGGCCAGCAGGCCGGTGCCGAGCGTGGCCAGCGACAGGCCGGTCAGCAGCACCGGCTTGGTGCCGAACCGGGCGAGCAGCCGGGGCACCAGCCGTACGGTCGTGAACATCACCAGGGTCATCGGCAGGAAGGCGACACCGGCGCGGAGCGGGCTGTAGCGCAGCACCTGCTGGCCGAACAGGGTGAGGAAGTAGAACGCGCCGAACATGCCCGCGGGCAGCAGCAGGATGCTCACGTACCCGCCGGCCCGGTTCCGGTCGGCGAACAGGGACAGCGGCAGCACGGGCTGGTCCGCCCGGGACTCCAGCAGCAGGAAGCCGGCGAGCAGGACGGCCGCCGCGGCGAAACCGGCCAGTGCCCGGGGGTCGCTCCAGCCGCCCTCCGACACCCGGACGAACGCGTACACCAGCGAGGTCGTGCCGGCCGTGCCGGTGAGCGCGCCCGGCAGGTCGAACCGGCCGGCGTGGCGCGGGGTCTCGGGGACGGAGCGCGGGAGGGCGAGGGCCAGCGCGAGGCCGATGGGAACGTTGATCAGCAGTGCCCAGCGCCAGGACACCCACGAGGTGAGCATCCCGCCGAGGACCAGGCCGACGGAGCCGCCGATGCCGGCCATGGAGGAGTAGACGCTCAGCGCGCGGTGCCGGGGCGGGCCGTCGGGGAAGCTCGTGGTGATCAGGGCCAGGGTGCTCGGGGCGATCAGGGCGGCGCCGACGCCCTGGAGCGCGCGGGCGGCGAGCAGCCAGCCGGCGTCGGTGGCGAGGCCGCCGAGCAGGGACGACAGCGCGAACAGCAGGACGCCGGAGGTCAGGGTGCGGCGGCGGCCGAGGAGGTCGCCGGCCCGGCCGCCGAGCAGCAGCAGACCGCCGAAGGCGAGGGTGTAGGCGTTCAGCACCCAGGACAGTCCGGTGGGGCTGAAGCCGAGGCCCCGCTGGATGTCGGGCAGGGCTACGTTGACGACGGTGGAGTCGACGCCGACCATCAAGTAGGCGGTGACGATGACGAGGAGGGTGGTGCCGAGCCGCGCGGTCGACGCGGGCGGCGGTGCGGGGGCCGCGGGTGTGCCGGCGGACGGTGCGGACGGGGTGGACATGGCGGTCTCCCGGTCTGGGGTCCCCGGGCGCGCGGCTTCACGCGGGCAGGTGCGAGCTGCCACGCGGAGCGCTGTGACGGTAAGCGGGGACTGTCTCCGTTTGGTGCTCGATAAGATACGGAGGCAGTC
The DNA here is from genome assembly GCF_040636485.1 of Streptomyces sp. NPDC038707. Classification (NCBI taxonomy): domain Bacteria; kingdom Bacillati; phylum Actinomycetota; class Actinomycetes; order Kitasatosporales; family Streptomycetaceae; genus Streptomyces; species Streptomyces sp. NPDC038707. Next base: position 31,457 of record NZ_JBEZUP010000020.1, read on the forward strand.
CCCGGTTGGCAAGGAGTGAGTGGATGACGCAGGGCAGGCCCATGCGCGCGGACGCTCGGCGCAACTACGAGCGGTTGCTGAAGGTGGCGGCGGAGGCCTTCGCCGAGCATGGAGAGAACGCGTCACTCGATGACATCGCCAAGCGGGCGGGGGTCGGTTCGGGCACGCTGTACCGGCACTTCCCCACGCGGCAGGCGCTGTTGGAGGCGGCGTACGTGGACCGCATCGAGGCGCTGGGGGCGCGCGCCGACGAGCTGGCCAAGGAGCTGGCGCCGGGGGAGGCGCTGGCGGAGTGGCTGTACGAGCTGGCGGTCGGCACGATCCAGGTGCGCGGGATGAAGGCGCTGCTCGGGTCGGCGGTGACCGATGGCGGCACGGCGGCGCTGACCGCGTGCGGGGCGGTGGTGAAGGGGGCCGTGGCGCGGCTGGTGCTGGCGGCGCAGACGGAGGGCGCGCTGCGGGGGGATGTGGAGCCGATCGAGGTACTGCGGCTGGCCCACGGCGTGGCCACGGCGGCGGAGCTGGCGGGGGCGGGGGAGAAGGAGATCCGCCGCTACCTGAGTCTGCTGGGGGAGGGCTTGCGGGGCGGCGGGGGCTGACCGGTGAGGATGCTTGTCGGCGCGGGCGGCCGCAGCCGGCCGGGGGTGGGTTCGCCGGCCCGCACCGGCGGGGTGCCGCTCCCGGAGGAGCCCCCGGCCGGCCCGTGCCGTCCGGGGGCTCCTGCTCGAAGCGCTGCCGGAGTTACAGTGCCTTCGCCGCCGGGCGGACCATGTCGCGCACCGTGCGGGCCTTGACGAACTCGCCCATCGCCGTCATGTCCCATTCGCCGGAGAACTGGCGGATGAGCTTGGCCATCATGACGCCCGTGCGCGGCTCCGCGGCGGTGAGGTCGAAGCGGACCAGCTCCTCGTCCGTGGCCGCGTCGACCAGGCGGCAGTACGCCTTGGCGACCTCCGTGAACTTCTGGCCGGAGAAGGAGTTCACCGTGAAGACCAGGCCGGTGACCTCCTGGGGCAGCCGGCCGAGGTCGACCGTGATGACCTCGTCGTCGCCGCCGCCCTCGCCGGTCAGATTGTCACCGGAGTGCCGGATCGCGCCGTCGAGGATCACCAGGTTGCCGAAGTAGCAGCTGTCGATGGGGTTGCGCTGCGGGCCGTAGGCGATGACCGAGGCGTCCAGGTCGATGTCCTTGCCCCGGAACGCCGGTTCCCAGCCGAGGCCCATCCGCACCTGGGACAGCACCGGCCGGCCGCCCTTGACCAGCGACACGGTCTGGTTCTTCTGGAGGCTGACCCGGCCCTTGTCCAGATTGATCTTCCCCGCGCCCGGCACCGGAGCGGGCGGCGGGGTCGCCGGCTGCGGCGGGGCGGCCGGGGCGGCGGCCGGCCGCGGCGGGGCCACGGGGGCGGCCGGAGCCGGCGGGGCCGCGGCCGGTTCCTCCACCGTCACACCGAAGTCGGTCGCGATGCCCGCGAGCCCGTCGGCGTACCCCTGGCCGACGGCCCGCGCCTTCCACTGGCCGCCCCGGCGGTAGATCTCCACGATCACCAGCGCGGTCTCGGTGCCGAGCCGGGGCGGGGTGAACGTCGCCAGCACGGCCCCGCCGTCCGCGTCCCGGACCGTGGCCGTCGGCTCGATGCCCTGGAAGGTCTGGCCGGCCGCGTCCGGGCTGGCCGTGACGACGATCTTCTCGATCTCCGCCGGGACGGCGGCGGTGTCGACCGTGACCGCGTCCGGAGCCGCGCCGCCGCCCGAGCGGTAGGTGACGCCGGGGCCGTTCGGCTGGTTGTAGAAGATGAAGTCGTCGTCGGAACGCACCTTGCCGTCGCCGGTGAGCAGCAGGCCCGACACGTCGAGCCGCACCGGGGCGGAGACGTCCACCGTCACGCGCGCGGTCGGCAGAGGGATGTTCGAGCCTGGGGTCATAGCTGTCATGCCGGGTGAACGAACGACACCGCTTTACCGTTCCCTTACCGGCCGGAACCCGCCGAACGGCCCACGGAACCCGCCGGACGGCCTACGGCACCACCACGATCTTCCGCCCCACGCCCGCCGCGAACTGCTCCAGAGCCTGCGGATAGCGCTCCAGCGGGACGCGGTCGCTGATGAAGACCTCCGGGTCCAGCACCCCGTTCGCGAACAGCTCCGCCGCGCGCTCGAAGCTGTGCAGCACGGCCATGGAACCGGTGATCGTGATCTCCTGGTGGTAGATCCGGTACGGGTCGATGCTCACGCGGGTCGCGTAGTCCGCCACGCCGAACTGGAGGAAGGTGCCCGCCTTCGCCACCCGGTCCAGGCCGTCCTGGATCGCCGCCGCGTTGCCGGTCGCGTCCACGACCACGTCCCAGCCCTGCGGCCGGTCCAGCTCGTCCGCGCCGCCCGCCGCGCCCGTGACGCCGAGCCGGCGGGCGGTCTCCAGGCGGGCCGGGTTCACGTCGACCACGTCCACGCTCGCCGCGCCGGTCCGCTTGGCCAGCTCCAGCATCATCAGGCCCATCGTCCCGGAGCCGTAGATCAGCACGTGCGCGCCCAAACGGGAGCGGAGCACGTCGTAGCCGCGTACCGCGCAGGACAGGGGCTCCACCAGGGCCGCGTCCTCGGTGCGGACGTGCTCCGGCAGCTTCACGCAGTTCGCGACGGGGGCCACGGCGTACCGGGCCGCGCCGCCCGCCGCCGTCACGCCGATCGCCGCCCAGCGCTCGCACAGGTTGTTGTGGCCGGTCCGGCAGTAGCGGCACTCGTGGCAGTACAGGGAGGGGTCCACGGCCACCCGGTCGCCGGCCGACAGTTCGGTGACCCGGGCGCCGACCGCGACCACCTCGCCGGCGAACTCGTGCCCCGGCACGATCGGCAGCTTCGGCGCGAACTCACCCTGGAGGATGTGCAGGTCGGTGCCGCACAGGCCGCAGGCGGCGACCTCGACGACGACCTCGCGGGGCCCGGGCGCCGGGTCGGGGACCTCGGAGACGACGGCGCGGCCCACGGACTCGATGACGGCGGCCTTCATTTCACGGCTCCCAACGACAGGCCCTGGACCAGCTTGTCCTGGGCGGCGAACCCCGCGGCGAGCACCGGCAGGGAGATGACGAGCGACGCGGCGCACACCTTCGCCAGGAACAGGCCCTGGCTGGTGATGAAGCCGGTCAGGAAGACGGGGGCGGTCTCGGCGACCACGCCCGTCAGGACCCGGGCGAAGAGCAGCTCGTTCCAGCTGAAGATGAAGCAGATCAGGGCCGTGGCGGCGATGCCGGGCAGGGCGATCGGGGCCACCACGCGGGTGAGGACGACCGGGAGGCGGGCGCCGTCCACCCGGGCCGCCTCGATGACCGCGACCGGCACCTCGGCGAGGAAGGACTGCATCATCCACACCGCGATCGGCAGGTTCATGGAGGTGTACAGGACGACCAGCAGCCAGATGTTGTCGAGCAGCCCGGCGTTCTTCGCGAAGAGGTAGACCGGCAGCAGGCCCGCCACGGCCGGCAGCATCTTCGTCGACAGGAAGAAGAACAGCACGTCCGTCCACTTGCGCACCGGCCGGATCGACAGCGCGTAGGCCGCCGGGAGGGCCAGCAGCAGGACGAGGAGGGTGGAGGCGACCGAGGCCACCGCGGAGTTGGCCAGCGCGGGCCACGGGCTCGCGCCGCCGCCGCTGCCGAAGAACGCGCGGTAGCCGTCCAGGGTCAGGGCGGCGGTGAAGGACGGCGGGTTGGTCGCCGCGTCCGCCTCGGAGTGGAAGGACGTCAGCGCCATCCAGGCGATGGGCAGGAAGAACACGATCCCGGCGAACCAGGCCAGCAGGCCCGGCCCGTGGCGGCGTACGGCCCTCATGCGCGGGACACCTCCTCGCGGAACAGGGACGACACCACGCGCAGCGCGAACGTCGCGAGGACGAGCGAGCCGATGACCACCAGGACCCCGGCGGCGGAGGCCAGACCGTTCTCGTGGGCCTGGTAGAAGCTCTGGTACACGGTGTAGGGCAGGTTCGCGGTGCCCAGGCCCCCGGAGGTGATCGTGAACACCGCGTCGAAGTTCTGCACGATGTGGATCGAGCCCAGCAGGGCACCGAGTTCGAGGTAGCGGCGCAGGTGTGGCAGCGTGAGGTGGACGAAGATCTGCCGATTGCCCGCGCCGTCCACCCGGGCCGCCTCGATCTGCTGCTGGTCCCGGCTCTGCAGCCCGGCCAGCAGGATCAGCATCATGAACGGCGTCCACTGCCACACCAGGGAGACCTCGACGGCGAGCAGCGGGGTGCGGGAGATCCAGTCGGGCTGTGGGCCGCCCACATAGTGCGACAAGCCATTCAGCAGGCCGTATTCAGGGTTGTACAGCACATGCTTCCACAACAGGGCCGCCGCCACCGGCACCACCAGGAACGGCGCGATGAGCAGGGTGCGCACGATGCCCCGGCCGCGGAACCGGCGGTCCAGCAGCAGTGCCAGCGCGAGTCCCAGGACCAGGCTGGCCAGCACCACCGTCGTGGTGAGCAGCACGGTCGTCCCCACCGAGTGGCGCAGGTCCGCGTCGGTCAGGACCTGGCGGTAGTTGTCCAGGCCGGTGAAGCGGCGGGCCTTCGGATAGAGGGCGTTCCAGTCGAAGAAGGAGATCACCAGCGTGGCCGCGAACGGCAATTGGGTGACGGCGATCAGGAAGACCAGGGCGGGCAGCAGCGGGGCCCGGGTGGCCCAGGCGCGCAGCCGGGCGGGCGGCCGGCGCGCGGCGCGCACCGGGGTGCGGGTCAGAGGGGCGGTCGTCGCGGTCATCGTCCCTCGTACTCCTCGGAGATCCGTTCGGCGAGCCGCTGGGACGTGCGCAGCGCCGCGCCCACGGACTGGCGTCCGGCGATGGCCGCGCTGATCTCCTGGGAGACCTTGGTGCCCAGATCGGTGAACTCGGGGATGCCGACGAACTGGATGCCGGGCGCGGGGCGCGGCTGGACGCCGGGGTCGTCCGGGCGGCTGCTCTCGATGGCCTTCCGGGTCATCTCCTGGAAGGCGGCGGCGGACGCCCGGTACTCGGCGTTGGCGTACGTCGAGGCCCGTTTGCCCGCCGGGACGTTCGCCCAGCCGCTGGTCTCGCCGACCAGCCGTTCGTAGCCCTTGCCGGACGCCCAGGAGACGAACTTCCAGGCCTTGTCCGGGTTGCGGGAGGACTGCTGGATGCCCCAGGCCCAGGTGTAGAGCCAGCCGGAGGACGCGGTGCGCTCCACGGGCGCGGGGGCGTAGCCGAGCTTGCCGCGCACCGGGGAGTCCTCCGCCTCCAGCAGCCCGGCCGCGGAGGTGGCGTCGTACCACATGGCGGTCCTGCCCTGGGTCATGTTGTTCAGGCACTCGGCGAACCCGGACTGGGCGGCGCCGGACTCGCCGTGCCGGCGGACCAGGCCGACGTAGAACCCGGTCGCCTCCGCGAAGGCGGGCGAGTCGAGCCGGGCCTTCCAGTCCTTGTCGAACCAGGTGCCCCCGAAGGTGTTCACGACCGTGGTCAGCGGTGCCGTCAGCTCGCCCCAGCCGGGCAGTCCGCGCAGGCAGATGCCGCGCATGCCGGGCCGGGCGCCGTCCGCCTTCGCGGCCAGGCGGGCGACCTGGCGCCAGGTGGGGCGGGCGGGCATCGTCAGGCCCTTCGCCGCGAACACGTCCTTGCGGTACATCAGGAAGGACGACTCGCCGTAGAAGGGCTGCCCGTAGAGCTTGCCGTCGGTGCCGGTCAGGGCCTCGCGCAGGGGCCGCAGGATGTCCGGTTCGTCGTACGCGGGGTCCTTCGCCACGTACGAGTCCATCTCGTGCAGCCAGCCGTTGCGGGCGTAGACCGGGATCTCGTAGTTGGACAGGGTGGCGACGTCGTACTGGCCGGCCTGGTTGGCGAAGTCCTGGCTGATCTTGTCGCGGACGTCGTTCTCCGGCAGGACCGTGAAGTTGACCTTGATGCCGGTGTCCCGGGTGAAGTGGGCGGCGGTCAGCCTCCGCAACTCGGTCATCTGCGGGTTGTTGACCATCAGGACGTTGATGGCGTCGCCGGAACCGGCCCCGCCCGCACCGGCCCAGCAGCCGGACAGCAGCGGGGCGAGCAGCGTCCCGGCGGCCATGACGAGCGCCGCTCGCGGCCTCCGTCGGCTCGGGGTGCGCATGGATCGCTCCTGGATAGAAGGGGACATAAAGGGCATGCGAAGGGTTGCCGAAGGGTTGCCACGGCCGGGGAAAGGGGCAGGGCGGGCGGTCAGACCCGGATGACCTGAGGGCCCAGCAGGGAGTAGCGATGGGCCTCGGCGGACGGCAGGAGGGTGCTGGTCACGATCGTCTCCAGCGCGCCGACCTCCGCGAACCGGCAGAAGCCGACGGCGCCGAACTTGCTGTGCACGCCCGCGAAGACGGTGCGGCGGGCGGCCCGCACGGCCTGCGCCTTCACCTCGCCGACCGCCGGGTCGGGGGTGGTCAGGCCGTACTCGCGGGATATGCCGTTGGCCCCGATGTAGGCGAGGTCGAGCACGAAGCCCGCCAGCATCCTCGTCGTCCAGTGGTCGACGGTGGCCAGCGTGCCGGCGCGGACCCGGCCGCCGAGCAGCAGCACGGACACCCGGTCGGCCTGGGCGAGGGCGCCCGCGACGGGCAGGGAGGCGGTCACGACGGTCAGCGGGCGGTCCCGGGGCAGTGCCTCGGCGATGAGCCGCGGGGTGAAGCCCTCGTCGACGAAGACCGTCTCCGCCTCCCCGAGCAGCCCGGCCGCCGCCGCGGCGATCCGGCGTTTCTCGGGCACCCGGCTGGTGGCGCGGAAGGCCAGCGTCGTCTCGAAGCCGGCGCTCTCCACCGGACAGGCGCCGCCATGGGTGCGGCGGACGAGGCCGTGGTCCTCCAGCACCCGCAGATCACGCCGGACGGTCTCCTTGGCCACGCCGAGTTCGGCGGCGAGGGCGGTGACGTCCACCGAGCCGGTGGCGCGCGCGACCCGCACGATCTCGCGCCGGCGTGCCTCCGCGGTCCAGGCGCCCATGTCGTCACCCGCCTCCCTGTGGAGTTGCCCGTTCGGGCCCATGGGGGAAGTTCTACCGTCGGCGCGCGGCGCTGACCAGGCCCGTCGCGGGCCCGATGCTGCCCGTTCGGGCCCGTTTCCCCCGGGCCGTGCCCGCGGCGGACCTGCGCGGCCGTCCGGCACGAGGCGGAAGCGGGCACCGCGGATGCCCGGACAGGGCGGCGGGCGGGCCCGTTCGGTGCCCGCCCGCGCGCGTGGACGTCCGTTTCCGGCCGCCGGGGCGTCACCCGGGGCCGGCCGGGGTTCAGTACGGCCAGATGGGCGGGTCGTTCACGAAGTGCCCGCCCAGGCGGCCGTGGGCCGGGTTCTCCGGGTCCAGCTCGCCCTGCTCGGCGATGAGCTTCGCCGCGTACGGCTCGGAGTCGTCCTGGGGGTCGTAGCCGAGCGCCCGCGCGCTGCTCAGGTCCCACCACAGGCGGGTGTTGGCGGAGGAGCCGTAGACCACCGTGTGCCCGACCCCCTCGGCGGTGAGGGCCGCGTGGAACAGGCGGGCGCCGTCGGCGGGGCTCATCCACACCGAGAGCATGCGCACGCTGGTGGGCTCCGGGAAGCAGGAGCCGATGCGCACCGAGACGGTCTCCAGGCCGTGCTTGTCCCAGTAGAACTGGGCCAGGTCCTCGCCGAAGGACTTGGACAGGCCGTAGAAGGTGTCCGGGCGGCGCGGGGTGTCGACCGGGATGAGCGGCTCGCCCGGGCGCGGGGCCGGGGTGAAGCCGACGGCGTGGTTGGAGGAGGCGAACACGATCCGCCCGACGCCCTCCTCGCGCGCGGCCTCGTACAGGTTGTAGGTGCCCTCGATGTTCGACCGGAGGATCTTCTCGAAGGGCGCCTCCAGGGAGATGCCCGCGAGGTGCAGGACCGCGTCCACGCCCCGCACCGCCTCGCGCAGCGCGTCCCTGTCGGTGAGGTCCGCGGTGATCGCGTCCGGCTCGCCCTCGACGGGGCGGACGTCGAACAGGCGCAGGGCGTAACCGTGCTCGGGCAGCAGGGACCGCATCAGGGTGCCGAGCCCGCCGGCGGCGCCGGTGAGCAGGACGGTACGGGGAGCGGGCATCCTTCGATCTCCTTGGTGTCCGGGAACCAGCGTCCTCAACGGCCGCATGCGTGGACATGGTTCACATGCGTGGACACGCTAGGGAGGGGTGCCGCGCTCCGTCAAGTGTGCCCCGCGGCGGGCGAATCCGCTGCTCTGTTGCCCGTTCTCCGGCTTGACCCGCCGTAAGGGCGGCCCTTAGCGTGAGGCTGTTCAGAAATATAGACACTGATCAGAAACATGCACCGTCAGGGAGCGCCTGTGACGCCAGCCCCTCTCGCCGCCCGGCTCCGCGACCCGCGCGGGCCGCTCTTCTTCCCCGTCACGGCCTACGGCCCCGGCGGCGCACTCGACCTGGACGCCTACCGCACCCATGTGCGCCGGGGCGTCGAAGCCGGTGCCGCCGCCGTCTTCGCCGCCTGCGGCACCGGGGAGTTCCACGCGCTGCTGCCGGAGGAGTTCGAGGCCTGCGTGCGCGCGGCCGTCGAGGCCGCCGACGGGCGCGTCCCGGTCGTGGCGGGCGCCGGGTACGGCACCGCCCTCGCCGTCCGCTACGCCAGGCTCGCCGAGGACGCGGGCGCCGACGGCCTCCTCGCCATGCCGCCGTACCTGGTGGTCGCCGGCCAGGAGGGCCTGCTGCGGCACTACCGCGAGCTGGCCGCGGCCACCGGCCTGCCGGTGATCGTCTACCAGCGCGACAACGCCGTCTTCACCCCGGAGACCGCGGTCGAACTCGCCCGCACCGAGGGCGTCATCGGCCTCAAGGACGGCCTCGGCGACCTCGACCTGATGCAGCGCGTGGTCAGCGCCGTGCGCACCGAGGTGCCCGGCGACTTCCTGTACTTCAACGGCCTGCCCACCGCCGAGCAGACCCAGCTCGCCTACCGTGCGCTGGGCATCACCCTGTACTCCTCCGCGGTGTTCTGCTTCGCGCCCGAGATCGCCCTCGCCTTCCACCGCGCCCTCGGCACCGGCGACCTGCCCCTCGCGCACCGGCTCCTGGACGGCTTCTACGGCCCGTTCGCCGACCTGCGCGCCCAGGGCCGCGGCTACGCGGTCTCCCTGGTCAAGGCGGGCGTACGGCTGCGCGGCCTGGACGTCGGCGAGGTCCGGCCCCCGCTGCACGAACCGGCCGAGGAGCACGTCAAACAGCTCGCCCGGCTGATCGAGCGCGGCCAGGCGCTGCTGGAGGGGGAGGCGTGAGGACGTCGGCGTTCGTCTACCCCTGGGACGTGGGCGGCGACCCGGAGGCACCCGCGCGCATCGCCGGGCTCGGCGTCGGGCAGGTCACCCTCGCCGCCGCCTACCACTCCACCCGCGCGCTGACCCCCCGACACCCCCGGCACCGGATCGTCACCGCCGAGTACGCGGCCGTCCTCTATCCCCCCGGCGACCGCTGGGCGGGCCGTGGCCTGCGCCCCTACCCGGCCGGCCGCTGGGCCCCGGGCGACGCCTACGCGGAGGCCGCCGAGGCCCTGGCCGCGGCCGGGCTGGAGGTGCACACCTGGGTCGTCCTCGCCCACAACTCCCGCATGGGCGCCGAACACCCGGACACCTCCGTCGTCAACGCCTACGGCGACCGCTACCCGTGGGCGCCCTGCATCGCCCAGCCCGGCACCCGCGCCTACCTGACCGACCTGGCCGCCGAGGCCGCCGTACGCCCCGGCGCGCACGGCACCGAACTGGAGTCCCTGGGCTGGTACGGGCTCCAGCACCTGCACGCCCACGACAAGACCGCCGGCGTCGCCCTCGGGGAGGCCGGGCAGTACCTGATGTCCCTGTGCTTCTGCCCGTCCTGCCGGGCCGGCTACGGCGACCGGGGCCTGGACGCCGACGCGCTGGCCGCGGCCGTGCGCGAGGCGCTGGAACCGCTGTGGCGGGGCACGGCCGACGACACCGGCTGGCCGACGGTGGAGAAGCTGCTCGGGGCGGAGCCGGCGGCGGCCACGCGCGCCTGGCGGGACACCACCGCCCGCACCCTCCAGGAGGAGGCCGTCGCCGCCGTGCGCGCCGCCGCGCCCCAGGGCTTCCGGGTGCTGCTGCACGCCGATCCGGTCTCCTACCACTGCGGAGCCAACGCGGGCGTCGACCCCGCCCACATCCTGTCCGTGGCCGACGGCGTCGTGGTGCCCTGCACCGGCGGCACGGACCTGCTGGCGCCGTTCGCCGCCGCCGCCCGGGAGGGGACGGTGCTGGCCGCCAACCTCACCGTCGTCGGCGGCATGGGCGGCAGCCCCGGCACGCTCGCGGCGGACGCGGCCCGCGCCCGGGACGCCGGCGCGACCGAACTGCGGCTGTACCACGCCGGGCTGGCGTCGGACGAGGACCTGGCGGCGGTGCGGGCCGGGTTGTCCGCCCTCTGAGGGGGTCCGGCCGTCCGAGCGGGCGCGGCCCTTTCACGCGGGGCCGGACGGGGACTGTGCCGTGGTGGCCGGCCGCCGGCGCAGCGGGGCGGCCGTCGCCAGCAGGGCCAGGCCGCACAGCGGCAGCAGCAGCCCGGGGCCGGCCGGCCCCACCAGGCCGGCCCCGGCGGCCAGCCCGAGTGCCGTGGGCGTGAACATCAGCGTGTTCGCGGTGGCCGTCGCCCGGCCCAGCAGCGCCCCCGGCGTCTCCCGCTGCACGGCGGTGAGCGCGGCGACCAGCACACAGGGCAGGCCCAGTCCGCCGGCCACGCTCGACGCCAGGGCCACCGGGTCCCACGCCACGGCCCGCGTCGCCGCCGCGACCGCGGTCAGCGCGATCCCGGCCGCCGCGAACCGCCGCGCGCCCAGCCGGCGCAGCGCCGGCCCGGCGAGCAGCCCGGCCGCCACCGAGCCGGCGCCCTGGGCCGCGTACAGCACGCCCAGGTAGGCGGGGGAGTGGCCGAGCCGGTCGAGCACGGTGTACACCGCCGTGCTCGCCACCGCGGTGAACAGCATCGTCAGGCCGCCCGCCAGGACCAGCGGGCGCAGCACCGGGTGCCCCCACAGGTACCGGGTGCCCTCGGCGGTCTCCCGCCACCAGCCCGTGCCGGACGGTACGGGCTGCTCCTCGCGCACCCGCAGCAGGGCGCACACCCCGGCCGCGAGCACGAAACTGGCCGCGTCCAGGCAGGCCACGGCCGGTCCGCCCCAGACCGCGTACAGGCCCGCGCCGGTCAGCGGGGCGACGAGTTTCATGCCCTCGGTGACCGTCATCCGCAGCCCGTTGAAGTCGCCGAGCAGGTCCGCGCCGACCACGGAGGTCACCAGCGCCGACTCGGCGGCGTCATGCACGGTGCCGGCCGCGCCGTACACCAGCAGCACGGCGTACAGCAGCCACAGGCGGCCGGGGGAGTCGACGGCGAACAGCACCGGGAGCAGCGCGGCGAGGCCCAGGTTCAGGCAGACCAGCAGGGGTCTGCGGCGCACCCGGTCGGCGAGCGTGCCGAGCGCCGGCCCGGCGAGCGAGGGCGCCCACATGGCGAGCATGCACAGCGCGGCGAGGGCGTCGGAGCCGGTCATGTCCTTCACCCACACTCCTGAGGCCAGCCACAGGGAGGAGGTGCCGAACCCGGACACCACCACGGCGCCCAGATACAGCGCCGCGTCGCGGTCCCGCAGCACACGGAACGCGGTCGGAGAAGTCGTCATGCCCGCCCATCGTGGGCCTGAGGCACCAGGGCGGGGATCGGGCGGATGCCCGAGGCCGGGGGGCGGGGACGGGGGCGTTCGTAAGGCCCCCGCCGGCCGCCACCCCGGCGCGGCGGTGTCAGGGCGTCAGAAGCCCTTGACCCGCCACTCCTGCGAGTCGTTGCCGGTCTTCGACCACAGGGTCAGATAGGTGCCGTCGTTCAGCGAGTCCCCCTTGGGGGTGACGGCCTTGCCGAGGCGGTTGGTCACGGCGCCCCCGTCCTGCTTGAACAGCTGTGACGCGTTGCCGTTGCAGGTCCACAGGGTCAGTACGGCGCCGTTGGTGTCCTCCGCGTCGGCCTGCGGCGTCAGGCACTTGCCGCTCGCCTTGTGGACGAGGCGGCCGTCCTTGAAGGCCCACCGCTGGCTCTCGGACCCGATGCAGTGCCAGACCGTGACGATGGTTCCGTTGGCGGTGCCGTCGCCCTTGGGCGTGGCACAAGTGAATCCCGGTTTGGTGAAGTTGGACATCCACCCCCAGCCGTCGACCGCCGCCCCGGCGGACGGGTTGAGGGAGAACACCACGCGTTTGCCGCCGACGTCCTTGTCCTCCAAGGCTTCGTTGAGGCCCCACAGACGCCCGGCGTTCGGGTCCCAGGAGAGGTTCTGGGTCAGCCATGGCGCCTGCGTGAGCACGTGCGTCGCCTCGCCCTCCGCTGCCACGTGGACGCACGAGTAGCCCGCGTGCCAGGACGCCGGGCAGTCGCCGCTCAGGTAGAAGTGGGTGCCGTCGGTGGCGACGCCCTGCACGTTGAGCACCGGGTCGGCGTAGTAGCCGCGGGAGGCCGAGGTCACCTTGGCGGGGAGCTGGGTCCCCAGTTGCGCCAGCGGCCAGCGGACGATGCGCGCCCCGCTGTTCGTGCCGATGTTCTCCGCGGAGACCAGGCTGGAGGTCGACCGGTCCACGCTCAGGCTGCTCAGGCACACCACGTTCTTGGCGGGTCCGCAGGTGCGCACGCCCGCGCCGAACGGCTGGGGGTCGGTGTCGGCGACGGCGCCGGGCTTGGTGGTGTAGCGGGCCAGCAGCGGCAGGGCCCACCTGTGGTAGCGGGCGGAGGCGCGCCCCCCGATCAGTCCGGTGGCGGCGCTGCTCGTGTCGTCCATCCTCCACAGGTGCCTGAGGTCGTACACCTGGAGTTCCACGCCGTTGGCCACGAAGAGCCGGTCGCCGTACCAGGCTATTCCGTCCGCGTGCGACTGGTAGGACAGTTCCCTGAAGTTGCCCAGCGTCGGTTCCACCAGCGCCACGTGGCCGTACGTCACCTGGTCACCCGTCGACTGGATGATCGAGATCCGGGTGTACTGCTCGTTCGGCTTTCCGTCGGCGAACTTTCCGAAGTACCAGGAGGCGACGTAGAGGTGCCGGCCCTCGTACAGGCCGCCCGCGTAGGCGGCGTGTGATCCGGTGAACCCCTGCGGCATCCAGCCGCCTTCGGGGACCTTGTCCGTGTCCGTGTATCCGGTGAGGTCGTCAATATCGTCCCAGCAGAAGCCGTCGTAGGCCAGCGCGCCGTTGAGCCCGGTGCCGTGGCACAGGTGGGGTTTGCCGGTGTGGGAGTCCAGGACCTCGGTGACGGACGCCTTCGCGACACCGGCCGCCTCCGCCGACTCGATCAGGGCCTCGTTGCCACCGCTGACTCGCGTCAGGGTGAAGTCGGCGTCGAAAGAGGTCAGCTGGGATGCCGCCTGGGCGGGCTGTGCGGGAAGCAGCAGACCGGCGGCCAACGCCGCGCCGGCCACGGGGGTCAGGACACGCCGTACGTGTTCGAACAATCGTTTCACGGGGGGTAAGTCAACCACGGCACGGCCGACTTGCTCCGATTAGCCTGCCGAAGTGGCCGGTGTGCACCTGGGGTTCCGAACCGCAAAGCGGAACTCCCGCTCCCGCAACGTCCTTTGTCAGAACCATTGACGAAACTTGCGCCCCCTCCTACCTTCAACGCGTCGTACTCCGTACGTCATATATGAGACGCGATATGTGAGATCCGAGAGGGCCGCATGACCTCTGTGCCCACCCCGATCCCGTCCCGCACGCAGTACGTGCTGGACGCGATCAAACACCGCATCCTCACCGGGCAGCTGACGCCCGGTCAGGCGCTGGTGGAGACGGAACTGGCCGCGCAGTTCGGGGTGTCCAAGACCCCGGTGCGCGAGGCGCTGAAGACCCTCGCCGGAACCGGCCTGGTCGTGATGAGCCAGTACAAGGGCGTCACGGTGCGCATGGTGGACGCGGACATGGCGCGCGAGGTCTACGACGTACGGCTGCTGCTGGAGCCGGAGGCGCTGCGCCGGGCCGTGGCCGACGGAGCCTCCCTGGAGGCCGCCCGCGCCGCGCTGACCCGCGCCGACGACGCCACCGACGCCGCCGAACGTTCCCTGGCCAACCGCGAGTTCCACCGCGCGCTGTACCTGCCGTGCGGCAACCCGCTGCTCGCCCGGATGCTGGACCAGGTCCGCGACCAGGCCGCCCTCGTCTCCGCCGTCGCCTGGGCCACCGACCCCTCCTGGGAGCGGGAGGCCGCCGAGCACCGGGAGATCCTGCGGCTCGCCCTGGACGGCGACGCGGACGGGGCCGCGGGCGCCCTGCACGCCCACATCGCGTCCTTCGTCCGGCGGGCGTTCCCCGAGCCCCTCCCCACGGAAGGCGAGCAATGAGCAGCGTGACCTTCGAGACCCAACGGGCGGCCCTGGCCGAGGTGGTGGCCATCCCGGTGACCCCCTTCGCCGCGGACGGCACCATCGACACCGCCACCCACCGTGCGCTGCTGCGCCGTCTGCTCGACGGCGGCATCACCACCCTCACCCCGAACGGCAACACCGGCGAGTTCTACGCCCTCACCCCCGAGGAGCGCCGGCTGGTCGCCGAGATCACCGTGGACGAGGCCGGCGACCGCGCCGCCATCCTGGCCGGCGTGGGCCACGACCTGCCCACCGCCATCGCCTCCGCCCGGCACGCCGAGGGCCTCGGCGCCCGGATGGTCATGGTCCACCAGCCGGTGCACCCGTACGTGTCCGCGGCCGGCTGGGTCGACTACCACCGCGCCATCGCCGAGGCCGTCCCCGAGCTGGGCGTGGTGCCGTACATCCGCAACGCGCAGCTGCCCGGCGCCCGGCTGGCCGAACTCGCCGACCACTGCCCGAACGTCATCGGGGTGAAGTACGCCGTCCCGGACGCCGCCCACTTCGCGGCCTTCGCCCGGGACGCCGGCCTGGACCGCTTCGCCTGGGTGGCCGGACTCGCCGAGCCGTACGCCCCCTCCTACTTCTCCGCAGGCGCCACCGGCTTCACCTCCGGGCTCGTCAACGTCGCCCCGGCCGTCTCCCGCGCCATGCTGGACGCGCTGCGCGCCGGCGACTACCCGGCCGCCATGAAGGTCTGGGAGCAGATCCGCCGCTTCGAGGAGTTGCGCGCCGCGCAGGGCAGCGCCAACAACGTCACCGTCGTCAAGGAGGCCCTCGCCGCGCTCGGCCTCTGCCGCCGGGACGTCCGCCCGCCCAGCAGGCCGCTGCCCGAGGACGAACGTGCCGAGGTCGCCGCGATCGCCGCCGGATGGTCCATATGAACGCAGCCCCCAGGCGCCCCGAGGAACTGCGCAGCCACCAGTGGTACGGCACCGACGGGCTCCGCTCCTTCAGCCACCGCGCCCGCACCCGCCAGCTCGGCTACCTGCCCGAGGAACACCTGGGCAAGCCGGTCATCGCCATCCTCAACACCTGGTCCGACATCAACCCCTGCCACGTCCACCTGCGCGACCGCGCCCAGGCCGTCAAGCGCGGGGTGTGGCAGG
The DNA here is from genome assembly GCF_040636485.1 of Streptomyces sp. NPDC038707. Classification (NCBI taxonomy): domain Bacteria; kingdom Bacillati; phylum Actinomycetota; class Actinomycetes; order Kitasatosporales; family Streptomycetaceae; genus Streptomyces; species Streptomyces sp. NPDC038707. The sequence goes on from NZ_JBEZUP010000020.1 coordinate 46,948, forward strand.
CGGGCGGCTTCCCGCTGGAGTTCCCGGTCTCCACGCTCAGCGAGACCTTCCAGAAGCCGACCCCCATGCTCTACCGCAATCTGCTCGCCATGGAGACCGAGGAACTGCTGCGCTCCTACCCGGTCGACGGGGCGGTGCTCATGGGCGGCTGCGACAAGTCCACGCCCGCGCTGCTGATGGGCGCGGCCTCCGCCGACCTGCCCGCGGTGTTCGTGCCCGCCGGTCCGATGCTCCCGGGCCACTGGCGCGGCGAGGTCCTCGGCTCCGGCACCGACATGTGGAAGTACTGGGACGACAAGCGGGCCGGCCTCATCGGCGACTGCGAAATGGCCGAGCTGGAGAGCGGCCTGGCCCGCTCGCCCGGCCACTGCATGACGATGGGCACGGCGTCCACGCTCACCGCGGCGGCCGAGGCGCTCGGGGTGACCGTGCCGGGCGCGTCCAGCATCCCGGCGGTGGACTCCGGGCACGACCGGATGGCGGCGAAGGCGGGCATGACCGCCGTGGACCTCGTCCACCAAGGCCGCAGGCTGTCCGCCGTCCTCACCCCGGAGGCCTTCGAGGACGCCGTCACCACCGTGCTCGGCCTCGGCGGCTCCACCAACGCGGTGATCCACCTCATCGCCATGGCCGGCCGGGCCGGGGTCCGGCTCACCCTGGACGACTTCGACCGCATCGCCCGCACGGTCCCGGTCCTCGCCAACGTCCGCCCCGGCGGACAGAAGTACCTGATGGAGGATTTCCACTTCGCCGGCGGCCTGCCCGGCTTCCTGTCCCGGATCACCGACCTGCTCCACCTGGACCGGCCGACGGTGTCCCACGACACCCTGCGCGAACAGCTCGCCGGTGCCCGGGTCCACGACGACGACGTCATCCGCACCCGGGACAACCCGGTGGCGAGCGAGGGCGGGGTCGCCGTACTGCGCGGCAACCTCTGCCCGGACGGCGCGGTCATCAAGCACATCGCCGCCGAGCCGCGCCTGCTCAGGCACACCGGCCCGGCCGTCGTCTTCGACGACTACAAGACCATGCAGCGCACCATCAACGACCCCGCGCTCGGCATCACCGCCGACAGCGTCCTGGTGCTGCGCAACGCCGGCCCCAAGGGCGGCCCGGGCATGCCCGAGTACGGCATGCTGCCCATCCCGGACCACCTGCTGAAGCAGGGCGTGCGGGACATGGTCCGGATCTCCGACGCCCGGATGAGCGGCACGAGCTACGGCGCGTGCGTGCTGCACGTGGCCCCCGAGTCCTACGTCGGCGGACCGCTGGCCCTGGTGCGCACCGGCGACCTCATCACGCTCGACGTCGAGGCGCGCACCCTCCGGCTCGAGGTGGACGACGCCGAACTGGAGCGCCGCAGGGCCGAGTGGACCCCGCCGCCCGTGCGCTACGAACGCGGCTACGGCGCGCTCTACAGCGAGCAGATCACCCAGGCGGACACCGGCTGCGACTTCGAGTTCCTCGCCCGGCCGGGCACCGTGCAGGACCCGTACGCGGGCTGAACCGCCCTCGACCACGACCCCCTTCGGTCGAGATCTCGAACACTGATCGGAAAGCGCTTCACCGAGAACGGAGAACAGTCATGGCCCAAGCCGCAGCCGTGGCGAAACCGCCCGCGCCACCCCGGCGGCGCCGTGCCTCCGCCACCCCGCGCAGGCTGCCGTATCTGCTGATCGCCCCGGCGGCCCTGCTGATGCTGGGATTCATCGCCTACCCGGTGCTCAGCGTCTTCTACTACAGCCTGCGGAACTACAACCCCACCAAGCCCTGGCGGAACGGATTCGCGGGCCTGGACAACTTCACCCACGCCTTCGCCCACGACCCGCAGTTCTGGGACACCCTGACCTTCAGCGCCAAGTGGGTCGTGGTGGAAGTCGGCTTGCAGCTGCTGTTCGGTCTCGCGCTGGCGCTCATCGTCAACCAGACCTTCGTCGGCCGGGCGGTGGGCCGCGCGCTCGTCTTCTCGCCCTGGGCGGTCTCCGGCGTGCTGACCTCCGCCATCTGGGTGCTGCTCTACAACTCCCAGACCGGCATCAGCCGTTACCTCGCCGACGCGGGCCTCGGCTCGTACGGCACCAGCTGGCTGTCGGACACCTCCACGGTGTTCCCGGCGACCGTGGTCGCCGACCTGTGGCGCGGGGTGCCGTTCTTCGCGATCCTCATCCTCGCCGACCTCCAGTCCGTCTCCAAGGACCTGTACGAGGCCGCCGAGGTCGACGGGGCGAGCCGGCTCAAGCAGTTCTGGCACATCACCCTGCCCCACCTGAAGGACGCCATCGTCCTGTCCACGCTGCTGCGCGCGGTGTGGGAGTTCAACAACGTCGACCTGCTCTACACCCTGACCGGCGGCGGCCCGGCCGGCGAGACCACCACCCTGCCGCTGTACATCGCCAACACATCCGTCGACGCCCACAACTTCGGCTACGCCTCCGCCCTCACCACGGTGGCGTTCGTGATCCTGCTCTTCTGCTCGATCGTCTATCTGCGGCTGAGCAAGTTCGGAGGTGAGTCCAGGTGATCACCGAGATCGCTCCCGCTCCCGAGCGCGTGGCGGCCGAGCCCGCCCGGCCCGGCAGGAAGCGCCGAGCCTGGGACCAGGTCCCGCGCTGGCAGATCTACGTCCCGCTGACCCTCTACCTGCTGTTCACCCTGATCCCCTTCTACTGGATCCTGCTCTTCGCGCTCCGCCCGGCCGGCTCCACCTCCCTGGTGCCCTGGCCGATGACCTTCGAGCACTTCGAGAAGGTGTGGACCGAGCGCAGCTTCGGCACCTACTTCACCAACAGCGTCTACGTCGGCCTGGCCACCCTGGTGCTGACCACCGTCGTCGCCCTGGCCGGCGGCTACGCGCTCGCCCGCTTCGACTTCCGGCTCAAGCGCGGCTTCATGCTGGCGCTGCTGTGCTCCCAGTTCGTGCCGGGCGCGCTGCTGCTGGTCCCGCTGTTCCAGATCTTCGCCAACCTGCGGATGATCAACTCCCTGGGCAGCGTGGTCCTCGCCGAGACCGTCTTCCAGCTCCCGCTGTCGATGATCCTGATCAGCGGGTTCATCCGGAACGTGCCCTACTCCCTGGAGGAGGCGGCCTGGGTGGACGGCTGCAACCGCCTGACCGGCTTCCGGATCGTGGTGCTGCCGCTGCTGCGGCCCGGGCTGATCGCCGTCGGCTCCTTCGCCTTCGTGCACGCCTGGAACCACTTCCTGTTCGCCCTGATGTTCCTGTCCGACCAGGGCAAGCAGACCATCCCGGTCGGCCTGAACACCCTGATGAGCGCCGACAGCGTCGACCTGGGCGCCCTGGCGGCCGGCGGCATCATCGCCGCCGTGCCCGTGGTGATCGTGTTCGCCTTCATCCAGAAGTGGCTGATCACCGGCTTCAGCGCGGGGGCGGTGAAGGGATGAGATCCGGGAGAGGCTGTCCGGTCGACCTGCTCGCCATCCACAACTCCGGGAGCGAGCGCGACCTGACGGCGGACGTCGGCTGGACCCCCGTCCCGCACGGGAAGATCGACAGCGCGGCGGTGGCCGGCCGGGCGGTGGCGCGCGGCGCGGGCGCGGGGAGGACCACATGACCGTACCCGTCGTCCTCGCGGGCGCCCGCGGGCACGGCCGCTGGCACCTGGACAACATCCGCCGGCTCCAGGACCGGGGCGTGGTGCGGCTCGCCGGGATCTGCGAACTGACCCCGCTCACCGGGGCGGAGATCCCGGACGGCCTGGGCACCCCGGAGCAGTCCGCCGACCTCGGCGCGCTCCTCGACACGACCGGCGCGCGGATCGCCGTGATCTGCACGCCCATCCCCACCCACACCGAGCTGGCCCTGACCGCCGCCGCGCGGGGCGTGCACCTGCTGCTGGAGAAGCCGCCCGCGCCCTCCTACGCCGAGTTCCGCCGCATGGCCGACGGGGTCGCCCAGGCCCGGGTGGCCTGCCAGGTCGGCTTCCAGTCGCTCGGCTCGCACGCGGTGCCCGCGATCCGGCGGCTGATCGCCGAGGGCGCCATCGGCGCGGTCAAGGGGGTCGGCGCCGCCGGGGCCTGGGCCCGGGACGAGGCTTACTACCGGCGGGCCCCCTGGGCGGGCCGGCGGCGGCTGAACGGCGCCGACGTGGTCGACGGGGTGCTCACCAACCCCCTCGCGCACGCCGTCGCCACCGCTCTCGCCCTGCTCGGCACCACCCGCGCCGAGGACGTCACCGGCATCGAGACCGAGCTGCTGCGCGCCAACGCCATCGAGTCCGACGACACCTCCTGTGTCCGCGTGCGCACCCCGCGCGGACCGGTCACGGTCGCCGCGACCCTGTGCGCCGAGCACCCCGGCGAGCCGTACGTGCTGGTGCACGGCGACCGCGGCCGGATCACCTTCTGGTACAAGCAGGACCGGGTGCTGCTCCAGCGCTCCGGGCACGGCCCCGAGGAGACCGAGTACGGCCGCACCGACCTGCTGGAGAACCTGGCCGGCCACCTGGAGCACGGCACCGCGCTGCTGGTCCCGCCGGACGACACCGGCGCCTTCATGCGGGTCGTCGAGGCGATCCGCACCGCCCCCGACCCGGCCCCCCTGCCCGAGTCCGCCTGGCGGTCGCTGCCGGGCGAGCGGCGCCGGATCGTGCCCGGCGTGGAGGGCCTGGTCGCGGCGGCGGCCGACACCCTCGCCCTCTACTCCGAACTGGGCGCCTCCTGGCCCCTGCCGAACGAGGTGAGCACCTGATGACCACCCACGACAGCCTGGTCCTGCGGGCCGCGGGCCGCCCGGTCGGCCGCTATGTCACCCGGCCCGGCCTGCCCGCCCGGCTCGCCCCGCGCCCCTATCTGCACCCCGTCACCACCCTGGCCGGCACGGCGGTCACCGAGGTGAGCCCCGCCGACCACGCGCACCACCTCGGCGTCGGTGTCGCCGTCCCCGACGTCGAGGGGCACAACTTCTGGGGCGGCCGGACCTTCGTGCGCGACCAGGGACCGACCGAGCTGGACAACCACGGCATCCAGCGGCACACCGGCTTCCAGCTGTGCGACCCCGACGGCTTCGTGGAGGAGCTGCGCTGGACCGCCGCCGGCACCGAGCTGCTGCGCGAGCGCCGCACGGTCGCGGCCACCGGGCTCACCGAGACCGCCTGGGCGCTGGATTTCACCTTCTCCCTCACCAATGTCACCCCCGGCCCGCTGTCGATCGGCAGCCCCGCCACCAACGGCCGGCCCGGCGCGGCCTACGGCGGCTTCTTCTGGCGGGCCCGCGGGGAATCCCGGCCGCCCGAGGTCTTCACCGCCGACCGGGAGGGCGAGGCCGAGGTGCACGGCACCCGCGCCGACTGGCTCGCGCTGGCCGGCGCCGGCTGGACGCTGGCGTTCGCCGGGGCCACCGAGGACACCCGCCGCGACCCCTGGTTCGTCCGGGCCGCCGAGTACCCCGGGGTGGGCTCCTCGCTGGCGCACACCGAGCGGCTGACGATCGCGCCCGGCGGGACCGTCGTCCGCCGGATCGTCACCGTCGTCGCCGACGGCCGCCCGGCCCGCGACGAGCTGGCCGCCCTGGTCCGCAAGGCGGTGGCCCAGTGACCGCGACCTACCGCAACCCGGTGCTGAACGCCGACTGGTCCGACCCGGACGTGGTCCGGGTCGGCGACGACTTCTACCTGACCGCCTCCAGCTTCGGCCGCGCCCCAGGACTGCCCCTGCTGCACTCCCGGAACCTGGTCGACTGGACCCTCGTCGGCCACGCCCTCGAACGCCTCGAACCCGAGGAGGAGTTCGCCCTGCCCCGGCACGACCGCGGGGTCTGGGCGCCGTCCATCCGGCACCACGACGACCGCTTCTGGATCTTCTGGGGCGACCCCGACCAGGGCATCTTCCAGGTCAACGCCCCCGAGATCAGGGGCCCGTGGACCCGCCCGCACCTGGTCAAGGCGGGCAAGGGCCTGATCGACCCGTGCCCGCTGTGGGACGACGAGACCGGCGAGGCCTACCTCGTGCACGCCTGGGCCAAGTCCCGCTCCGGCGTCAAGAACCGCCTCACCGGCCACCGGATGCACCCCGACGCCACCTCGCTGCTCGACGAGGGCAAGGTGATCGTCGACGGCGACCGCATCCCCGGCTGGTTCACCCTCGAAGGGCCCAAGCTCTACCGGCACGACGGCTGGTTCTGGATCCTCGCCCCCGCCGGGGGCGTGGAGACCGGCTGGCAGGGGGCGTTCCGCTCGCGCGGCTTCTTCGGTCCGTACGAGGAACGGATCGTGCTGGAGCAGAAGGACACCGACGTCAACGGCCCCCATCAGGGCGGCTGGGTGCGCACCGCGGCCGGCGAGGACTGGTTCCTGCACTTCCAGCAGCGCGGCCCCTACGGCAGGGTGGTCCACCTCCAGCCGATGCGCTGGGGGAGGGACGGCTGGCCGGTCATCGGGGACGAGGGCGCCCCCGTCGCCGTACACCGGCGGCCCGCCCTGCCGGCGCAGCCGCCCGCCGCGCCCGCCACCGACGACGACTTCCCCGGCGGCCGGTACGGCCGGCAGTGGCAGTGGACCGCCAATCCGGGCGACGGCTGGGCCACCCAGCACTCCGGGGACGGGCTGCGGCTGGCCTGCGTCCGCTCCGCCGAGGCTCATGACCCGCGGAAACTGCCGAACGTCCTCACCCAGCGGCTGCCCGGGCTGCCGAGCGCGGCCGAGGTCGAGCTGCGGCTGGACGCCGGCGAGCCGGGTGCCCGCGCGGGACTGGTGGTCCTCGGGGACGCCTTCTCGTGGATCGGGCTGGAGCGCGGGACCGACGGAACGGTCCGGCTGGTGCACCGGTTCGCGGAGGCGGTCGCCGACCGGGAGCGCGCCGCCGGGGTGCCGTGCGCCGCGCCCGGGGGCCGGGCACGGCTGCGGATCGAGGCCGGGCCCGGGGCACGCTGCCGGTTCTCCTACGACGCCGGGGACGGCTTCCGGCCCTCCGGCCCGGTCTTCGCCGCCACGCCCTGGCGCTGGGTCGGCGCCCTGCTCGGCCTGTTCGCCGTCGCACCCGAGGGCCCCGGGCACGCGGGCTCGGCGACCTTCACCCGGTTCCGGATCACGCCCCTGTAATCGCCGAAGAAGCCCTGTTGGGAGCCGCAATGACGCACATCCCTGGCAAGCGCTTGCCCCACCGGTGCGCCGCCCTGGCCGCCGCGACCGCCCTCGTCGCCACGGCCGGCCTCGGCCTGGCGGGCGAGGCGACGGCCGCCACCCCCGAGGCCGCGCCCCCCGCGCGGGCCGCCGGTCCGGCCGCCGCCGGGCCCTACGGCGACCGGCCGCACGGCTTCGCCGCACTGGCCGGCGGCACCACCGGCGGCGCCGCCGGCCGGATCGTCACCGTCACCGACCAGGCGTCCCTCGCCCGCTACGCCTCGGCCCCGGAGCCGTACGTCATCCGGGTCGCCGGATCGATCGCGGTGGAACCCTTCGGCTCGGACATCGTGGTCGCCTCCGACAAGACCATCGTCGGCGTCGGCGACACCGGCGAGATCGTCCACGGGGAACTGCACCTGAACCCCGGCACGCACAACGTCGTCATCCGCAACCTGACGATCCGTGACTCCTATGTCGAGGGCGACTGGGACGGCAAGACCACCGACTTCGACGCGATCCAGATGGACGGCGCCGACCACGTCTGGATCGACCACAACCGCTTCACGCACATGGGCGACGGGCTGCTCGACATCCGCAAGGACAGCCAGTACGTCACCGTCTCCTGGAACCGGTTCACGCACCACAACAAGGCGCTCGGCATCGGCTGGACCAGCAATGTGCGCACCCAGATCACCATCGACCACAACTGGTTCTCCGGCACCAAGCAGCGCAACCCGTCCGCCGACAACTGCGCCTACGCGCACCTCTACAACAACTACCTGTCGGACCAGGTGGCCGACGGCGACCCGGTGTGGACGTACGGCAACTGGTCCCGCGGGCACACGAAGATGGTCATCGAGAACAGCTACTACGACGGTGTGCAGCACCCCTACCAGGCCGATGCCACGGCCGAGTTGGTGCAGCGCGGCTCGATCCTGAGGAACACCGGCGGGCGCACCGACGAGCACGGCACCGCCTTCGACCCGCACGCCTTCTACGACTACCGGCCGGACCCGGCCGCCGCCGTCCCCGCCCTGGTCAAGCGCTTCTCCGGCCCGCAACAGCGGATCGGCACCGTGCTGCGCGTGCCGGGCGACCACCCGGCCGTGCGGTCCGCGGTGGACGCCGTGCCCGACGGCGACACCGCCCGGCATCTGACCTCGAAGAAGTCCGGCGACCGCCACATCGAGGGCGACGTCGACTTCGTCCACGGGCGCGCCTCGGCCGTCATCGAGCGGTCGGTGATCCGGGCGCGGCCGGCCAGGTGCTCGTCCGGAACACCGAGCTGCCCGTCGTGATCACGTCCGCGCCGTGGACCGGCATGGGCGGTTTCCCGTGGCAGGACGCCCGGTTCGCCGAGTACCGCACCTACGGCCCCGGAGCCGCCCAAGGCCCCGGCCGGCCGCGGCTGAGCGACGCGGACGCGCGGTCGCACACCGTCGCCGGCTGTCTGCGCGGCACGGACGGCCGGGCGCCGTTCGCCCGCCGCTGACCTCGCACCGCCCCCACACTCCTCCCTGTCCCCGCACGATCCAGCAGAGTCCCCGCACGATCCAGCAGAAGAGAGCCGACCAATGAAGAGCAGCATCCGCAGAAGCAGGCGCGCCGCCCTGGCCGTGGCCCTGGGCTCCGCCCTCGCGCTGACCGCCACCGCCTGCGGCGACGACGGCAGCGGCAGCGCGGGGGAGAAGGGGAACGAGGGCTCCGGCAAGGGCACGATCACCTTCTGGGACAACAACGGCGGTGTCCGCACCGACGTCTGGAAGCAGATCATCGCCGACTTCGAGCACAAGTACCCCGACATCAAGGTCAAGTACGTCGGCGTGCCCGCCGCGAGCGTGCAGTCCAAGTACGACACCGCCATCCAGGGCGGCGGCCTGCCGGACGTCGGCGGCGTCGGCACGGCGATGCTGGCCGAGGTCGCCGCGCAGGGCGCGCTGGAGCCGCTGGACGAGCGGCTCTCCTCCGGCCCGCTCAGCGGCAAGCTCAACGCCAAGTTCCTGGAGAGCGTGAAGGCGGCCGGCGGGGACGGCAAGACGTACACCGTCCCGACCTCCGCGAACAACGGCACGCTGTGGTACCGCACCGATCTGTTCCGCGCGGCGAAGCTGGAGCCGCCGACCACCTGGACGAAGTTCTACCAGGCCGCCGACAAGCTCACCGACAAGGACCAGAACGCCTTCGGGTACACCATCCGCGGCGGCGAGGGCTCCATCGCCCAGGCGCTGGACGCGATGTACGGGCAGAGCGGGATCACGTCCTTCTGGAACGGCGACAAGACCACCGTCAACGACCCGAAGAACGTGGCCGCGCTGGAGAAGTACACCGGCCTGTACAAGAAGAACACCCCGTCCGCCGACGTCAACAACGACTTCACCAAGATGGTCGCCCAGTGGGACTCCGGCACCATCGGGATGCTCAGCCACAACCTGGGCTCCTACGCCGATCACGAGAAGGCGCTGAAGGGCAAGTTCCGGGGCATCCCCAGCCCGACCCAGGACGACGGGACGCGGGTGCAGGTGTCCAACCCGGTCGACGGGCTCGCCCTGTTCAAGTCCGGCAAGAACAAGGCCGCCGCCTGGAAGTTCATCGAGTTCGCCGCCTCCCACGAGTCCAACAGCAAGTGGAACGAGTCGGCCGGGTCGGTGCCGGCCAACACCGAGGCGGCGCGGGACGCCTGGGTGCGGGCGAACGAGCCGACGAAGCTGGCGACCGAGGCGCTGGACGGGGCCGGCACGAAGATCGTCCAGCTGCCGTACTACCTGCCCGACTGGAACACCATTTCCAAGGCCGACAACGAGCCGAACTTCCAGAAGGTGCTGCTGGGCAAGTTGAGCGCCAAGGAATTCCTGGACCTGCTGGCCGACCAGCTGAACAAGGCCCAGGCGGACTGGAAGCAGAACCACTGAACCCGGACGGCCGCGGTGGCGGGGGCTGCGGGTCCGTCGTGGCGGGCCGCGCGGCTCCCCGCGCCCCGCACCCCTCCTCGTGCTCGAAAGGTACTGATCGTGTCCCTCACGCGCAGACAGGTCACGTCCGCTGCCGTCGCCGCCGTCCCCCTCGCCGGACGGTCCCGGAAGGAGGCGCGGACCCTCCACATCGCCGGTGATTCGACGGCCGCGCAGAAATACGCCGACGCCGCTCCCGAGACCGGGTGGGGAATGGCGCTGCCCTTCTTCCTCCACAAGGAGCTGACGGTCGCCAACCACGCGGTGAACGGCCGGAGTTCGAAGAGTTTCGTCGACGAGGGCCGGCTGGATGCCGTGCTCGCCGCGATCCGGCCGGGCGACTTCCTGGTCATCCAGTTCGGGCACAACGACGAGAAGGCCACCGATCCCGCCCGGTACACCGAGCCGTGGACGTCGTACCAGCGGTACCTGCGGCTGTACGTCGACGGCGCCCGCGCGCGGGGCGCCCGGCCCGTCCTCGCCACCTCCGTGGAGCGCCGCAGGTTCGACGCGGACGGCACGGCCCAGCCCACCCACGGCGACTACCCGGCGGCCGTGCGGGCGCTCGCCGGGGAGGAGAAGGTCGCACTGCTCGACATCGAGGCGCTGTCGCTCGCGCTGTGGCAGCGGCTGGGGGCGGAGGAGACGAAGACCTACTTCAACTGGACCGCCACCGAGCAGGACAACACGCACTTCAACCCGCCGGGGGCCGTCGCCGTCGCGCGGCTCGTGGCCCGGGAGCTGCTGCGCACCCGCGTGCTGGCCCGGTCGGACGTCCGCCGGCTGGACGACGACATCCCGGCGTCCTGGATCACCTGGCCGCCCGCCCCCGCGTCCTGACCCGCGCCCACGGGCCGTCCGGCCACGAGCCGCCATCGAGTCATCGAGTCATCGAGCCATCGAGCCACCGAGCCACTGAGCCACTGAGTCATCTAGGAGAGCCGCACAGTGCGTACACAGAGATGTCATGGACGGGTCATGAATGCCCTGGTGGGGGCCACCGCCCTCGTCCTCGCCGTCACCGGCACCGCGTCCGCGCACCCCGCCCACCACGCCGGCCCCGACCGGCAGGTGCTGCCCGCACGGGACGGCTGGGCCGCGTACGGCACCGGGACGACCGGCGGGGCCGCCGCCGACCCCGCGCACGTGTACACCGTCACCACCTGGGAGCAGTTCAAGGCCGCCCTCGCCGACGGCGGCAGCGCACCGAAGATCGTCCGGGTGAAGGGCACGATCGACGCCGACGGGCCGGGCTGCGACACCTTCGCCGTGCCCGGCTACGACTTCGCCGCCTATCTGAAGACCTACGACCCGGCGGTGTGGGGCCGCACCAAGACCCTCGACGCCGAACCCGACACCAGCCCCGAGGGCCTGCGCCGCGCCTCCGCCGCCCGTCAGGACGCCTTCATCAAGGCGGCCGTACCCGCCAACACCACCATCGTCGGCATCGGCCGCGACGCCGGCCTCGAGGGCGCCAGCCTCCAGATCAAGGGCGTCGACAACGTCATCGTGCGCAACCTGACCTTCGAGAGCCCCCTCGACTGCTTCCCGCAGTGGGACCCCACCGACACGGCCGACGGCAACTGGAACTCCGAGTACGACAGCGCCGTGGTGTACGGCTCGACCCATGTGTGGATGGACCACAACACCTTCACCGACGGCGAGCATCCGGACAGCACCCTGCCGTCGTACTACGGCCGGATCTACCAGCAGCACGACGGCGAGCTGGACATCGTCAAGGGCGCCGACCACGTCACCGCCTCCTGGAACGTCTTCGAGGACCATGACAAGACGATCCTCATCGGCAACAGCGACAGCGCGGCCACCGCCGCCGTCGACCGCGGGCACCTGAAGGTCACCTTCCACCACAACCTGTTCCGGAACCTGGTCGAGCGGGCCCCGCGCGTCCGCTTCGGTCAGGTGGACTCGTACAACAACCACTTCGTCGCCGGGGACGGCTACTCCTACACGTACGGCATCGGCATGGAGTCCCAACTGGTCGCCGAGCACAACGCGTTCACCCTGCCGGACGGCGTCCGGGCCGGCGCGGTGCTGAAGAAGTGGAAGGAGGCCCCGGTCACCGCCGCCGACAACTACGTCAACGGCCGGCCGGTGGACCTCCTCGCCGTCCACAACGCGGACGTACCCGGCGAGACCCTCCAGTCCGGGGCCGGCTGGACACCGGTGCTGCGCACCCGGGTGGACCGGCCGCAGGCCGTCCCCGGCATCGTCGGCCGCCACGCGGGCGCCGGACACCTGCGCTGAACCCATCCGGCCGGGGCGCACCCCGCCCCGGCCGCCCCGAGAGGGAGGACTTCCCATGCCCCTGACCAGACGGGGTCTGCTCACCGCGGGCACCGCGGCCGCCGCGCTCGCCCTGGCGCCCGCCCCCGCCCACGCCCGCCCCCGCCCGTTCGGCCGCCACGGCTCCCCGGCCCGCCGCCGCACCCCGGACACCCTGTACGTCGACCCGCACGGCCGCGGCGACTTCACCTCCGTCCAGGCCGCGGTGACCGCCGCCACCGGCAGCGGCCGGACGCTGGTCATCGCCCCCGGCACCTACCGCGAGACGGTCGCCGTCGACACCGGCCGTACGGACATGACCTGGATCGGCGCCTCCGGGGATCCGCGGGACGTGGTGATCGTCCACGACATCGCGGCCGGGACGCCCAAGCCCGGCGGCGGCACCCACGGCACCACCGGCTCGGCGACGGTCACCGTCCAGGCCGACGGGTTCACCGCCCGCTGGATCACCTTCGCCAACGACTGGCTGCGCGCCGACCACCCCGACATCACCGGCACCCAGGCCGTCGCCCTCAAGGCACAGGGCGACCGCGGCGCCTTCTGGCACTGCCGCTTCCTCGGCCACCAGGACACCCTGTACGCCGACTCCCTGTCCCTGTCCGCCTTCGCCCGGCAGTACTACGCGCACTGCTACGCCGAGGGCGATGTCGACTTCGTCTTCGGCCGGGCCACCGCCGTGTACGAGCACTGCCACTTCCGCACCCTCAACCGCACGGACCTGGCCGCCGCGCCCTACGGCTTCGTCTTCGCGCCCTCCACGGCCGCCGCCAACCCGCACGGCTTCCTGGTCACGCGCGGCCGGGTCACCAGCGAGGCCCCGGACGCCTGCTACAAGCTGGCCCGCCCCTGGGTGCCCAGTTCCGACCCCACCGCCCGCCCGATGCTCACCGTCCGCGACACATGGCTCGGCCCCGGCATCGACGCGGTCGCCCCCTACACGGACATGTCGGCGGCCCACCCCTGGCAGGAGCAGCGGTTCGCCGAGTACCGCACCACGGGCCCCGGCGCCCTGGTCACCGTCCCGGAGAACCGTCCCCGGCTGACCGGCGAGCAGGCCGCGTCGGCGACCAGGGCGGCCTGGCTCGGCGACTGGACACCGTGGGAGGAGCGCTGACGCCGAGCAGCCGCGCCCACATCGAGGGGACGTCGACTCCGCCTTCCGCCGGGCGACCGCCGTCTTCGACCGGTGCCGGTTCCACACGCTCCCGCACGCCGGTGAGCGTGCCCGACGAGCGGCCGCGGCTCACCGCCGCCGAGGCCGCGCGGCACACCCCGGCCGCCTGCCCCGGTGACCGGGGCCGCCTTTGACGCCCCCTCATACCGATCCGGTAACAGGCCTCGCACTCTGGATGTGATGCGCGTAGACAGTCTCCGACCTGGTACATCACTCTCGTCCACCGGATCGGAGAACCATGCGCAAGTCCCTCAGGGCGGTCGCGGCCGGCGCCGCCTGTGTCGTCGCCGGCACGGTGCTGTACGGCGCGGGCGCGGCCGGCGCCGGCCAGTCGACGGCCAACTCCACCCACGAGCCTTACAACATCGGGCAGTTGGTGAAGGACATCGACACCTACTACGGCACCACCCTCGACGCCCAGGGCGTCTACCAGGCGTCCCCGGACAGCCCGTACGCCCAGGACCTGGCGCGGATCGACGCCGATGCCAAGGGCTACATCGACAAGGCCGCCCGCAAGGCGCAGCACCGGGGCGAGAAGCCGGCCGTCGTCTTCGACATCGACGACACGCTGCTGCTCAGCCTGGACTACGAGAAGCGCGCCAACTACGGCTACGACGACGCCGACTGGAACGCCTACGTGGACCGGGCCGACCGCCCGGCCGTCTTCGGCAGCCCGGAACTGGTGCGCTACGCCCGGTCCAAGGGCGTCGAGGTCTTCTACAACACCGGTCTGGGCGAGGCCCGGCGCGCCGCCGCCGTGCAGAACCTGAAGAAGGTCGGCGCCGACGTCAACCTCGACCCCGCCCACATGTTCCTCAAGGACAAGGCCAACCCGCCGGCCTACCTGAAGCACTGCGCCACACCGGGCGCCTGGAAGTGCACGACGGTCCAGTTCAAGTCCGCCACGCGCAAGCACATCGAGCAGGACCTCGGCTACGACGTCATCGCCAACTTCGGCGACCAGTACTCGGACCTCGGGGGCGGCTACGCCGACCGCGCGTACAAGCTGCCGAACCCGACCTACTTCGTCTCCTGATGCCCGGGGCCGGCGGGCCCTAGGAGCGGTCGTGCGGGGCGAAGCCGCCGGTCACCGCGTAGGTGTGCCCGTCGGCGGAGCCCGTCATGACGTAGCCGTCGTCCTTCGCGTCCCGCCCCCCGCGGGCATGGTCGTACTGCCCGGCGAACACCCACTCGCCCGCGGGCACGGTACGCCCCGGCTTCAAGGTCCAGGTGTAGACGACGAACCCGTCCCGCTCCGCGACGCGCTGGGCGAAGTCCGCCTCGGGCAGCGAGCGCCAGGCGCCCGTGGAGGTCACCCCGCCGGTCTGCGCGATCCTCAGCTCGACCGTGAGGGACGTGAGCCGCGTGGACGTCTTCAGGGTCAGGTTGCTCTGCGCCCAGAAGTCGTTGCTGTGCGGGTCCACCGAGCCGTCCGACCACAGCGGGCCGTTCCGCTCGGCGCGGGCCGGCGGCGGACCGGCCGGGGCGGTGGCCTCAGCGGTGGCCTTCCCGGTCGCGGAGGAGGAGGGGGAGGAGGACGGCGTACGGGACGGCTCGCCGGCGCCCTGACCGGGCGTCGGGCGGGCCGTGCGGGCGGGGGGCGCCGGGGCCGTGGTGCGTTCCGGGGGCGCGCTGGGCGTCGGGGACACCGCCACCGTCCGCCGGGCCGGCGGCTCGTCCTTCACCGCGGAGGCCACCGCGTACCCGCCGGCCGCGAGCACCCCGGCCACCGCGGCCGTCGCCGAGACCACCCGGAACCAGCCCGCCGCCGGCCGGTGCGCGGCCCGGTGGCCGGGCCGGGGCGGCTCGGCCATGCCGCGCTCCACCCGGGCCAGGATGCGCGCGCGGTCCGGTTCGTGGGCTTCGGCCGCCTGGTGCAGCCGGGCGCGCAGCTCGTCGTGCACGTCCTGCCGCGTCATCGGTTCCTTCCTCCGCTCTCGCCGGCCCGGGCCGCCATCGCCGCGTGCACCCGCGGCGGGTCGCCCTGCGGGCCGAGCAGCCGCTGGAGTTCGGCCATGCCCTTGGACGTCTGGCTCTTAACCGTACCCACCGAGATCCCGAGCGTGAGCGCGGTGTCCTTCTCCGACAGGTCGAACGCGTGCCGGAGCACCACGCACGCCCGTTTCCGGAACGGCAGCCTGCGCAGCGCCTCCTGCACGTCCACCACCCCGGCGACGTCCGGGTTCTCGGTCCGCTCCTCGCCGCGCGGCCAGAACAGCGCGATCCGCCGCCGCTCGCGCACCGCGCCGCGGATCCGGGTGCGGGCCAGGTTGGCGACCACGCCCCGCGCGTACGCCACCGGACGGTCGGCCGCGCGCACCCGGTCCCAGCGGTGCCACAGGGCCAGCAGTGCGTCCGCCGCCAGATCGTCCGCGGCGTCCGCCTCGCCGGTCAACAGGTGAGCCAGGCGGGCCAGTTCGGCGTAGTGCCGTTCGAAGAAGGCATGGAACTCCACGGAGGCCGCGTCGTCGACGACTGTGCCCACGGGTGACCCCTTCTCGATGCGCGCTCGGAGGTGAGTGTCATGTGAATGACATGCGAGGGTCCAGGGAGGCCCGGACGGAGATCCGGAAGCGTAGCAGTGATCATTCACGTGTTCTCGTACGGGGGGCCGGACAACGTATGGCCCGCCGAACCCGTCGAGGGACACGGAAACGACCCGAAGAAGGTTCAGAAGGGGGAGTGCGTGGCGCCCCGCCCCCCGCCGGGGCGCCACGGGCGGTGCTACTTCAGCGCCGCCTGCATCATGGCCCGCGCCACCGGCGCCGCCAGCCCGTTGCCGCTCACCTCGGAGCGGGCCGCGTCGGACTGCTCCACCATGACCGCGACGGCCACCTCCTTGCCGTTGGAGTCCGACTTGCCGTAGGAGGTGAACCAGGCGTACGGCGTCTTGCTGTTGTTCTCGCCGTGCTGCGCGGTGCCGGTCTTGCCGCCGACGGTCACCCCGTCGATCAGCGCGTTGGTGCCCGTACCGTCCTTCACCACCGTCTCCATCGCCGACTGGAGCTGCTCGGCGGTGCCGGAGCTGATGACCTCCGAGGAGTCCGTGCCGTCGTCGTAGTCCTTCAGCACATCACCGCCGCTGTCGGTGATCTGCGCGACCATGTGCGGCGAGACCAGCTTGCCGCCGTTGGCTATGGCCGCGGACACCATGGCCATCTGGAGGGGGGTGGCCGTGACGTCGAACTGGCCGATGCCCGACAGGGCCGTCTGCGCCTTGTCCATGCCGGAGGGGTACACGCTCGGGTAGGCGCGCACCGGCACGTCCTGCTCGTCGTCGCCGAACCCGAACTTCTCGGCCATCGCCCTGACCTTGTCCTGCCCCAGCTCGACGGCCATATGACCGAAGACGTTGTTGCAGGAGTAGCGCAGCGCGACCCGGATGGAGGCGTTCTTGCACGGCGCCGACTTGTTCTCGTTGTTCAGCGGCTGCACCGTGCCCGGCATGATGTACGGATCCGGGCTGTCGGTGGGCTGGTCCGCGTCCTTGTACAGCCCGTCCTCCAGCGCGGCGGCGGCGACGACCAGCTTGAACGTCGAGCCCGGCGGCAGCGGCTGGCGCAGCGCGCGGTTGGTGAGCGGCTTGTCCTTGTCCGCGTTCAGCGCCTTCCACGCCGTGCCCGCGGTGCTCGCGTCGGTGAGCGCGGAGGGGTCGTACGACGGGGTCGAGACCACCGCGAGGATCTTCCCGGTCTTCGGGTCGATCGCGACGGCCCCGCCCTTCTTGCCGCCCAGCGCCCGGTAGCCCGCCTTCTGCACGGCCGGGTCGATCGTCGTGAGCACGTCGCCCGGGTCGGCGCGCTCCCCGGTGACGGTGTCCATCACCGTCTTGAGCTGGGTGTCCGTGCCGTTGAGCAGGTCTTTGTAGATACCCTCCAGCTGGGTCGGGGCGTAGGCCTGCGAGGCGTAGCCCGTCACCGCCGCGTACAGCTCGCCGTCCGTGTACGTCCGCTTGTACGCGAGGTCGCTTCCCTTCGTCCGCGCGGATCCGGTGATCGCCTCCCCGGCCACGATGATGTTCCCCAGGGGACGCGAGTACGTCGCGATCGCGTTCCGCCGGTTGTCGTTGTCGTCCGCGAGGGCCTGACCGTCGTAGAACTGCAGCCATGTCGCCCTGACCAGCAGGGCGAGCACGAGCAGCAGCGCGAAGACGGACGCCCGCCTGATCGTCTTGTTCATCCCGCTCGGAAGACGACCGGACGGGGCCCGATCGTTCCCGTACGCCCCGCTTTTTCATCCGCCCTTCAGGAACCGGCGGCCGTCAGCCGGGGCGCCCGTCCCGCGGTCCCTCCAGCATCAGCACGACCTCCTCGATCTCCCCGCCCCGCGCGTTCGCGAAGCCTCGCGCGCGGGCCGCCTCACGGAAGCCGCACTTGGCCAGCACCCGCAGGGAGGCCGTGTTGTCCGCCGCCGCCCGGGCGTACAGGGGACGTTCGGGGACCTCGGCGAGCAGGGCCCGCAGCGCGGCCGTCGCCACGCCCCGGCCCCAGTACGCGCGGTCGATCCAGTACGTCACCTCGCGCTCGCCGGCCGCCCCGTACACCGCCGCGTTGCCGGCCACGGCCCCGTCGGCCAGGACGGTGCGCAGCACGGCGCAGCCGGCGCGCAGGCGCCGCCAGTACGCCGCGAACGCCTCCGGCCCGGCGGAACCCTCCGGGCCGAACGCGGCCATCCGGACGGCCTCCGGGTCGGTCATCTGGCGGTGGAACACCGGCACGTCACTGTCCCGGACGGCGCGCAGCGCGATCTCCATGCCACCGAGCCTACGGCGACCCGGTCACAGCCGGCGGGTCGCCAGCGTGAGCCGGTCGCGCGCGTCGAACAGCGCGTCCTTGATCATCTGTTCGTGGGCCGGGGTCAGCCGGGCCACCGGGACCGAGCAGCTGATGGCGTCCCGGGCGGGCGTGCGGTACGGGATGGCCACGCCGAAGCAGCGCAGGCCCAGCGTGTTCTCCTCGCGGTCCACCGCGAACCCCTGCTCCCGGATCTGGCGCAGTTCCTCGATGAGCCGCTCCCGGTCGGTGAGGGTGTGCTCGGTGAGCGCGGGCAGCGTCTCCGGCAGCAGCTTGCGCACCTGTTCGTCGGTGTAGGTGGCGAGGATCGCCTTGCCGAGGGAGGTGGAGTGGGCGGGCAGCCGGCGGCCGACCCGGGTGAACGGGCGCAGATAGTGCTGGGACTGGCGGGTGGCCAGATAGACCACGTTGGTGCCGTCCAGCCGGGCCAGGTGGATGGTCTCCGTGGTGTCGTCGGAGAGCCGGTCCAGGGTGGGCCGGGCGGCGGCCACCACCTCGTCGCCGTCGATGTACGAGGTGCCCACGAGCAGCGCCCGCACCCCGATGCCGTACCGCGTGCCCGTGGCGTCCGTCTCCACCCAGCCCAGCTCCACCAGCGTGCGCAGCAGCATGTAGAGGCTGGACTTGGGGTAGCCCACGGCCTCCTGGACGGCCGCGAGGGAGTGCATACCGGGCCGGCCGGCGAAGTACTCGAGCAGTTCCACGGTCCGTACCGCGGACTTGACCTGCGCCCCGCCCCCTGTGTCGCCTGCCGTCATCGCCCTTGACCCCTTCGTTCGACGAGGACCTGAGTTATATAGTCTCCGAGCAGCGTTCATCATCAGAGACAGTGTTCAGTATATCGAACGCGGCTGATGGGTGACGCACACAGTTCGAGAAGTGCGGCCTTTTGGAGGGACCCGCGGTGGCAGCAGCACCAGTCTGGAGTGTCGACCCGCGCACCGGGAAGCAGCGCGAACAGGTTGCGGTCGAGGCCACAGCCCAGGAGATCGACGCGGCCGTCCGGGCGGCGGAGGCCGCGCGCGGGGCGCTCGCCGACCGCGCCGTCCGGGCCGCCTTCCTGCGCTCGGCCGCCGCGGGCCTGGACGCCGCCAGGGACGAGCTGGTCGAGACCGCCGACGCCGAGACCGCCCTCGGCCAGGTCCGGCTCTCCGGCGAACTCGCCCGGACCGCGTACCAGTTGAGGGCCTTCGCGGGCATCGTCGAGGAGGGCGCCTTCCTGGACGTCGTCATCGACCACCCCGACGACACCGCGACCCCGCCCGTGCCGGACCTGCGCCGCTACAAGGTGCCGCTCGGCGTCGTCGCCGTCTACTCCGCCTCCAACTTCCCCTTCGCCTTCTCCGTCGCCGGCGGCGACACCGCGAGCGCGCTCGCCGCGGGCTGCCCCGTCGTGGTCAAGGCCCACCCCGACCACCCGGCGCTGTCCGAGCGGGTGGCCGAGGTGCTGCGCCGGGCCGCCGCCGAGCACGGCATCCCCGGGGGCGTGGTCGGCGTGGTGCACGGATTCCAGGCGGGCATCGAGCTGATCAAGCACCCGCTGGTGGCCGCCGCCGGCTTCACCGGCTCGATCCGCGGCGGCCGGGCGCTGTTCGACGCCGCCGCCGCGCGCCCGGTGCCGATCCCGTTCCACGGCGAACTCGGCTCGCTGAACCCGGTCCTGGTGACCGAGGCCGCCGCGGCCGAGCGGGCCGCGGAGATCGGCGGCGGACTCGCCGGATCGATGACCCTCGGCGTCGGCCAGTTCTGCGTCAAGCCCGGCCTGGTGCTGGTGCCTTCCGGCGAGGGCGGCGACCAGTTGGTGAAGTCCCTGGCCGACGCCGTCGCCGGCACCGACGCCGGGGTGCTGCTCGACCACCGCATGCGGGACAACTTCGTCGCCGGCGTGACCGAACGCGCCCAGCTGCCCGACGTGGACGCGCCCGTCACCCCGGGCGAGGGCGGCGAGCACACGGTCAGCGCGGGCTTCTTCACGGTGCCGGCGGCGACGCTGGCCGAGGAGGGCGAGCACGACCTGCTCCTGGAGGAGTGCTTCGGGCCGGTCACCGTGGTGGCCCGGTACGCCGACGAGCAGGAGGCCAAGGCCGTCCTGTCCCGGCTCCCGGGCAACCTCACCGCGACGGTCCAGCTGTCCTCGCAGGAGGCCGCGGGCCAGGGCCGGGGCCCGGAACTGCTCGCCGAGCTGACCCCGCTGGCCGGGCGCGTTCTGGTCAACGGCTGGCCGACCGGGGTGGCCGTGGCGCCGGCCCAGCACCACGGCGGGCCCTACCCGGCGACCACCTCCACCTCCACCTCCGTGGGCGGCACCGCCATCGAGCGGTGGCTGCGGCCGGTCGTCTACCAGAACGCGCCGGAGGCCCTGCTGCCGGCCGAACTGAAGGACGACAACCCGCTCGGCCTGCCCCGGCGTTTCAACGGGCGGCTGGAGCGGTAGCCCGCCTGCCCCGGTGGTTCGGCGGGTGGCTGGAGCGGTAGCCCGCCTGCCCCGGTGGTTCGGCGGGTGGCTGGGGCGGTGGTCCGTCTGTCTCGGTGGTTCGGCGGGTGGCTGGGGTGGTGGTCCGTCTGCCCTGGCGGTTCGGCGGGTGGCTGGGGTGGTGGTCCGTCTGCCCTGGCGGTTCAACGGGCGGCTGGAGAGGTGGTCCGTCTGCCCCGGTGGTTCAGCGGGCGGGCGGGGCGGTGACCCGTCGGCAGCCCAGCAGGAACGTCACGGCGAGCAGGGCCGCCGCCACGGTCAGGCTCGCCCGCAGGCCGGCGGCGAAACCGTCGGCCACCAGGGTGCCGAACACGGCGATCCCCAGTCCGCCGGACACCTGCCGGGCCGCGTTGAGCACCCCGGCGGCCACCCCCGTCCGCTCGGTCGGCACGGCGTCCAGCAGCACCGTGGTGAGGGCCGGGATGGCCAGCGCGGCGCCGACGGCCAACGGCACCAGCAGCACGGCCGCCACCGGGGCCGGGGTGCCGGCGTCCACGGTGAACAACGCCAGCAGCCCCGCCACCGCGAGCGCCTGCCCGGCCAGCAGCGGCACCCGGGCGCCGTAGCGGCCCGCGAGCCGGCCGGCCAGCACGTTCGTCACCGCGATCAGCCCGGTCATCGGCAGGAACAGCAGCCCGGCGGCGAGCGCCGAACGGCCCTGCACCCGCTGGAAGAACAGCGAGAACACGAACACCATCCCGTAGAACGCCACGCTGCACGCCGAGCCCGTGGCCACGGCCAGCCGCACCGCCCGGTCGCGGAACAGGCCGAGCGGCACCACCGGATGCGTCCGCCGCGTCTCGATCCGTACGAACGCGGCGGCGGCGGCCACGGCCACGGCACCGGAGACGAGTCCCGCCGTGCCGCCCTCGATCACCGCGAACGTCAGCGCGGTCAGGGCGAGCACGGCCGTCGCCTGGCCCGGCAGGTCCAGCGGCGCGGGCTGGCGTGCCGAGCGGGGCGCGCGCACCAGCAGCACCAGGGCGGCCACGCCCAGCGGCAGATTGACGAAGAAGATCGCCCGCCAGTCCCACCAGGTGGTCAGCAGCCCGCCCGCCACCGGACCGAGGGCCAGCGCCGTCGAGCTGCCCGCCGCCCAGGCGGCCACCGCCCGGCCCCGCCGGGCCGGATCCGGGTAGGCCTGGCGCACCAGGGCCAGCGAGGCGGGCAGCACCACGGCCGCCGCCGCCCCCTGCACGGTCCGCGCGCCGATCAGCGCCGGCAGGCCCGGCGCCAGCCCGCAGGCGGCCGAGGCGAGCGTGAACACCGTGATGCCCAGGGCGTACGCGCGACTCGCCCCGGCCCGGTCCGCGAAGGCGCCCGTGGAGAGCATGAGCGCGGCCAGGGCGAGGGTGTAGGAGTCCACCACCCACTGGAGTCCGGACATCCCACCGCCGAGGGCGGACTCGATCGCCGGGAGGGCGACGGTCACGATGGTCGAGTCCAGGGTGATCAGGGCGGTTCCCAGAATGGCCGCCACGAGGGTGAGTACCGGCGCGGTGCCCGTTTCCTCGCTCGCGCAGGCCAGTTGAGGGGTGGTCAGCGTCTTTCCGTTCGGCATGCGGCCATGGTGCTGATCTTCCCCGGCGTACAGTAGTGACCTGAATGCCATGCATCCGGAGGTTCTGGCCATGCTGCGCGTCGCCGTCGTCGCGTCCCCGCCCGTGTCGATGTTCAACCTCGCCATCCCCGAGCTGCTCTTCGAGAAGGTCCGGGTGGACGGCGAACCGGGCTACGAGGTCGTGATCTGTGCGCCCGAGCCCGGCCCCATGCCCACCACCGGCACCGTGGACCTGTACGTCCCCCACGGCCTGGAGGCGCTGCTCGAGGCGCACACCGTGATCGTCGCGGGCACCGGCCGGCCCCTGACGCCGGACCCGCGGGTGGTCGAGGCGCTGCGCGGGGCCGCCGCGGCGGGCAAGCGCATCGCCTCCATCTGCTCCGGCGCCTTCTCGCTCGCCGAGGCGGGCCTGCTCAAGGGCCGCAAGGCCACCACCTACTGGGCACAGGCCGGGGAGCTGCGCCGCCGTCACCCCGAGATCGACTTCCAGGGAGACGTCCTGTTCGTCCAGGACGGGCCGTTGCTGACCGCCTCCGGCTACGCCGCAGGAATCGACCTGTGCCTGCACATCGTCCGCACCGACTACGGCGCCGCCATCGCCAACGAGGTCGCCCGGCTCGCCCTGGTCGCCCCGGTGCGGCCCGGCGGCCAGACCCAGTTCACCCAGACCCCGCTGCCGCCCGAGCGCGGCACCGCCTGCGCCGACACCCGCGGCTGGGCGATGCGCAACCTGGACAAGCCGCTCACCCTGACCGACCTGGCCCGGCACGCCGGTGTCTCGGTGCGCACCCTCACCCGCCGCTTCCAGGCCGAGAGCGGGGTCAGCCCGTTGCAGTGGCTGCTGCACCAGCGCGTAGAGCGGGCCAAGGAACTCCTGGAGACCACCCGGCTGCCCATGGACCAGGTGGCCGCCGCGTGCGGCCTCGGCACCGCCGACTCCCTGCGCGCCCACCTGGTCCGCCGCACCGGCCTCACCCCGAGCGCGTATCGCGCCCAGTTCAGCAGACACGGAAACCCGGCCGGGCCGGGTACGCCCGCCGTGGCCTGAACACCGCCGTCCGGACCATCGCGGCCGAGCCGGGCCGCAGCCCTCCGCCCTCAGCCGGGAGCTCCGCCGCAACCCGCATCCCGTGAAGGCCGATCAGTCCCGGCACAGCCGCGAACACCTCGGCCCCGTCACCGCGGGTGCCCCTGGACACCCGCTACTCACCCGGTTCGCGCTCCCGACGATCCTGGGCGAGGGGCTCGTCGCGGGTGAGCACGACCGGCGCGTTCGCCTCCGCCCGTGCGCGGCCGGAAGCCGCCGCGATCTCCTCGTAGCTCCATTCCTTGTACAGACGCCTGCCGTGGGCATCGGTGATGTCGATGACCACGCCGGTCCACTCCTCGGCGGGCTGTTCGGGGACGAGTCCCAGTTCGTACGTGGCGTCCTCGAGGAGGGACTCGGTGACACGTATGCCGGTGAGCCTCTCGGCCAGGGCCAGAACCGCCGCCTTCCCGTCGACGACCGGCGCGCTCTCGTCGTGCTCTCCCTCGGGAGTCAGAGGGAGACCCACTGCCCGCAACAGGGGAACCAGCTCATCGGGGCTGCCGCCGTCGCGCACCGAGGGGCCCTCGAACGTCGTACGCAGCTCACCGTCCTCGAACCAGTGGAAGAGGTCGATGGGCTTGCCGCCGTTGCTCGAGTGCGCCACGACCCGGCCGCCCTCCGACAGCCTCTGCGCGCACGGCACCCCGAGGCCACCGTCGAAGCCGAGGACGACTGTCCAGCCGCCGCCTCCGCCCGGGGCCTCGAAGGCGCCCGCGACATAGGAATCGTCCCAGTGGTCGTCATCCGCCTCGGCACGGTGAGCGTCATCCGCCTCGATCAGCCCGGCCGTGCCCTCCCCGGTGCCGCGCGGTTCCGCCCCCATCGCACGCAGCACCTCCCGCGGGCTCCGTCCCCGGATCAGCGTCAGGGTGTATCCGCTCCCCATCATGTGGCGAAAGAGCGGCGAGGTGCGGATCCAGGCGTAGTCGTGTGCGGTCACCGGGTTCATACGGCGCAGTGTGCCTGACGCCTCTGACAAGACACGGCACCACGGCCGCACCCGGCACGCCCGCCGCGGCCTGACCCGCCGGACCGAGGACACGGGAATACCCCGGCCTGTTTGAATGTTCACGCACCCGGCCCGGGGAGATCCCCCGCAGCCGTACCGTACGACCTGGAGAGAGCCGAAGACATGCGCGTCGAGATCTGGAGCGACATCGCCTGCCCGTGGTGCTACGTGGGCAAGGCCCGCTTCGAGAAGGCGCTGGCTGCCTTCCCGCACCGCGACGAGGTCGAGGTGGTGCACCGCTCCTTCGAGCTGGACCCGGGCCGAGCCAAGGGCG
This sequence comes from Streptomyces sp. NPDC038707, assembly GCF_040636485.1. Taxonomy (NCBI): domain Bacteria; kingdom Bacillati; phylum Actinomycetota; class Actinomycetes; order Kitasatosporales; family Streptomycetaceae; genus Streptomyces; species Streptomyces sp. NPDC038707. Next base: position 71,653 of record NZ_JBEZUP010000020.1, read on the forward strand.
AGGTGCAGCCGGTGATCCCCATGCTGGCCAAGAAGTACGGCATGAGCGAGGCCCAGGCCCAGGCCGGTGAGGACAACCTCGGCGCCCAGGCCGCCGCCGAGGGACTGGACTACCGCACCCGGGGCCGCGATCACGGCAACACCTTCGACATGCACCGCCTGCTGCACTTCGCCAAGGAGCACGGCCGGCAGGACCAGCTGATCCAGCTTCTTTACCGGGCCAACTTCGCCGAGGAGCGGTCCCTCTTCACCGAGGGCGACGAACGCCTGGTGGAGCTGGCCGCCGAGGCCGGACTGGACGCCGGGGCCGCCCGCGCGGTGCTCGCCGACCCCGACGCCTACGCCGACGAGGTCCGCGCCGACGAGCGCGAGGCCGCCCAGCTCGGCGCGACGGGTGTGCCGTTCTTCGTCCTCGACCGCAAGTACGGCGTCTCCGGCGCCCAGCCCGCCGAGGTGTTCACCCAGGCGCTGACCCAGGCCTGGGGCGAGCGCTCCCCGCTGCGGCTGGTCGGTCAGGGAGACAGCGAGGCCTGCGGCCCCGACGGCTGCGCGGTGCCGCGGCACGGCTGAGAAAGCGCAGGTCAGGACCTTCGTATAAGCCTTCCTGTGGGCCGGCACCGGAAAATTCGCGATGGACGGGGGGTTCCGGGGGACGCAGAGTGGTTCCCATGCACACCACGGAGACCTTCGACCGCCTCGTCCGCGCCGAGTTCCGGCCCCGGAGCACCTACCTCAACACCGCGAGCAACGGCCTGCTGCCGGCCCGTACCGTCGCCGCCCTGAACGACGCGGCGCTGCTGCGGGCCGAGGGCCGGCCGCTGACCCCGCTGTACGAGGACGTGGAGGCGAGCCGGGCCGCGTACGCCCGGCTCGCCGGCGTCCCGGCCGCCCGGGTCGCGGCCGGCGCCTCGGTCGCCGCGCACACCGGGGTGATCGCCGCCTCGCTGCCCGCGGGCGCCGAAGTCCTCACCGCCGAGGGTGACTTCACCTCCGTGCTCAACCCGTTCCACGTCCGCGGTGACCTGTTGGTCCGCACGGTCCCGCTGGAGCGGATCGCCGAGTCCGTGCGGCCGGGCACCGCGCTCGTCGCGGTCAGCGCCGCGCAGTCCGCCGACGGCCGGCTCGCCGACCTGCCCGCCCTGCGCGAGGCCGCCCGCGCCCACGGCGCCCGCACCTACGTCGACTTCTCCCAGGCCGCGGGCTGGCTGCCCGTCGACGCGGACGCGTACGACTTCACCGCGAGCGTCACCTTCAAGTGGCTGCTGGGCCCGCACGGCGCCGCCTTCCTCACCGTGCCCGAGGACTTCGGCGGCCTCACCCCGCTGCTCGCGGGCTGGGTCGCGGCCGAGCACCCGTGGGACAGCTGCTACGGCCCGGTGACCGAACTCGCCCGCTCGGCCCGGCGGTTCGACCTCACCCACGCCCTGTTCGCCTTCGCCGGGCTGCGCCGGTCCCTCGAACTCGTCGAGGAACTGGGCGTGCCGGCGATCCACGCCCATGACACCGCGCTCGCCGACCGGTTCCGCACGGGGCTCGCCGCGCTCGGCCACGAACCGGTTCCGGCCCCCGGCTCGGCGATCGTCTCGGTGCCCGAACTGGGCGCGCGGCAGCCCGAGTTGAGCGAGGCGGGCATCGAGGTCTCCGACCGCGCGGGCAATCTGCGCGCGGCCTTCCACCTCTACAACACGCCCGAGGACGTGGACCGCCTGCTGGCCGCGCTGTCCGCCTGACCGCCCCGGTCCTCCCGCGCGCCCGACGCGTACAGATTGGCCTCGACCCGGCCGAGCAGCCCCAGCAGCTGCTCGCGCTCGGCGGGCGTCAGCCCGGCACAGCTCTCCTCCTCCAGCGTGCTCCACAGCCGCGCCACCTCGTCCAGCAGCCGCGCCCCGGACTCCGTGGCCTCCACGAGCACCGCGCGCCGGTCCGCCGGGTCCGGCAGTCGCCGCACATGCCCGGCCTGCTCCAGCCGCTGGAGCATCTTCGTCACCGTGGACGGGTCCAGTCCGAGCAGCCGGATCAGCTCCGACTGCCGGGCCGGGCCGCGCTCCCACAGGTGCATCATCACCAGTTCCTGGCCCGGGTAGAGGCCGAGCCCGCGCAGCAGTCCGGCGGCGGCCGTGCGGTGCAGCCGGGCCACCCGGCTCAGTGCGTGCCCGACCGGCCCGCCCCGGGCGGCGGCGGGCAGCTCGGCGCGGCAGCGCCCGGCGGGGTCCGCCGCCGCCGGTCCGTTGCTGGCGTCCATGGATGGCTCCCGCGCTGTTCGTCGATCCGGTCCGTACGGTCCCGAAGCGTACCCACCGACAGTTGATTGGTCGGCCAAGTAATGCGTTAAGGTGGTCCGCGTCGAGCTACTTGGCCGACCAATCAAAACTTTCGGGAGTCATCCATGACCACCGCCTTCGACCCCGTCGACCTGCCCGGCCTGCGGCTGGCCAACCGCATCGCCATGGCGCCGATGACCCGCAGCCGGGCCGCCTCCGGCGCAGTGCCCACCGCCCTGACCGCCGAGTACTACGCCCAGCGCGCCTCGGCCGGACTGATCGTCACCGAGGGGATCCAGCCCTCGGCCGTCGGACAGGGCTACCCCGACACCCCCGGCCTGCACACCGCCGGACAGATCGCCGCCTGGCGGACCGTGACCGACGCCGTGCACCGCGCCGGGGGCCGGATCTTCGCCCAGCTCATGCACACCGGCCGCGTCGGCCACCCCGACCTGCTGCCGGACGGACTGGTCAACGTCGCCCCCTCGGCGGTGGCGGCGCGCGGCCAGGTCTACACCCACCAGGGACCCAAGGACTTCGTCACGCCCCGGGAGCTGTCCGACGCGGGGATCCGCGCCACCCTCGCCGACTTCGCGTCGGCGGCCCGGAACGCCGTCGAGGCCGGCTTCGACGGGGTCGAGCTGCACGGCGCCAACGGTTACCTCATCCACCAGTTCCTGGCCCCCGGCAGCAACCGGCGCACCGACGGCTGGGGCGGCTCCGCGACCGGCCGCGCCCGCTTCGCCGTGGAAGCCGTCCGCGCCGTCGCCGAGGCGATCGGCCCCGGCCGCACCGCCCTGCGGATCTCCCCGGGCAACCCCGTCAACGACATCGAGGAGCTGGAGCCGGAGCCGGTGTACACGGTGCTGCTCGACGCGCTCGCGCCGCTGGGTCTCGCCTATCTGCACGTGATGGAGAGCGCGGGCTTCCGCGACCTGACCCCGGTGCTGCGCAAGAGCTTCGGCGGGGCCTTCGTCCTCAACCCGGCGACCGAGGGCCCCACCGGCCCGGACGCCCTTGCCCTGATCGAGGACGGCACGGCCGACCTGATCGCCTACGGCCGGCTGTTCCTCGCCAACCCCGACCTCCCGGCCCGCCTCCGCGCCGGCGGCCCGTTCAACCCGGCCGACCCGGCGACCTTCTACGGCGGATCCGCCGAGGGCTACACGGACTACCCGACGCTGTGAGCACGTCGCGCGGGGGCCTGCGGCCGGTGCGCGCAGGCCCCCCGCGGACCAGTCACCGGACCGGAGTGAAGTCCCGCGCCCCGATGAACTCCGGCCGGCGCACCGGTGCCGCGAACGGTTCCACCGCCGTGTTCTCCACGCTGTTGAACACGATGAACACGTTGCTGCGCGGGTACGGCGTGATGTTGTCGCCCGAGCCGTGCATGCAGTTGCAGTCGAACCAGGTCGCCGAGCCGGCCTTGCCGGTGAACAGGCGGATGCCGTGCTCGCCCGCCAGCGCGGTCAGCGCCTCGTCGGACGGGGTGCCCGCGTCCTGCATCTGGAGGGACTTCTTGTAGTTGTCCTTCGGCGTGGCACCGGCGCAGCCCAGGAACGTCCGGTGCGAACCCGGCATGATCATCAGGCCGCCGTTGGTGTCGAGGTTCTCGGTCAGCGCGATCGAGACGGACACCGTCCGCATGTTCGGCAGGCCGTCCTCGGCGTGCCAGGTCTCGAAGTCCGAGTGCCAGTAGAAGCCGCTCGCGCCGAAGCCCGGCTTCACGTTGATCCGGGACTGGTGGACGTACACGTCCGAGCCGAGGATCTGGCGGGCGCGGCCCACCACGCGCGGGTCGCGGACCAGGTTCGCGAACACCTCGCTGATCCGGTGCACCTCGAAGACCGAGCGGATCTCCTTCGACTTCGGCTCCACGATGGAGCGCTCGTCGGCGCGGACCGCCGGGTCGGAGACCAGCCGGTCCAGCTCGCGCCTGTAGACCTCGACCTCGTCCGGCGTGATCAGCTGGTCGACGGCGAGGAAGCCGTCCCGCTCGTAACGCTGGAGGTCGGCGGTCGTGATCGGGCCCGGGGTGTCCGGGGCGCCCCAGACGACGGGGTCCTGGCGGGGGACGGTCACCTCGGCGGTGCCGCGGGTCGGGTAGAGGTCCTTCACGGTGGCGGTGGTCATGGGGGTCCTCACACCTCCTCGGGCTCGGTGAGCAGGGGGTAGACGCCGTTCTCGTCGTGGTCCTCCCGGCCGGTGACCGGCGGGTTGAACACGCAGATGCAGTGGAAGTCCTCCTTGACGCGCAGCGTGTGCCGCTCGTGCCCGTCGAGGAGGTACATGGTGCCGGGCGTGATGGTGTACGTCGTCCCGGTCTCGTGGTCGGTGAGTTCCGCCTCGCCCCGGGTGCAGACGACGGCCTCGATGTGGTTGGCGTACCACATCGACGTCTCCGTCCCGGCGTACAGAATCGTTTCGTGCAGGGAGAAGCCGACCCGCTCCTTGGCCAGGACGATCCGCTTGCTCTCCCAGGTGCCCGACGCCGCCTTCACATGGCGGTCGGTGCCCTCGATCTCCTTGAACGATCGGACGATCACGGTGGTGCTCTTCCTCCTCGGCAGGCCTTGTCAGGCGGTTTTCAGGCGGTTGTCAGGTGGTTTCCAGGTCGCCAGGCGGTCGCCAGGCGGTCTGCAGACGGTCTCCTGGCGGTCGCTAGGCGGTTTCGCGGACGGAACGGGCGAGGACGCTCAGGCCCTCGTCCAGTTCCTCGGGGGTCACGGTGAGCGCGGGCAGCAGCTTGACGACCTCGCCCTGCGGGCCGGACGTCTCGATCAGCAGCCCCAGCTCGAAGGCGCGCCGGGCCACCCGCGCGGCCCGGTCCTTCGCATGGAACTCCAGACCCCACACGAGCCCGCGCCCGCGGTACTCCTTGACGTCGGCGAGGTTCTCCTCGGTGATGGCGATCAGGGCCTGCTCGACCTGCTCACCGCGGGCCAGGGTCTGCTTCTCCATGGCCGCGCCGTCGGTCCAGTACGTCTCCAGGGCGGCGGTGGCGGTGACGAACGCGGGGTTGTTCCCGCGGAAGGTGCCGTTGTGCTCGCCCGGCTCCCACACGTCCAGCTCGGGCCGGAACAGGCACAGCGACATCGGCAGACCGTAGCCGCTGATGGACTTCGACACGGTGACGATGTCCGGGGTGATGCCGGCCTCCTCGAAGGAGAAGAAGGCGCCGGTACGGCCGCAGCCCATCTGGATGTCGTCGACGATCAGCAGCATGTCCTGCCGCTCGCACAGGTCCTTGAGCGCGCGCAGCCACTCGGGCCGGGCGACGTTGATGCCGCCCTCGCCCTGTACGGTCTCCACGATCACGGCGGCGGGCTTGTCCAGCCCCGAGCCCTGGTCCTCGAGCAGCCGCTCGAACCACAGGAAGTCCGGGACCGTGCCGTCGAAGTAGTTGTCGAAGGGCATCGGCGTGCCGTGCACCAGCGGGATGCCGGCACCGGCCCGCTTGAAGGCGTTGCCGGTGACCGCGAGGGAGCCCAGCGACATGCCGTGGAAGGCGTTGGTGAACGACACGACCGCCTCGCGGCCCTTCACCTTCCTGGCCAGCTTCAGCGCGGACTCCACCGCGTTGGTTCCCGTCGGCCCCGGGAACATCACCTTGTACGGCAGGTCCCGCGGGCGCAGTACCAGGTCCTGGAAGGTCCGCAGGAAGGTCCGTTTGGCCGTGGTCGACATGTCCAGGCCGTGGGTGACGCCGTCCCGCTCCAGATAGTCGAGCAGCGCCCGTTTGAGTACCGGGTTGTTGTGGCCGTAGTTGAGTGATCCGGCACCGGCGAAGAAGTCGAGGTAGGCATGGCCGTCCTCGTCGTACATGCGGCTGCCCCGGGCCCGGTCGAAGACGGCGGGCCAGCCGCGGCAGTAGCTGCGTACCTCGGATTCGAGGGTCTCGAACACGCTCAGGTCGGGCTGGGTGATGGTCATGGTGAATCGCTCCTCACAGGGCGGGGGACTCGGTCAACGGGCCGATGCGGTAAAGGACTTCGGGGTCGTGCGAGCCGGCCGGGAACAGGTCGGCGGGGAACAGCACCTCGCGGGTGACCTGTGCGCCGTGCCGCTCGGCGAACGAGGTGAACAGGCGCTCGGAGGCGGTGTTGCCGGGGGTGATGGTGGTCTCCAGCCCGGTGATGCCGTGCTCGGCGGTGAGCCGTGCCGTCAGCCCGTCCAGCAGCCGCGCGGCGATGCCGCGGCCCCGGTGGGCGGCGTCGACGGCCACCTGCCAGACGAGCAGGGTGCGCGGGCGGCCGGGGCGCAGATAACCGGTGACGAAGCCGACCGGCTCCCCGTCCGCCCCACGGGCCACCGCCGAGGTGCCGGCGAAGTCCCGGCACCACAGCAGATAGCTGTAGGAGGAGTTCAGATCGAGGGTTTTCGATTCCTTGGCCAGGCGCCAGAGCGCGGCTCCGTCGCTGGTCGCCGGACGTTCGATGAGCAGGTCTGCGGGTGCGGCGGTCATGCGGCACGAATTTAGCGAGGCGAATTAGAAAGTGCACGGGAGGTGGCGCGGGGCCTGCTCGACGGAGAGGAGGAATGTCCGTAATGACCGCAGGAAAATCGGTACAAATCACCTGCGCTGTGGAGTGCGTCACAGCCCGAAATGCACGGAAAACCCGCCTGAAAACTCCTCCGTTTAGCCTTGCGAAAAGCGGGCAGAAGAAGACGGGAAGCTATCCTCCGGAGAATTGGCGGGGATTGTGAAAAAGAAATGGAGTGGGTTTCGATAGCACTCGGGCATAAAAAAGTTCCCGGGAGCGGAGCCCCCGGGAACGACGACCGCTGCCTAGCACCAGGCGTCCTCCGCGGCCCGCCGGGCGGCGGCCGGATCGACCGTCAGGCCCTGCTCCGCGAGCGCCGCGCCCAGCGCCGCCAGCGAGCCCTGCACCGCGCCCGGCGCCGCGTCCCGGCCGTAGTGGTTGACCCGGATCATCTCCTTGGCCAGGGCCCCGCCGCCGGCCGCCAGCGGCAGCGCCGGATCGCTCTCCAGGGCCCGCGCCACCACCTGGGAGGCCACCACGCCGGACGGCACCCGCAGCGTCGTGGCGACCGGCGCCGCGTCCCGCTCCTCGTGCACATACGGCTCCAGGCCCCCGCCCAGCGCCACCGCGCCGGCCCGCGTGGCCCGCGCCGCGCTCCGGTGCCGGGCCATCACCGTTTCGAGCCCCTCCGACCCGATCCGCTCCAGGCACGCCTCGAGCGCCAGCATCTCCAGCTGGGCGGGCGCGTGCGGCAGCGCCTTGCGGCCGGCGTCGATCCAGCGCTCCTTCCAGTCCAGCAGGGACAGGTACGAGCGGCGCGGGGCGTTCGGGTTGGCGGCCATCCGGGCCCACGCCCGCTCGCTCACCGAGATCGCCGACACCCCCGCCGGGCCGCCCATCGCCTTCTGCGCCCCGATCACGCACAGGTCCACGCCCCAGGCGTCCGGCAGCACCGGCTCCGCGCCCACGGAGGCCACCGCGTCCAGATAGAAGAGGGCGCCCTGCTCCCGTACCGCCTCGCCGATCTCCGCGACCGGGTTGGTGTTGCCGGTCGCCGCCTCGGCGTGCACCAGCGACACGAAGTCGATCTCCGGGTGCTCGGCGAACGCCTGCCGGATCCGCTCCGCGGTCACCGCCGCGTGGAAGGGGACGGACACGTCGTGCACGGTGGCGCCGGCGTCCCGCAGCCAGTCGCCGAAGGTCTGGCCGTACGGACCGGTGATGACGTTCAGGGCCACCGTGCCCGGACCGGCCGCCGCGCGGATCGCGCCCTCCAGCGGCAGCAGCGCCTCGCCCTGGGTGATCAGGACGTCCTGCCGGGTGTCCAGCAGCCGGGCCACGCCGTCCTCGATGGCGGCGAAGCGCTCGGCACTCAGCGGGGGCAGATCGAGGAAGGGGTGGCTCACGGCGTGCTCTCTCTTCATGCGGGACGTCTCATACGGGAAGTCGATTCTCTCGATCTTAGGCGCAACGGCTCCGTTACCATGGGTTTGATTTGAGGAGCTCAAACCTTTCCTTATAATCGGAACCCAATGTTCCCCACCCGGGAGATTCCCCCCATGACAACGCTCCTCGGACGCCGGACCCGCGCTCTGGCAGCCATCACCGTGACGGCCGGGCTCGCGCTCGTGGCCGGCTGCTCCTCGGACGACGGCGGGGGGAGCGGCAAGACCACCGTCAAGGGCGTCCACCTGGCCAAGGCGGGGCACCTGACCACGTGCACCCACCTTCCGTACCCGCCGTTCCAGTCGGAGGTCGACGGCAAGGTGCAGGGCTTCGACGTCGCCCTGATCGACCTGGTCGCCAAGGACCTCGGCGTCGAGCAGAAGATCCTCGACACGCCCTTCGAGAACTTCAAGACCGGCGCCTTCCTGAACTCCGGGTCGTGCGACCTGGCCGCCGCCGGCATGACCATCACCGACGAGCGCAAGAAGAACGTCGACTTCTCCGACCCGTACTTCGAGGCCACCCAGGCCGTCCTCGTCGCCAAGGACAGCGGGATCACCTCGCTCGCCGACGTCAAGGCCAAGGGCAAGAAGCTCGGCGCCCAGGCGCAGACCACCGGCGAGGACTACGTCAAGGAGAAGGGCTACGACCCGATCTCCTTCGAGTCCTCCGACGCGGTCCTCAACGGCCTGCGCACCGGACAGGTCAAGGCCGTCGTGATCGACTACCCGGTGGTCCAGGGCTGGCTGAAGGACAAGGCCAACGCGGACAAGTTCAAGGTCGTCGACAACCTCAAGACCGGTGAGCAGTACGGCTTCACCGTCAAGAAGGGCAACACGGCACTGCGCGACGCCATCAACAAGGCCCTCAAGCAGGCCAAGGCCGACGGCACCTACAAGAAGATCTACGAGAAGTGGATCGGCCCGTACGACGCCTCCGTCGCGTCTCCCGCCGCCTCATGACCGACACGGACACACCCCTCCAGCCGAAGAAGAAGGGACTGACCCGGCGGCAGAAGCGCACCCTGTCGCGGGGCGTCCAGTACGCCGTCTTCGCCGCCGCCGTGATCGCCTTCGCGGTCACGGCCGACTGGGGCCGGCTGCGCAACCAGTTCGCCCAGGCGGACATCGCCGAGCAGATGTTCCCGGACGTCATCACGCTGGCGCTGAAGAACACCGTGCTGTACACGCTGTCCGGCTTCGTGGTCGGGCTGGTCCTCGGCATGGTCATCGCGCTGATGCGGCTGTCGTCCGTGGGCCCCTACCGCTGGCTGGCGGGCGTCTACATCGAGATCTTCCGTGGTCTGCCCGCCCTGCTGATCTTCATCTTCGTCGGCGTGGCCGTCCCCCTGGCCTTCCCCGGCACGGAGATCCCCGGCGGAACGTACGGCAAGGTCGCCCTCGCGCTCGGCCTGGTCTCCGCCGCCTACATGGCCGAGACCATCCGCGCCGGCATCCAGGCCGTGCCCAAGGGACAGCTGGAGGCGGCCCGTTCGCTCGGCTTCTCGCCGGCGAAGGCCATGATCTCGATCATCGTCCCGCAGGCGTTCCGGATCATCCTGCCGCCGCTGACCAACGAACTCGTCCTGCTGTTCAAGGACTCCTCGCTGGTGCTGTTCCTCGGCGTCACCCTGGAGGAACGCGAACTGTCCAAGTTCGGCCGGGATCTGGCCAGTACGACCGCCAACTCCACGCCGATCCTCGTCGCGGGCCTGTGCTACCTGCTGGTCACCGTCCCGCTCAGCTTCGTCGTCCGCCGCATGGAGACCAAGGCCCAGGAGGCGATCCGGTGAGCCGCCCGGAGATCGAAGTCCGCGGGCTGCACAAGTCCTTCGGCGACAACGAGGTGCTGCGCGGCATCGACCTGGAGATCGGCCAGGGCGAGGTCGTCTGTGTCATCGGCCCCTCCGGCTCCGGCAAGTCCACGCTGCTGCGCTGCGTGAACCTGCTGGAGGAGCCCACCGAGGGCCAGGTCTTCGTCGGCGGCACCGAGGTGACCGACCCGGACGTCGACATCGACGCCGTACGCCGCCGCATCGGCATGGTCTTCCAGCAGTTCAACCTCTTCCCGCACCTGAGCGTCACCGAGAACCTCACGCTGCCCCAGCGCCGGGTCCTCGGGCGGGACAAGGCGACCGCCGCCCGGATCGCCGCCGAGAACCTGGCCCGGGTCGGCCTCGCCGAGAAAGCGGACGCGTACCCGGCCTCCCTCTCCGGCGGCCAGCAGCAGCGCGTCGCCATCGCCCGCGCGCTCGCCATGGGCCCCGAGGTGATGCTGTTCGACGAGCCGACCTCCGCGCTCGACCCCGAGCTGGTCGGCGACGTCCTCGCCGTCATGCGCATGCTCGCCCGGGAGGGCATGACGATGATGGTCGTCACCCACGAGATGACCTTCGCCCGCGAGGTCGCCGACCGGGTCGTCTTCATGGACGGCGGAGTGATCGTCGAGGACGGCAGCCCCGAGCGGGTCATCGGCGCCCCGAGCCACGAACGCACCCGGCACTTCCTGTCCCGGCTGCTCGACCCGGCGATGGCAGAGGTGGAGGAGGGCACCCCGGACCAGGCGGGGAAGTCCGAGCCGTAGGCCGTTAGGGTGCGGTGCATGAGCGATGGCGCCGTGCTGCACGTGAAGGGGCGGGTCCTGGCCGGTCCGGACGACGTCCGGGACGAGCTGTGGGTGGTCGGGGGGCGCGTCTCCTACGACCGCCCCGCCGGGGCCCGGGACGTCAGGACCGTCACCGGCTGGGCCCTGCCCGGCCTGGTCGACGCGCACTGCCATGTGGGCCTGGACGCGCACGGCCCGGTCGACGCCGAGACCGCCGAGAAGCAGGCGCTCACCGACCGGGACGCGGGCACCCTGCTGATCCGGGACGCCGGCTCGCCCTCCGACACCCGCTGGATCGACGACCGCGCCGACCTGCCGAAGATCATCCGGGCGGGCCGGCACATCGCCCGCACCCGCCGCTACATCCGCAACTACGCCTGGGAGATCGAACCGGACGACCTCGTCGCCCACGTCGCCCGGGAGGCCCGGCGCGGCGACGGCTGGGTCAAGCTGGTCGGCGACTGGATCGACCGCGACCTCGGCGACCTCGCGCCCTGCTGGCCCCGCGAGGCGGTGGAGGCGGCCATCGCCGAGGCCCACCGGCTCGGCGCCCGCGTCACCGCGCACTGCTTCGCGGAGAGCTCGCTGCGCGATCTGGTCGAGGCGGGCATCGACTGCGTCGAGCACGCGACCGGGCTCAGCGAGGACCTGATCCCGCTGTTCGCCGAGCGGGGCGTCGCCATCGTGCCCACCCTCGTCAACATCGCCACCTTCCCCAGGCTCGCGGAGGGCGGCGAGAAGAAGTTCCCCCGCTGGTCCGCCCATATGCGCCGGCTGCACGAGCGGCGCTACGACACCGTGCGCGGCGCCTACGACGCGGGCATCCCGGTCTACGTCGGCACGGACGCCGGCGGCTCGCTGGCCCACGGCCTGGTCGCCGAGGAGGTCGCCGAGCTGGTCGCCGCGGGGATCCCGCCCGTCGAGGCCCTGTCGGCGACGGCCTGGGGCGCCCGTGCCTGGCTCGGCCGCCCCGGACTGGACGAGGGCGCCCCCGCCGACCTGGTGGTCTACGAGGCCGATCCCCGGGCCGACGTACGGGTGCTGGCGGTCCCGCGCCGGGTGGTGCTGAACGGGCGCGTCATCGAGTGACCCGGCCTCGAATCGAATCACCGTGCGGGGTATTCACGTTCGGGTGAAGTAGTCCCGCTTCGCTGACCGTTCACCCACACCGGGGACAAGGTTGACGGGTCCCAAGCACGTTTCCTCTGGGGGTCCCACCGCCTTGAACAGCAACAACTTCCGCATGCCCGCACGCCGTCCGGCCGCCCTCGCGACGGCCGCCGTCCTCACCGCGCTGCCCGTGGTGCTGGGCGCGGGCACCGCGCACGCGACCACCGGCCCCGGCCGCGCCTCCGCCGTCGTGCTGCGCACCGCGCTCGACGTGTCCCTGCTGAACAAGACCGTGAACGTCCCGCTCGCGGTCTCCCTCAACGAGGTCCAGGCACCGCGGAGCGCGGACCGCACGGCGCTGTCCGCCCGGCTCGACGGCGTCGACGGCGGCAAACCGTTCACCGTGCTCGGCGCGGACGTCGCCGAGTCGAAGGCCACGGCCACCGCCCGGCAGGCCGAGGGCTCGGTCCGCGTCGCCCACGCCCGGCTCCACCTCCCCGGGCTGCCCCTGCTGTCCCTGATCGAGGCCGACGCGATCACCGCGAAGGCCACCTGCGCGGTCGGCGAGGCGCCCACCGCCGCCGCGAACGTCCTCGGCACCGTCACCGTCCTCGGCCGGCGCGTCACCCTGACCGCCGGCGCACCCGTCGAGGTGAAGGCGCCCGGCGTCGGCGAGGTCCGGCTCGACCTGTCCCGGCACACCACGACGACCCGCACGGCCGCCGCGACCGCCCTCGAACTCAAGGTCTCCGTCAACCCGTTGAAGCTGGGCGTCGCCGAGGTCGAGGGCACGCTCACCCTGGCCGAGGCCACCTGCGAGTCCCCGGTGGCCCCGCCCACCGCCAAGCCGGTCCCCAGCCACGACCCGGCCGCCGGCCCCCGCCCCCAGGGCGCCCCCTCGGAGGCCAACCTCGCCGAGACCGGCGGCAACCCGGCCACCCCGTACCTCGCGGGCGGCGCCCTCGCCCTGCTGCTGGCGGGCGGGGGAGCGCTGACCCTGGCCCGGCGCAGGAGGCGCTGAGGGCTCCGGCCGCTCCCCGTCCCGCAGCCGGTCACCCCGGGTAGGGGGCGGCCTCCCGGCCCGCCCGGAGGGTGTTCGCCCACCAGAACAGCTGGTCCAGCAGGGTCTTGGCGTAGCCGGGCGCCCCGGGGTCGAGGGGGCGGCCGTCCTGCCAGGCGGTGAAGCAGTCCGGAAACGACAGCCCGTCGCGGACGGTCACCGCGTGGAGTTCGGTCAGCACGTTCTCCAGGTGCAGCACGGCGTGCCGGCCGCCGGCCGCGCCGCCGTAGCTGACGAAGGCCACCGGCTTCGCCGTCCACTGGGTGAAGTGCCAGTCGATGGCCGCTTTGAGGGAAGCGGGGTAGCTGTGGTTGTACTCCGGGGTGACGATGACGATCGCGTCGGCGTCGTCCAGGGCCGAGGTGAGCGCGGCCATTCCGGCCGGCCGGGGGTAGTCGGCCCCGGCGTGCTTCGGCGAGGCGGCGGGCAGCGCCAGCGGGAGGTCGATGCCGGCCAGGTCGACGACGTCCACCTCGAACCCGCCGTGGGCGCGGGCCTGTCCGGCCACCCACGAGCCCACGACCGGCCCGAACCGGCCCTCCCGGACGCTTCCGACGATGATCAGCAACTGGTGCGTCGTGTTCTCCATGGCCACCACCCTGGGCCGCCCCGCACCCGGTGACCAGGCCGGGCTCAGGCTGGCCCCCGCAGGGCCACGCTGAGCCCTCCACCCGCGGCGCACGCCGCTCTATCCTCCCCGCATGGGGACACCACTGGGGGACTTCGTCCGGGCCAGGCGCGACAGCGTCCAGCCGGAGACGCTGGGGCTGCCGGAGCGGGGCCGGCGCCGGTCGCCGGGCCTGCGCCGGGTGGACCTGGCCGCACGGGCCGGGATCAGCGTGGAGTACCTGACCCGGATCGAACAGGGCCGGGACCGCAATCCGTCGGTGGCGGTCGTCAACGCCCTCGCCGACGCGCTCGGCCTCGACCGGGCCGAACGCGACCACCTGCGGTACCTCGCGAAGATCACCGGCGGCGCGTGCACCGCCCGCACCCGCCCGGCCCCGGCCCGCCGGGACGTCCGTCCCTCGGTCCGCCAGACCCTGCGGCTGCTGGAGCCGGGCATCGCGGTGGTGACGAACCGGCTGGGCGACATCCTCGCCCGCACCAGCGGTTTCGAGACACTGACCGGCGGCACCGGGCTGCTGGACGGCGACGCCCCGAACCTCACCCGGTACGTCTTCACCGACCCGCGCGCCCGCAGCTTCTTCGCCGACTGGGACGCCGTCGCCGACGAGCAGACCTTCGACCTGTGGCGCGGCCCGTCCGCCGAGAACGCGGAATGGCTGACCGCCGAACTGGCCCCCGTGGCGGGCCCCGAGTTCACCCGCCGCCTGAACCGGCACGTGGTGCCCCGGCGGGGCACGCTCCGGCTGAACCACCCCACCGGACCCGCACTCCGGCTCACCCGCGAGACGCTGGACCTCACGGAGGACGCCCAGCAGCTCGTGGTGTTCCTGCCGGCCGACGACGAGACGGCACGGAACCTGGAGCGGCCCGGGGAACGCCCGCGGCTGAGGGCGATCTCGTGACCGGCTCGCCTCAGCCCGACGAGCCCCCCCGGCCGCCACCGGCCAGTGCCGCCGACAGCGCCTCCAGGAACCCGTTCACCGTCGCCCGGTCCCGCACGGCGATCCGCACCCAGTCCTCCCCGAGCCCGGGGAACGTGTCCCCGCGCCGCACCGCATGGCCGAGGTCACGCAGCCGTCGCCGTACCCCGGCCGCCCCTTCCATCCGCACCAGCACGAACGGCCCCTGAGCGGGCTCCGTCACCCGGACACCGCGGGAGGCGAGGGAACGCAGCCCGGCCACCAGGTGCGCCCGGTCCGCCGCGATGCGGTGCGCCGCGTGGCCCGCCTCCGCCAGCGCCCTCGGGGTCACGCACGCCCGCGCCGCCGCCAGCGCCGGCGTGGACACCGGCCACAGGGGCTGGGCCCGTTCCAGCCGGGTGATGGTCTCCGGGGAGGCGAGGACGTAGCCGATGCGCAGCCCGGCCAGGCCCCAGGTCTTGGTCAGGCTGCGCAGGACGACGAGTCCGGGAATGTCGGTGCGGCCCGCCAGGGCCTCCCGCTCGCCCGGTACCGCGTCCATGAACGCCTCGTCCACCACCAGCGTCCGGCCGAGGCGGGCGAGTTCGGCGACCGTCCGCGCCGGATGCAGGACCGACGTCGGGTTGGTGGGGTTGCCGATCACCACCAGGTCGGCGTCCTCCGGGACGGCCGACGGATCCAGCCGGAACCCGTCCCGCTCCCGCAGCAGCACCCGGTCCACGCTGTGCCCCGCGTCCCGCAGCGCCGCCTCCGGCTCCGTGAACTGCGGATGCACGACCACCGGCCGGCGCACCTCCAGGGCCCGGGCCAGCAGCACGAACGCCTCCGCGGCCCCCGCCGTCAGCAGCACCCGCTCCACCGGCAGCCCGTGCCGCTCCGCCACCGCCGCCCGCGCGGCCCGCCCGTCCGGGTAGGCCGCGAGGGAGGACAGCGAGGCGGCGATCTCCTCCCGCAGCCACGACGGGGGAGTGTCCGCCCGGACGTTCACGGCGAGGTCCACCAACCCGGCACCGCCGTCCCGGACTTCGGCGTCCCCGTGGTGACGCAGATCGGGCCCCGGGGCGCCCTTCGGCTCAGTGCGCATGGCTGTGCGAGTGACCCCCGTGGTGGTGCCCGTGCCCGTGGTGGTGACCGTCGTCGTCCGGGTGGAAGTGCGGCTGCTGCGGCAGCCCCACCTTGTCCTCGAACCCCGGCAGCGCGATCCGGTACACGCACGAGTCGCAGTTCATCCGCAGATCGCCCTTGACGGCCTCCTCGTACCGCTCCATCACCAGGTCCAGCAGCTCCGGCTCGGGCCCGATGACATCGGCCGACCGCACGTCCAGCTCCGGGTGCGCCGCGGCCCACTCCCCGGTCTGCTGCCGCACCCGGTCCGGCAGGATCCCGGTGAACAGGAAGTACGGCAGGACGACGATCCGCCGCGCGCCCAGCGCCGCGCACCGGTCCAGGCCGCTCGGCACGTCCGGTGCCGCCAGCGACACGAACGCCGTCTCCACCCCGGCGTACCCGCGGCCCTCCCACAGCAGCCGCGCCGCCTTGAACACCTCCGCGTTGGCGTCGGGATCGGTCGAACCGCGCCCGACCAGCAGCACGGTCACGTCCGCGCGGTCCGCGCCGTCCAGCACCTCCTCCAGCCGCCGCTCCAGCACGCTCAGCAGCGCCGGGTGCGGGCCCAGCGGGCGGCCGTACGTGTACGAGATGCCCGGGTGCCGCTCCTTCTCGCGGGCCAGCGCGGCCGGGATGTCGCCCTTGGCGTGCCCGGCGGACACGAGCATCAGCGGCACCGCGGCGAACCGGCGCACCCCCTGCTCGACCAGCTCGGTGACGGCGTCGCCGAGCGGCGGCGGGGACAGTTCGATGAAGCCGCCCGCGACGGGCAGTTCAGGGTGGCGGCGCCCCAGTTCCCGGACGAAGTCGCGGAACGCCTCGGCACCGGCGTCGTCACGGGTGCCGTGTCCGGCGATGAGCAGGGCGGGCGGGGTGGTCACGAGGTCTCCTCGGAGTCTGGAACGGGGTGGTACAGCAGGGCGTTGAGCGCGGCGGACGCGACCGCCGACCCGCCCTTCTCGGACACGTTGCTCACGGCGGGCAGTCCGCTCTCCCGCAGTGCGGCCTTGGACTCGACCGCGCCGACGAAGCCGACGGGCAGCCCGATGACGAGGGCCGGCTCGGCGTCCAGGGTCAGCAGCTCCTCCAGCGCGGTCGGCGCGTTGCCGATCACCCAGAGGGCCCCGGGACCGACCTGCTCGTACGCCAGCCGGATCGCGTGCGCCGACCGGGTCAGGCCCGGCCCGGCCACGGCGTCCCTGAGCCGGCAGACGGTCTCGCGCCGGGTGATCCCGGCGGCCACCATCTCGACGTCCACGACCACCGGCGCACCGGCGTGCAGCGCGGCGTGCGCCGTCATCAGCTCGCCCTCGTCCATGACGAGATCGGTCGCGTACTCGAGATCGGCGGCGGAGTGGACGACCCGCTCCACCACCGCCCGGGTCAGCGGCGGGAAGTGCGAGGTGTCCAGGCGGGCACGCAGCCGCCGGTAGGACTCCTGCTCGATCGGGTGGACGACGCGGTTCACTTCGGCTCCTCCTGCGACGCCTGCCAGCGGTAGCCGCGCGGGGTCACCATGCGGCCCGCGACGGTCCGGGTGGCCGTGTTGCCTACGGTGACCACGGTCATCATGTCGACGGTCGCCGGATCCAGCGCGGCCAGCGTGGTCACCCGGCTCGACTCGTCCGGCCGGGACGCGTTGCGCACGACACCGACCGGCGTCGCCGGCTCCCGGTGCGCCGCGAGGATCGCCAGCGCCTTGGGCAACTGCCAGTCGCGGCCCCGGGAACGCGGGTTGTAGAAGGTGACGACGAGATCCGCCTCGGCCGCCGCCCGCACCCGGCGCTCGATGACCTCCCACGGCGTGTGCAGGTCGGACAGGCTGATGGACACATGGTCGTGGCCCAGCGGCGCGCCCAGGACCGCCCCCGCGGCCAGCGCGGCCGTCACCCCGGGCACCCCGACCACGTCGATGTCGTCCGACGCCTCCGCGAGCGTCGGGGACGCCATGGCGTACACGCCCGCGTCCCCGCTGCCGATCAGCGCCACCGCGTGCCCCGCACGGGCCTGGGCGACCGCCGTACGGGCCCGCTCCTCCTCCGCGCCGAGCCCCGACTCCAGCACCCGGGTACCGGGCCGCAGCAGATCCCGGATCTGGTCCACGTACTGGTCCAGCCCCACCAGCACCGAGGCCCGCCGCAGCTCCGCCGCCGCACGCGGGGTGAGCAGGTCCCGGGCGCCCGGCCCGAGCCCTACCACCGCGAGCCGCCCGCGCGCCGGACGCCGGACCACCGCGCAGGTCGCCATCGCCGACTTCCGCTTCGGCACCAGGAGTTCACCGCCGCGCAGCAGGGCGGCGGCCTCGGCGACCGACGGTGTGCCGACCGCGGCGAGCGGAGCGGCGGACGGATTCGGGACCTCCACCTCCGCCAGGTCCCCGGCGGAGTACGTCACCAGGGGCACCCCGAACCGCTCGGCGGCGGCCACGATGCCCGGCTCCCCGGCCTTGGCGTCCACGGTGGCCAGCTCGGCGACCGACCGGACCGAGAGCCCCGCCTCCCGCAGCGCCCCCTCCACCAGGCCGACGACCTCCTCGGCCGGCGCCCCCTTCGACGCCCCGACCCCGACCACCAGCGACGGCGGCCGCAGCAGCACCTCCCGCTCGCCCGGCACGGCGTCCCGGTCGGTGACCCGGATCGTGTACGCCCCCTCGGCCGCGAGGGGCAGCGGCGGCAGCGGCCACGCCACCTCCGCCGCCAGCGCGACCGGCTCCCCGTCCAGCAGCGCCCGGGACACCGCCGCCACCGCACCCTCGTACGGCAGCCCCAGCGTGTCCAGGCCCGGCAGCCCGGCGGCATCGGTCGCGGTCGTCACCACCGGCTCCGCGCCCAGCAACGCACCGACCTCGCGGGCCAGTTCGTTGGCGCCGCCGCCGTGCCCGCCGAGCAGCGACACCGCGAACCGGCCGCCCTCGTCCACGCACACCACGCCCGGGTCGGCCGCCTTGCCGGCCAGCAGCGGCGCCAGCAGCCGTACCACCGCGCCCGTCGCCAGGAAGCACACCAGCTGCTCGCACTCGGCGAACGCGGCTCGCACCGCCTCCTTGACGGGACCCTCGTACACCCGGGTGCGGTCCGGCCAGGCCGCGGCCAGCCGGTCCCGCGCCGCCGCCCCCGCCGCGGTGGCGGAAATCAGGCCGATCACTGGTCAACTCCTTCACTAGACACCGGGGTTCTCACGCCCCACAGCAAAAACACCGGATTGGTGGCCGCCAGCCGGGTCACATCCCCCGGCAGCGGCGCGAGCCGCGAGGACTGGAGCAGCACCCCGTCGCAGGCGAACCCGGCCTCCGTCAGCGCCGCGCGCGCCGCCGGCACCCGGTCCAGCGCGGCCATCGCCACGACGACCGTCCGCCGCGCCCGCCGCGCACACGCGGCCACCACCTCCGGCAGCTCCCGGCCCCCGCCGCCGACGAACACCGCGTCCGGATCGTCCGCCAGCCCCGCCAGCGCCCCGGGCGCCGCACCGTGCACCACGTCCACCGCCACGCCGTGGGCGCGCGCGTTGGCCCGGATCCGCCCGGCCCCGTCGGCCGCCTTCTCCACGGCGACGACCGCCGCGCCGAGCCGCGCGCACTCCACGGCGACCGACCCCGATCCGGCACCCACGTCCCACACCAGGTCACCCAGGCGCGGCCCCAGCCGGGCCAGCGCCAGCGCCCGCACCTCGAACTTGGTGATCATCGAGTCCCGGTGCGCGAACGCGTCCTCCGCCAGCGCCCACCGGTCCGGCGCGCCGGGCACCCCCGCGACCGTCCGGGCCGCGCCGAGCGCCCGCGCCTCGTCCAGGCACAGCACCACGCTCACCGCCGTGCCCCAGTCCCGGACCGCCGCCTCGGCCGCCGTCACCCGCTCCACGCGCTCGCGCTCCGGGTCGCCGAGGGAGCTCGCCACGACCAGCACCCGGTCCCCGGGCAGCGCCGCGCCCAGCTCGGCCGGCCCGGCCCCCGGCCCGGTCAGCACCGCCACCTTCGGCCGCGCCCGGCACACGTTCACCGCCGTCCGCAGCTCCCGGCCGTGCGCGCTCACCACGACCGCGTCGTCCCAGGGCAGCCCGATCCGGGCGAACGCCGTCGCCACCGACGACACCCCCGGCCGCACGTCCAGCAGCCCGGCACCGAACCGCTCGGCCAGCGCCCGCACGATCCCGAAGAACCCCGGGTCCCCGGAGGCCAGCACCACGACCGGCAGCTCCTTGCCGACGTACTCCGCGACGGTGTCCAGCGCGGGCGCCAGCGGCCCGAGCACCACCCGCTCCGCACCCCCGGGCAGCGCTGCGGCGTCCAGGTGCCGCCGCCCGCCGACCACCAGCGCGGCCCCGGCGAGCACGTCCGGGGGAACCGGCGCTCCGGTCCCCGTACCGACGACCGTGATCAACTCTTCGCCCTCTGCTCCCGCAGGGCCCGCCGGGCCTCGGGGTCCGCCTTGCGGTAGCCGTGGAAGTGCCCCGGGTGGTACAGGTGCGAGCGGGTGCCGTGCGCGTCCAGCGCCGGACCGACCAGGAACAGCGTGTGCTTCCAGAGCTTGTGCTCCTTGACCGTCTCCTCCAGCGTTTCGATCGTGCACCGCACGATCAGCTCCTCCGGCCAGGTCGCCTGGTACGCCACCACGACCGGGGTGGACGTCGGATAGCCGCCCTCCAGCAGCTCCCGCACCAGCTGCCCGCTGCGCGCCGCCGACAGGAAGACCGCCATGGTGGTGCCGTGCCGGGCGAACTCGCGCACCTCCTCGCCGGGCGGCATCGGCGTCTTGCCGCCGCCCAGCCGGGTCAGCACCACGGACTGCGCGACCTCCGGGATCGTCAGCTCCCGCTGCGCGAGCGCGGCCACCGCCGAGAACGCGGACACGCCCGGGACGACCTCGGTCGCGATGCCGATCTCCCGGCAGCGGTCCAGCTGCTCCTGCGTGCCGCCCCACAGCGCCGGGTCGCCGGAGTGGATCCGGGCCACCCTCAGCCCCTCCTCGAACGCACGTCGGTACACCGCGACGACGTCCTCCAGCGACATGGCCGCCGAGTCCAGGATCTCCGCACCCTCCCGCGCGTGGTCGAGGACCTCCGCCTGGACCAGGCTCGCGGCCCAGATCACGACATCGGCCTCGGCGATGGCCCGCGCGGCCCGGAACGTCAGCAGATCGGCGGCGCCGGGGCCGGCACCGACGAAGGTCACCTTGCCGGTGGTGGCATCGGCCATGGGAATAGGTCCTCTCCTACGAGTACTGCGGTGAATGCCGTCGGACGTGCGGGAACACGGGTGGATCCGATAGCAAGGGCGTATGGCGGTCTTCGTCGCGCTCGGCGCGTTCCTGATGACGCTGGCCGGCGGCTGGACGGCACAGCGCGTGACCGACCGCCGCCATCTGGTGCTGGGCCTGGCCGGCGGGCTGATGCTCGGCGTGGTCGGCCTGGACCTGCTGCCCGAGGCCCTGCGGGCGGCGGACCACGAGATCCACGGCGTCCCGGCCGCGCTGCTGCTGTTCGTGGCCGGCTTCCTCCTCGCCCATCTGGGGGAACGCCTGCTGGCGGCCCGCCGCGCCGCGCACGGGGCGGTCGAGAACGGGGCCGGGCGACACGGGCCGGCCGGACACGACGAGGCCGGACACGAGGGGACCGGACACGAGGGGACCGGACACGAGGGGACCGGACACCGCCGGCACAGCCCCGAGGTGGGCCTGACCGCGGCGGCGGCGATGGTGGGGCACAGCCTCATGGACGGCGTGGCGATCGGCGCGTCCTTCCAGGTGGGCGGCGGCATGGGCACCGCCGTCGCGCTCGCCGTCATCGCCCACGACTTCGCGGACGGCTTCAACACCTTCACCCTCACCCGGCTGTACGGCAACGCCCGCCGCAAGGCCCTCGCCATGCTCTTCGCGGACGCCGTCGCACCCGTCGCCGGAGCCGCCGCGTCCGCGTTCCTCACCATTCCGGAGGACGTCCTCGGCGGCTATCTCGGCCTGTTCGGCGGGGTCCTGCTCTACCTCGCCGCGGCCGAGATCCTCCCCGAGGCCCACCACGAACACCCCGCCCGCTCCACCCTGCTGTGCACGGTCGCGGGCGCCGCGTTCATCTGGCTGGTGGTGGGCGTCACCGGATGACCCGGACGGTCTCACAGCTTCCCGCCCCGGCCGCCGTCCCGCCGCGGGGGCGCGATCAGCGTCGACAGGTACGGCAACGGCGACCCGTCCAGCTCGGCGGCCGGCCGCACCGACTCCTCCGGCAGCCCCAGCGCCGAACCCCACACGGCGTCCGCGAGCCGCCCGGTCTCCTTCAGCGCCTCGGCGACCTCGCCCGCCTGCCGCCCGAACTTGTACGCCACCACCGTGCCCGGCCCGGCCAGCGCCTCCTTCAGCACGGCCGCCCCGGCCGTCACCGGCACCAGGGTCAACGGCTCCGTGCCCTCCGTCAGCACCGCCCCCGACCGCGCCGCCAGATCCTGCATCGCGGTGATCCCCGGCACCGTCTCCACGACCACACCCGGCACCAGCTCCATCAGGGTCTGCGCCAGATAGGTGAACGTCGAGTACACGTTCGGGTCACCGATGGTGGCGAACGCGACGCACGCGTGCGCCTCCAGCAGCGCGGCCACCCGCCGCCCGGCCGCGTCCCAGGCAGCCTCCCGGCGCGCCCGGTCCGTCCGCTCGTTCAGCGCGAACACCACCCGGACGATCTTCTCCGCGGGCACATAGTGCGCCACGGTCGCCTCGGCCCGCCCCCGCTCCCCGGTGTCCATGACGGGCACGACGACGACATCCGCCTCCCGCAGCGCGTTGACCCCCTTGACGGTCACCAGCTCCGGGTCACCGGGACCGACTCCGACTCCGACCAGCCTGCTGCTCATGACGTCCGGCACCTCTCCACGAACCGACGGGCGACACCGGGCTCGGACGCCCAGTGCGTGTGCAGATAACTCGCGTGCACACCCCGCTGCACGAAACCTTCGACCCGCCGGACCGGGGCCGTGATCCCCCAGGCGGGAGCGGCACCGGCGCCCGGCTCCACGACCGTGCGGTGGAACTCGTGCCCCCGCAGCCGCGTCCCGGCCACCGCCAGCACGCTGTCGCCGACGGCCACGGCGTCCCGGTAGCCGAGCGTCAGCCGCTCACTCATCCGCGCGGTGGCGTCCAGCACACCGCACATCGGCTTCCCGTCCAACTCCCGGCACAGATAGAGCAGTCCGGCGCACTCGGCGGCCACGGGAGCCCCGGAGAGGGCCAGTTCGGCAACCGCCTCGCGCAGCGGTTCGTTGGCGGACAGCTCGGCGGCGTACACCTCGGGGAAACCACCGCCGACGACCAGCCCGGCGGTGCCTTCCGGGAGCCGCTCGTCCCGGAGCGGATCGAACGTGACGACCTCGGCTCCGGCCGCGGCGAGCAGTTCGGCGTGCTCGGCATAGGAGAAGGTGAAGGCGGGACCGCCGGCCACGGCGACCACCGCACGCTTCTCCGGCGCACTGACGGGCGCTTCCCAGGGCACGTCCGGCAGCGGTCCCGCACTGCTCGCCAGCCGCGACAGAGCATCGAGATCGCATCCCCGCTCGACCTGCGCCGCCATCGCCGCGACCGCGTCCACCGCGTCGCCCCGCCGCTCGGCGACCGGCACCAGCCCCAGGTGCCGGGACGGAGTGTCCACCCGGGGAACGCGCCGCAGCACACCCAGGACGGGCACCCCGGCCGAGTCCAGCGCCTCCCTGAGCAACTCCTCGTGCCGGTCTGACCCGACCTTGTTCAGGATCACGCCCCCGACCCGCACCTCCGGATCCCACGAGGCGAACCCGTGCACCAGCGCCGCCACCGACCGCGACTGCGAGGACGCGTCGACCACCAGCACCACCGGGGCCCGCAGCAGCTTGGCCACGTGCGCGGTGGACGCCAGCTCGCCCTGCCCGGCCGCCCCGTCGTACAGCCCCATCACGCCCTCGACCACGGCCAGGTCGCACCCCCGCGCCCCGTGCAGGAACAGCGGAGCGACCAGCTCCGGCCCGCACAGGTACGCGTCCAGGTTGCGCCCCGTACGCCCGGTCGCCAGGGCGTGGTACCCCGGGTCGATGTAGTCCGGCCCGACCTTGTGCGGGGACACGGCGAGCCCCCGCGCGGCGAACGCGGCCATCAGCCCCGTGGCCACGGTGGTCTTCCCGCTGCCCGACGAGGGCGCGGCGACGACCAGCCGAGGCACCGACGATGTCACCACTCGATGCCCTTCTGGCCCTTCTGCCCCACGTCCATGGGGTGCTTGACCTTGGACATGTCGGTCACGAGATCGGCGAAGTCCACCAGCTCCCGGGGCGCGTTCCGCCCGGTGATCACCACGTGCTGGGTACCGGGCCGGCCGCGCAGCACCTCGATCACCTCGGCGGTGTCCACCCACCCCCAGTGCATCGGGTACGCGAACTCGTCCAACACGTACAGCCGGTACGTCTCGGCGGCCAGGTCCCGCTTGACCTGCTCCCAGCCCTCCCGGGCCTTCTCCTCGTTGTCCATCTGGGCATCGCGCTGGACCCACGACCAGCCCTCACCCATCTTGTGCCAGGCCACCGTGCCGCCCTCACCGGAGGCACCGAGCACGCGCAACGCGTTCTCCTCGCCGACCTTCCACTTCGCCGACTTGACGAACTGGAACACCCCGATGGGCCACCCCTGGTTCCAGGCGCGCAGCGCGAGCCCGAACGCGGCGGTGGACTTGCCCTTCCCGACGCCCGTGTGCACGACGACCAGCGGACGGTTCCGCCGCTGACGCGTCGTCAGACCGTCGTCCGGTACGACGCTCGGCTGTCCCTGCGGCACTACGCGGCCCTCCTGCCCTGAATACCCTTCACCAGCCCGGCGATCGAGTCCGCCCGCAGCTCGTCCAGCGTCACCGCGGTACCGCCGAGATCGGCGGCGAGCCGCCCGGCGAGCCCGAGCCGCACCGGCCCCGACTCACAGTCCACGACCACCGAGGCGACACCCTCGGCCGCGAACAGCCCGGCGGCCCTGGACGCGAGCAGCACAGGCTCCGGACCGCCCGTGGCCCGCCCGTCCGTCACCACGACCACCAGCGCTCGCCGCGCCGGGTCCCGCAGCCGCTCCACGCGCAGCACCTCGTGCGCCTTGAGCAGCCCGGCCGCCAGCGGCGTACGGCCACCGGTCGGCAGCGACTCCAGCCGCGCGGCGGCGGCGTCCACGGAGGACGTCGGCGGCAGCGCGACCTCGGCCGCCGACCCCCGGAACGTCACCAGCCCCACCTTGTCCCGCCGCTGGTAGGCGTCCAGCAGCAACGACACCACGGCACCCTTCACGGCACTCATCCGCTGCCGCGCGGCCATCGACCCGGAGGCGTCGACCACGAAGAGAACGAGGTTGCCCTCACGCCCCTCCCGGCTCGCCTGCCGCAGATCGTCCCGGCGGATCACCAGCCCCGGTCCGGACCGCCCCCGCGCCCGCTGATACGGCGCGGCGGCCTGCACGGTGGCCGCCAGATGCAGCTTGGTCAGCGTCCCCTGCGGCCGGCGCGCCCCGGTGGTGCGCCCGTGCTCGGTCCGCGCCCGCGAGCGCCGCCCGGCGGCACCCTCCCCGATACCGGGGACGCTCAGCACCTTGGTGCGGAAGGGTTCGGTGGCCCGTACGGCCGACTGCTCGCCCGCGCCGGACGCCTGCGGCTGCCCACCCTCACCGGCCTCCGGCCGCGCGGCCTCGCCGCCGTCACCCTGCGGACCGCTGTCCGGCGCCGGCTGCCCACCGCCGCCCCCGGGGCCGTCGGGGTCCGGCTCGTCGTCGCCGTCGTCCCCGGAGTACTGCTCCAGCGTCTCGTCCAGCTTGTCCTCGTCCAGGCCCGGCGCGTCGAAGGGGTTCCGCCGCCGCCGGTGCGGCAGCGCGAGCAGCGCTGCCTGCCGCACATCCTCGGCGAGTACGTCCGTCCGCCCGGCCCACGCGGCCAGCGCGGTCGCGGTCCGCGCCATCACGATGTCGGCGCGCATGCCGTCCACCTCGAAGGCGGCGCAAGTCGCCGCGATCTGCCGCAGCGCCCCGTCGCCGAGCCGCACCTGCGGCAGCAACTCCCGCGCGGCGACGATCCGCTGCCGTACGGCGGCCTCTTCCTGCGCCCACCGGGCGGCGAAGGCGGCGGGGTCGTCGTCGTAGGCGAGGCGCCGCCGTACGACCTCCACCCGCTGGTCCGGCTCCCGCGAGGCGGCGACCTCCACGGTGAGCCCGAACCGGTCCAGCAGCTGCGGCCGCAGCTCGCCCTCTTCCGGGTTCATGGTGCCGACGAGCAGGAACTTCGCGGCATGCCGCACGGACACACCCTCGCGCTCCACGTACGAGGCACCCATCGCCGCCGCGTCCAGCAGCAGGTCGACCAGGTGGTCGTGGAGCAGGTTCACCTCGTCGACGTAGAGGATGCCCCGGTGCGCGTCGGCCAGCAGCCCCGGCTCGAAGGCCTTCACGCCCTCCGCGAGCGCCCGCTCGATGTCCAGGGCACCGACCAGCCGGTCCTCGGAGGCACCGACGGGCAGCTCGACCATCCGCGCGGGCCGCTCGGTCCCGCCACCGGCCTCGTGCGGCCCGTCCGGGCACTCAGGGTCCGGGGAGGCCGGGTCACAGGAGAACCGGCACCCGGGGACCACGGCGACCGCAGGCAACAGCGCCGACAGCGCTCGTACGGCCGTCGACTTCGCGGTGCCTTTCTCCCCGCGCACCAAGACGCCCCCGACCGCCGGTGACACGGCGTTCAGCAGCAGCGCGAGCCGCAGATCGTCCTGGCCGACAACGGCCGTGAAAGGGAACGGGGTTGTCACTGGTCGCCCTCCAAGTCGCCTTCCAGCTCCAGGTACGTGGCACGCAGCCGCTCCAGCGTGTCCGCGTCCGGCTCCGCCCACAGCCCCCGGTCCGCCGCCTCCAGCAAGCGTTCGGTGATGCCTCTCAAGGCCCACGGGTTCGAGCGCTTCATGAACTCCCGGTTCTCCGGGTCGAAGACGTACTCCGCGCTCAGCTTCTCGTACATCCAGTCGTCCACCACGCCCGCCGTGGCGTCGTACCCGAACAGGTAGTCCACGGTCGCCGCCATCTCGAAGGCGCCCTTGTACCCGTGCCGGCGCATGGCCGCCATCCACCGGGGATTGACCACCCGCGCACGGAACACCCGGTGCGTCTCCTCGCCCAGCGTCCGCGTCTTCACCTGGTCCGGCGTCGCCGAATCGCCCACGTACGCCTCGGGGTTGGCGCCCGTCAGGTGCCGGACCATGGCGACCATGCCGCCGTGGTACTGGAAGTAGTCGTCGGCGTCGACCAGGTCATGCTCACGCGTGTCGACGTTCTTCGCCGCCACCGCGATCCGCTTGAACGCCGTCTCCATGTCCCCGCGCGCCGCCCGCCCGTCGAGCCCCCGCCCGTAGGCGTAGCCGCCCCACACCGCGTACACCTCGGCGAGGTCGGCGTCGGAGCGCCAGTTGCGGGCGTCGATCAGCGGCAGCAGGCCCGCGCCGTAGGCGCCCGGCTTGGAGCCGAAGATACGGGCCGTGGCGCGCCGGCGGTCGCCGTGGTCGGCCGTGTCCTCCTCCACGTGCGCCCGCACGTAGTTGGACTCGGCCGGCTCGTCCAGCTCCGCCACCGTCCGGACCGCGTCGTCGATCAGCCCGACCACGTGCGGGAACGCGTCCCGGAAGAACCCGGAGATGCGGACCGTGACGTCGATGCGGGGCCGCCCCAGTTCGGCGAGGGGGATCACCTCGAAGCCGGTCACCCGGCGGGAGGCCTCGTCCCACACCGGGCGGCAGCCCAGCAGGGCCAGGATCTCGGCGATGTCGTCGCCCTGGGTGCGCATCGCGGAGGTGCCCCACACCGTGAGGCCCACGGACTTCGGGTACTCCCCGGTGTCGCTCAGGTACCGCTGCACCAGCGAGTCCGCGAGCGACTGCCCGACCTCCCAGCTCAGCCGGGAGGGGATGGCCTTGGGGTCGACGGAGTAGAAGTTGCGGCCCGTCGGCAGGACGTTCACCAGGCCGCGCGTCGGCGATCCGGACGGTCCGGCCGGGACGTAACCGCCGTTCAGGGCCCGGAGGATGTGCCCGATCTCGTCGGTGGTGCGTGCCAGCCGCGGCACGACCTCGTCGCACGCGAACTCCAGCACCGCGACCGCCTCGGGCAGTTCGGCACCGAGCACGCCCCGCAGGACGGCCGGGACCACCGCACGGTCCCACGCCCGGGCCTCCATGCCCTCGGCGATCCGCCGGCACAGCTGCTCCAGCAGGTCGATGGCGTCGGCGGCCGACCGGGCCGGGCCCTCCACCAGGTCCGTCAGCTCCACCGGCACCTTCACCGGGGCGCCCGGCTCGGCCAGCAACTCCTTCTCCACCAGCCCGAAGTGGGCCGCGAGCGAGGCCCGCAGGCCGGGCAGGGCGTTGGCCTGCCCGCCCCACACCTGGGAGGCGCGCAGCACCGCGAGGACGAGGTTGACGCGCGCCTCGCCGACCGGGCCGCCGCCCAGGATGTGCAGGCCGTCGCGGATCTGCACGTCCTTGATCTCGCACAGGTAGCCGTCGATGTGCATGACGAACTCGTCGAACGCGTCGTCGTCCGGCTGCTCGTCCACGTGCAGGTCGTGGTGCAGCTCGGCCGCCTTGACCAGCGTCCAGATCTGCGCGCGCACGGCCGGGGCCTTCGCCGGGTCCAGGTCGGAGACGAGCGCGTACTCGTCCAGCAGCTGCTCCAGCTTGGCCAGGTCACCGTAGGTGTCGGCGCGGGCCATCGGCGGCACCAGGTGGTCGACCACGGTGGCGTGCCCGCGCCGCTTGGCCTGGGTGCCCTCGCCGGGGTCGTTGACGATGAACGGGTAGATCAGCGGGAGTTCGCCGAGCACGGCGTCCGGGGCGCAGCCGCGCGAGAGCCCGAGGCCCTTGCCCGGCAGCCACTCCATGGTGCCGTGCTTGCCCATGTGCACGATCGCGTCGGCGCCGAAGCTGTTCTCCAGCCAGCGGTAGGCCGCCATGTAGTGGTGGGAGGGCGGCATGTCGGGGTCGTGGTAGATCGCGATCGGGTTCTCGCCGAAGCCGCGCGGCGGCTGGATCATGACGACGACGTTGCCGTACTGGAGACAGGCCAGCACGATGTCGTCGCCGTCCACGTAGAGACTGCCCGGCGGCTCGCCCCACGCCTCGGTCATGGCGTCCCGCAGCCCGGGGTCGAGCTTGTCGAACCAGGCTCGGTAGTCGGCGAGCGGCACCCGCGCGGGCGCGGCGGCCAGCTGCTCCTCGGTCAGCCACTCCACGTCGTGGCCGCCGGCCTCGATGAGCCGGTGGATCAACTCGTCGCCGCCGTCCGGGTATTCGGTCAGCGAGTAGCCGGCGTCCCGGAGCGCGTCGAGGACCCGGACGGCCGACGCGGGGGTGTCCAGGCCCACCGCGTTGCCGACCCGGGAGTGCTTGGTCGGGTAGGCGGTGAAGACGAGCGCGACCTTCTTGTCGGCGTTCGGCTTGTGCTTCAGCCGGGCGTGCCGGACGGCGATCCCGGCGACCCGGGCGGCCCGCTCGGGGTCGGCGACGTACACCGGGACCTCGTCGGGGCCCTGCTCCTTGAAGGAGAACGGGACGGTGATCAGCCGGCCGTCGAACTCGGGGATGGCGACCTGCATCGCCGCGTCCATGGGGGACAGGGCGGCGTCGGACTCCTCCCACGCGGCGCGCGAGGAGGTGAGGCACAGTCCTTGCAGGACGGGGACGTCCAGGTCGGCGAGCGCGCCGATGTCCCAGGCTTCCTCGTCGCCGCCGGCGGAGGCCTGGGAGGCGTGGGTGCCGCCGGCCGCGAGGACGGTGGCCACGAGGGCGTCGGCCCGGCCCAGCAGCTCGTACAGCGAGGGGTCGGCGCCGCGCAGCGAACCGCAGTACACGGGCAGGGCGTCGGCGCCGGCCGCCTCGATCGCCTGGCACAAGGTGTCCACGAAGGCGGTGTTGCCGCTCAGTTCGTGCGCCCGGTAGAACAGCACGCCCACGGTCGGGCGGTCGCCTCGGACCTCGTAGGCGCCGTGCACGCCGAACTCGGGCATGCGGCGCGGCTCCTCGAAGCCCTCACCGGTCAGCAGCACGGTGTCCGACAGGAACCGGGACAGCTCCAGCAGGTTCGCGGGGCCGCCCTCGACCAGGTACTTCAGCGCCTCCGCGACCACACCGGCGGGCACCGAGGACTCGGCCATCAGCTCGGCGTCCGGTACGGCCTCGCCGCCCAGCAGCACGGTCGGGATGCCGGACGCCTTCAGCGCGGCCAGCCCGTCCTCCCAGGCCCGTTTGCCGCCGAGCAGCCGTACGACGGCGAGGTCCGCGCCCTCGATCAGGGCGGGCAGCTCCTCGGCGACGTCGACCCGGGTGGGGTTGCCGATGCGGTAGCCGGCGCCGGAGGCCCGGGCCGCCAGCAGATCCGTGTCGGCGGTCGACAACAACAACACTGTGCTCATGCGGGCGCTCCCGGTGGGATGAAGGGCAGTCCTTGCGGCGCGCCGGACTCGATGAGCCGCCACAGCGCGTCCGTGTCCGCGTGCTGTTCGATCAGGTCGCCGAGCCGGTCGAGCTGTTCCTCGCGCAGCGCGGCGAAGGAGGTGTTCGGCGCGGGCACGAAGCGGCGGCCCGCGGCGGCGGCCACCTCGCGCAGGAAGGCCCGCCGGAAGCCGTCCGACTCCAGGGAGCCGTGCCAGTGGGTGCCCCAGGTCTGGCCGACGCGGCAGCCGTCCAGGAAGGGGTCGCCGCCCTCGACCGTGGCCACGCCGTGGTGGATCTCGTAGCCGTCGACCCGTTCGCCGAGGGCCTGTCCGGTGGGCCGGGTGAGGGTCTTCTCGCGGGCGAAGCGCACGCGCACGGGCAGGATGCCGAGCCCGTCGACGTGGCCGCGCCGGCTCTCGACCTCGTCCTCGATGTGCTCGCCGAGGAGCTGGAAGCCGCCGCAGATGCCGAGGACGGGGCGGTGTTCGGCGGCCCGGCGGACGAGTGCGTCCGCCAGTCCGCGCTCCCGCAGCCACTCCAGTGCCCGTACGGTGCCGCGGGTGCCCGGGATCACCACGAGGTCGGCGTCGGCCAGTTCCTCCGGGCGGTCCACGAACCGCACGACGACGCCGGGTTCGGCGGCCAGCGCGTCCACGTCGGTGAAGTTGGACATGAGAGGGATCGCGCACACGGCGACCCGGAGCACGTCCTCGCCGACCGGGGGAGTGACGGCGGACTCCCGTACGGTGCCGCGCAGGGAGACGCGCAGTCCGTCCTCCTCGTCGATGCCGAGCCCGTGCCGGAAGGGCAGCACGCCGTAGGCGCGCCGCCCGGTGAGGCCGTGGAGCATGTCCAGGCCGGGTTCGAGCAGGCTGACGTCACCGCGGAACTTGTTCACGAGGAATCCGGCGACGAGTTCCTGGTCCTCGGGCGAGAGCAGGGCGACCGTGCCGAAGAAGGACGCGAAGACGCCTCCGCGGTCGATGTCGCCGACCACCAGCACGGGCAGCCGCGCGCCCCGCGCGATGCCCATGTTGACGATGTCGGTCCGCCGCAGGTTGATCTCGGCCGGGCTGCCCGCCCCCTCGCAGATCACCGCGTCGTACGTGCCCCGCAGTTCGGCCAGGCAGTCGAGCACCGTACCCAGCAGCCGCTGCTGGCGCCCGCCGTGGTAGCCGCGCGCGCTCAGCTCGCCCACCGGCTTGCCGAGCAGCACGACCTGGCTGCTCTGCTCGCCGCCGGGCTTGAGCAGCACCGGGTTCATCAGCGCGGTCGGCTCGATCCGGCAGGCCTGGGCCTGCATCGCCTGGGCCCGGCCGATCTCCGCGCCCTCCCGGGTCACGAACGAGTTCAGGGACATGTTCTGCGCCTTGAACGGCGCCGCCTTCACGCCCTGGCGGACCAGCCACCGGCAGATCCCGGCCGTCACGACGCTCTTGCCGGCGTCCGAGGTGGTGCCGGCCACGAGGAGGCCACCGTTCACTTCCCACGTCCTTTCAGGAGTGCGCGCGCGGCGAGCGTGGTGCCGAGGGCGAGCAGGCCGACGCGGCGGGAGAGCCGTACGGCCCGGTCGATGTCGGTGATCCGGACCGGGCGTCCGGTGCCGCCGTTGAGTACGGGCCGGTGTTCGACCCGGCCGCCGTAGGAGAGCGTCCCGCCCAGCCGGACGCCGAGGGCGCCCGCGAACGCGGCCTCCACGGGGCCGGCGTTGGGGCTCGGGTGCTTGCGGGCGTCGGCCCTCCAGGCGCGCAGGGCGCCGCGCGGGTCGGGTCCGGCGACGGTGGCGAGGACGGCGGTGAGCCGGGCGCCCGGCCAGCCGGCGACGTCGTCGAGGCGGGCGGAGGCCCAGCCGTAGCGGCGGTGGCGGGGCGACTTGTGGCCCACCATGGCGTCCAGGGTGTTGACGGCGCGGAACCCGAGCAGCCCCGGCACCCCGGCCACGGCTCCCCACACCAGGGCGCCGACCACGGCGTCGGAGGTGTTCTCGGCGACCGACTCGACCACGGCCCGGGCCATCCCGTCCGCGTCCAGCGCCTGCGGGTCCCGGCCGCACAGGTGGGGCAGCCGGGCGCGGGCGGCCTCGACGTCCCCCGCCGCCAGGGCGCGCCCGATCGCGTCGGCCTCGCGGGCGAGCGAGGTGCCGCCGATGACGGCCCAGGTGGCGGCGGCGGTCAGCGCGACGGAGGCGGTACGGGAGGGGCGTACGGCGCGTGCGGCCAGCGCCCCGAGTGCGACGGAGCCACCGGCGCATACGGCGGTGTGCACGGCGCCCCAGCCGCGGTGGTCGTGCCACAACGCGCCTTCCACGGCCGTGGCCGCGCGGCCGAACGCGGCGACCGGGTGTCCGCGGCGGGGATCGCCGAGGAGCAGATCGCCGAGGACGCCGGCGGCGGCGCCGTACGCGTATGTGCGGTCGGCACCCATCGGCTCAGCCGGCCGTGGGCACAGGGGCGTTCCTGGTACGGGTCCTTCGGCAGCCGAGCATGGCGATTCATGTCCTCACTCAGGGTGTCCACGCCCTGGTTCGACGGATTCCGGCGGCGAGAGTTCCTGGCTCCCGGGGGTTCTTCCCCGGTGACAGTGGCGGGACCGCGCCGGATTCGCACCGGCTTCCTCTGCTGCCGCCGTACATGGCCCGGGCAGTCCACCACGTGTCCGGAAGGGCCGTCAACTTGCCTTTGACCTGGGGTGCCCGACTGTGCTGAGGCCCACATCGCCGGGGCACCGGGCGGACACGCGTCCGCCCCGCGGCCGGGCTGGTGGGCCGGCCGCGGGGCGTGGGCGGGGATCAGGGGCGGGCGGTCAGGGGCGGGCGGTCAGCCCTTGCCCACGATCAGGTAGATGCCGTAGGCCACGGCCGCCGCGCAGGCCGCGAAGCAGACGTACGCGCCGGTGACGGCGAGCGCGGCGGAGCCGCCCTGGGCCGTGGCCCGCTCGCGGCGGGACAGCCCGTTGATGCCGAGGGTGAACAGGGCCACCAGGCCCACCGTGAACGCGACGCTGACACCCAGAACGGAGCCGAGGGCCGCCCAGTCGATCTTCATGGGGATGCTTCCTTCAGTAACCGTGCGGGCGGGTCAGACCGTGGCGGCCGGCGGGGCGGCGGGGGCCGGTTCGGCGGCCGGGGCGGGGATCGTGGCCGTCAGACCGGCGGTTGTCAGACCGGCGGTTGTCAGATCGGCGGTCGTCAGGCCGGCGGTCGTCAGTTCCCCGGCGGCCGGGACCGTCAGGCCGTCGGCGACCGGCCCGGCGGGCGGCGGGGCCACCGCGGCGATGGCGGCCGTGACGACACCGGCCGGCTCGCCGGTCTCCTCGACCACGTTGGTGTGGTCGACGACCTCGCGGCGGGAGATCTTCCAGATCGCGGCGCTCGCGGCGACCAGGAAGACGGCGACGGCGGCGGTGCCCCCGTCACCGAGGCCGGTGACGGCCTCGGCACCCGCGCCGACCAGGGCGGCGGCCGGCAGGGTGAGCACCCAGGCGACGGCCATGCGGGTCGCGGTGGACCAGCGGACCACGCCGCCCTTGCGGCCGAGGCCCGCGCCCATCACCGAGCCGGAGACGACATGGGTGGTGGAGAGGGAGAAGCCGAGGTGGGAGGAGGCCAGGATGGCGGTCGCGGCGCCGGTCTGGGCGGCGAAGCCCTGGCGCGGCTCCAGGTCGGTCAGGCCCTTGCCCATGGTGCGGATGATGCGCCAGCCGCCGATGTAGGTGCCGAGCGCGATGGCCAGGCCGGCGGAGAGGATCACCCAGGTGGGAGGGTTGGAGCCGGGGGCGAGGGAGCCGCCCGCGATCAGCGCGAGGGTGATGATGCCCATCGTCTTCTGGGCGTCGTTGGTGCCGTGCGCGAGGGAGACGAGGCCGGCGGAGGCGATCTGGCCGACGCGGTAGCCCTTGCGCGTGGAGTCGTTGTCGCCGGTGCCGCCGACGCCGTAGGAGAGCCGGGTGGCCAGGAACGCGGCGAGGCCCGCCACGACCGGCGCGGCGACGGCCGGCAGCAGCACCTTGGTGACCAGGACGCCGCCGTGGACGGCGTCGAAGCCGGCGGAGGCGACGGTGGCGCCGACCAGGCCGCCCATCAGCGCGTGCGAGGAACTGGAGGGCAGGCCCACCAGCCACGTCAGCAGGTTCCAGAGGATCGCGCCGACCAGGGCGGCGAAGATGACCTCGGGACGGATGCCGGTCTCGTCGACGAGACCCTTGGAGATCGTGTTCGCGACCTCCACGGAGAGGAAGGCGCCCACAAGATTGAGGGCGGCGGACATGGTCACCGCGATCTTGGGCTTCAGGGCGCCTGTGGAGATGGTGGTGGCCATCGCGTTCGCGGTGTCGTGGAAACCGTTCGTGAAATCGAACGCGAGTGCGGTTACCACCACAATCGCGAGGATCAGCGAGAAGCTTTCCATTTACCCAGGCAATCGTTCGAGGTCGTTGGCTGGATGAACGTAGGCAACCTGAGTGAACGGAAGATGAACTGAGACGGGCATGGTGGTGTCGGTAACGCCATGCCCGCGTCTGGTTCCGCCCCGGCGTGCCGGGCGCCCCTTGGCTACCGGGCCCGCGCGAAGATCCGCAGCCGGTCCAGGGTGCCGTTGAAGAGATCCTGGTCACCCGGCAGCGCGCCCTTCACGCGGTACTGCCAGAACGTCCAGTACCGCCAGCCGCCGGGCAGCGCCCCCGGCCGGGCGGTGCCGTGCCGGGCGATCCACAGCGGGTGGTCCTTGGAGAAGGCGCGGCTGTTGCCGGTGCACAGCTTCCACCACTGGGTCGTCGTGTAGATCACGGGGCGGCGGCCCGTCCGGCGCCGGGTCTCGTCGCTGAACGAACGGATCCAGGCGACCATGCCCTTCTTGCTCAGCCCGTAGCACTTGCGCTTCGCGTTGTACGGGTTGTACTCGATGTCGAGCGCCGGCGGCAGCGTCCAGCCGTCCGCCCGCCAGCCGCCGTTGTGCCGCGCGAAGTGGGCGGCCTGCTTGGCGCCGGAGGACCGGTCCGGGAGGGCGAAGTGGTACGCGCCCCGGATCAGCCCCGCCTTGCGGGCGCCGGAGTACTGGCCGGCGAAGTAGGGGTTGCGGTAGCCGGTGGACTCGGTCGCCTTGACGTAGACGAACCGCGCGCCCTTCTTCCGCGCGTCCGGCCAGTTCACCTTCCGCTGGTGCGACGACACGTCGTGGCCCTTGGGCGGCTTGGCCGCGGCGGTCGCGGGACCGGTGAGGGCGAGGACCGCCGACACGGCCGCCGCGAGGACGCTCGCGCGGCGGCGGGCAAGGGTGGGTACACGGGCCATGCGACTCCCCCGGGGGTGGCGGACGACGGGCGCGCCGGGCCTCGGGGGCGGCGGCGGCCGTGGGGCGGGCAGGAAGCAGTCATTCAAGGTCCGCCGCTCACGGAATCGAGGGCGATTTCAGGCGTTTCACCCCTGAATCCGCCCATTTAGCGCACGGTTTCCGGTCCGGAAACACCGGGCCCGCCCGCTCCCCGCCCCGCCCGCCCGGTGGCAGGATCACCGCATGGCTGAACCGCGACGCGACGGAGACGGTGGGATGCCCCAGGCGGGGGAGGACGTGCGGCGGCTCTGGGCGGAGCTGGTCGCCACGGCCCGGCGGACCGTCGCCGACGGGCTGGTGGTCGGCACCTCCGGCAACGTCTCCGCCCGCCTCGGCGACCTCGTGCTGGTCACCCCGTCCGGAGTCCCCTACGACCGGCTCACCCCCGACGACGTCACCGGCGTCGACCTCACCGGCCGCCAGGTGCTCGGCGCGCTCGTACCGACCAGCGAGCTGCCCATGCACCTCGCCGTCTACCGCACCACC
Organism: Streptomyces sp. NPDC038707; assembly: GCF_040636485.1. Classification (NCBI taxonomy): domain Bacteria; kingdom Bacillati; phylum Actinomycetota; class Actinomycetes; order Kitasatosporales; family Streptomycetaceae; genus Streptomyces; species Streptomyces sp. NPDC038707. Next base: position 107,524 of record NZ_JBEZUP010000020.1, read on the forward strand.
GACGCCCGCGCGGTCGTCCACACCCACGCCGTGCACGCCACCGCGGTCTCCACGCTCGTCACCGAGCTGCCGCTGGTCCACTACATGGCCGCCGCCCTCGGCGGACCCGTACGGGTCGCCCCCTACGCCGCCTACGGCACCGACGAGCTGGCCGGGAACATGCTCCGCGCCCTCGCCGGCCGCTCCGGCTGCCTGCTGCGGAACCACGGCACGGTCACCTACGGCGCCGGCCTCGACCAGGCCTACGACCGCACCGCCCAGCTCGAGTGGATGTGCCGGCTGTGGCTGACGGCGTCCTCGGTGCCGGGCCTGAGCCCGTCCCTGCTCACCGAGGCACAACTGGCGGAGGCCGGGGAACGCTTGAAGGGGTACGGCCAACGGAGGTGACCCCTTTTGCCGAACACCAGCCCGCCCGACCGCGCCCGCCCGACCCCGCTCCACGGAGCCCTGCCGGCCCTGCGCGCCGCGTACGACCGAGCCGTGCCGGCCGCACTGGCACTGCTCCGCCGGATCCGGCCGGCTCCGCACCCCGCAGGCCCCCGGCCCGCCCCGCTCACCTCACTCCACCGCGCCCGCACGGCCCGGCCCGTCCCGGCGCGCCCCGGGGATGCCCGGTCGTGGCTCGCCGGTGTCCGGCCTCCGCGCCCGTCCCGCCCGGGCTCCGCGCCCCGCTCCTCTCCGGCCCTGCCCGCCGTGCTCGGCCGGGCTCTCGCGGCCTGGCCCGTCCCGGCGCGCCCCGAGGGTGCCCGGTCGTGGCTCGCCGGTGTCCGGCCTCCGCGCCCGTCCCGCCCGGGCTCCGCGCCCCGCTCCTCTCCGGCCCTGCCCGCCGTGCTCGGCCGGGCTCTCGCGGCCTGGCCCGTCCCGGCGCGCCCCGGGGATACCCGGTCGTGGCTCGCCGGTGTCCGGCCTCCGCGCCCGTCCCGCCCGGGCTCCGCGCCCCGTTCCTCTCCGGCCCTGCCCGCCGTGCTCGGCCGGGCTCTCGCGGCCCGGCCCGCCCCGGCGCACCGCGAGGGCGCCCCGCCCTGGTACGCCGGGGCCTGGCCCTGGCGCGGCGGCGTCCGGAGCGCGCCGCAGCGCCCGGCCCTCCGGAGGCCCGCGCCCCGCCCCTCTCCCGTCCCGCCCTCCTCACCCCACCCCGCTCCTCCGCTGGCCGCCGTGCGCCGCCCCCGTGACACTGGAACCGTGCGTACCGTCTCAGCGACCGCCAGTGCGGTCACCGCCGTCCTGGCCGCCGGCACGGCTTCCGTGGTCGCCGGCCGGCTCGCCAGCGCCGCCGCGCTGAAGGCGCCCGCGGGCCGCCCGCTGCCCACCGAGCCGCGGCTCACCGTGCACGACGCCGCCGCCGGCCGGATCACGCTCACCCGCGACCTGGCCACCCTGCGCCCCGGCGTCTACGGCCTGGCCGGCGACGGCTCGCACGCGGTCGTCGGCCCCGTCCTGGAGGACACCCCGCACTCCGCCGACGCCGTCGTACGGCGCCTGGAACGCGTCACCCACGGCACCCTCACGGCCGGCGACGCGGCCTGGCTGACCCCTAACCTGTACGTCGGCAACCCCCGCACCGCCCTTGGCCTGGACCACACCGACGTCGAGGTGCCCGGCGAACTCGGCTCCCTGCCCGCCTGGTTCGTCCCCGGCGACCGGGACACCTGGGTGATCGCCGTACACGGCCTCGGCACCACCCGGGAGCACGCCCTCAACCTGATGGGCTTCCTGCACGCCCGCCGGCTGCCCGTCCTCGCCCTCGCCTACCGCGGCGACCCCGGCGCCCCCCGTCCGCCGGACCGGCTGAACCACCTCGGCGAGACGGAGTGGCGGGACGTGGAGGCGGCGATCCGCCACGCCGTCCGGCACGGCGCCCGCCGGGTCGTCCTCCTCGGCTGGTCCACCGGCGCCACCATGGCCCTGCGCGCCGCCGAGCACTCCCAGGTCCGCGACCGCGTCGCCGGGCTGATCCTCGACTCCCCGGTCCTCAGCTGGCAGGCCACGCTCCGCGCGCTGGCCCGGGCCCGGCACACCCCCGAACCGCTGCTACCGCTCGCGGTGCGGGCCGCGCAGGGCCGGGCCGGACTGCACCCCGACGGACTCGCCGGGCCCGCCGGCGACGACCGGCTCGACGTGCCCACGCTGCTCGTCCACGGCCCGGGCGACCGGGTCGCCCCCTGGGAGCACTCCCGCCGGCTCGCCCGGCGCCGGCCCGAGCTGGTCACCCTGCACCCCGTCCCGGACGCCCCGCACGCGGCCATGTGGAACGCGGACCCCGAGGAGTACGAGGAACGGTTGCGCAGGTTCCTCACCCCGCTGCTGTGACCCCCCGGCGTCCGGACCCGCGCACGCCGGTGGCGGACATTCCGGTTACGGCCGTGGCACCGGTCCGGCCACGGCCGTACGACTGGCTCGATCCCGTCCACCACGCCCGTTGCGGCCCCCGTGCGTTGGCCAGCCCCGTAGCCCGCCGTGACATTCCGTTTGGGTTTTCGGACCGTCAACCGGAAGACTGCACCCGTGACGTCCCGTATCCCGCGCGACTCCAGGCTCCGACTCGTCCGACCTCGGCCCCTGGCCGCCGCCCCCAGAGCTGTGAACCAGCGGCGCCCCCGCCGCGCCGCGCCCAGGCCGCCCGAGGGTACGCCCGCCCCCGCCGAACTGGCCGGAATGGCCCGTACCGGTCTGGCCGGCGCGGTCCGCGTCGCCCGCTGGGCCGACGCCGCGCTCGGCCCCGGCCGGCACGGTGCCACCGCCGACGGCAAGGCCACCCTCTCCGACGCCACCGCCGAACGCGCCGCCGCCGACCTCGGCCTGAGCGCCGCCCAGGTCCGGGCCGACTGGGACACCGCCCGCCTCGCCGGACTCGTCGAGGTGCACGGCGACAGCGCCCGGCCCGGCTGGCGGCTGCGCGCCTGGGACCGCGACGACAGTGCCGTCCTGCGCGGCTGGGTCGCCCTCTTCGACGCCTGGTCGCTCGCCTCCCCGGAACCCGAGGGGCACGAGCCGGCCGCCGTCGCCGAGGTCGTCTCCGCCATGCCCCAGGTGCTCTCCTTCCTCCAGCTGTCGGCCGGCCCGGTCCCGGTCGAGCAGCTGCTCGACCTGCTCCAGCAGCGGGTCACCGAGCTGCGCACCGAACGCTGCGAGGTCGCCTACGAACCCGGCACCGGACGGCCCGCCGGATCCCCGGCCCCGGCGGCCGCCGCACCCGCCGCCGACGCCGCGCTCGCCCCGCTGCTCGACTGGGCGCTGCGGGCCCTCGCCTCGGTCGGCGCCCTCACCTACGGCGGCGGCCAGGCCACCCTCACCCCGCTGGGCAGCTGGGCGGTGTGGGTCAAGCTGGAACAGATCTGCGTGGCCGCGCAGAGCCCCGCCGGCAACATCGAGCAGTCCGCCGAGGACATGCTGCGCGGCTGTGCCCAGCTGCGCCCCAACGCGGCCCGTGCCGAGTACCGCGCCTGGCTCGCCGCCCGCCCCGTCGGCGGTGCCGTCACCGAGCTGATCGACGCCGCCCGCGGCGACGACGCGCTGCTGCGCGGCCTGGCCTTCGAGGCGCTGCGCGTCGTCGGCGCGCCGGCCGAGCCCGACGTACGGGCCGTGGTGGACGAGCCGGCGCTGCGGCCGTACGCCCTGCTGTGGCTCGCCGAGCACGACGGTGTCGACCCGGAGGACGCCCACGAGGTGCTCACCCGGGAGGAGGCCACCTGGCTGTGGGTGGACACCGCCGCCGCCGTCGCCGACCACGGTGAGGCGCCGATGCTGGTGAGGCACCTGGAGTCCGCGGTGCAGCCCACCGTGCCCCAGCTGCTCGAAGAGGTCCGCGCCGTCGGCCACCCGCGCACCGTGCAGGTGCTGGTCGCGCTCGCCGCCGCGCACCCGGACCCGGCCCTGGCCAAGGCCGTGCGCCGGGCCGCGTTCCAGGTGCACACCGGGGGCTGAGCGGGGCCGGGGCGGCTCAGACCCCGGTCTCCGGGGCGTACGTCCCGAAGCTCCACAGGTTCCCCCCGGCGTCCCGGGCCAGGTACTCCCGCGCGCCGTAGTCCTGGTCCGCCGGGGGCATCACGATCTCCACCCCGTGCGCCGCGGCCCGTTCGTGGTGGGCGTCCACGTCGTCCACCACGACGTACACGGCGGCGGGGCCCGCGTGTTCCAGGGCGGTGTCGAGGGGGCCGCCGCGGCCCGACGAGCCGATCATCACCACCCCGCCGGCCTGAGCCAGCTCGGCGTGCAGGACCGTGCCGTCCGCCGTCTCGTACACCGACAGCTCGGTGAAGCCCAGGCCCTCGGTGAGCTGCCTGATCGCCGCCTTCGCGTCCGCGTACAGCAGCGTGGGGCAGATGCCCGGCCGTCCGCCGCCCGTGCCCGCCATGCCGACCACTCCCTCGCCCACCGGTCCGCCCGTACTTCGGCGGTCGTCGCACCGCACGCGTCTTCGCTTCCCATCACGCACGACACCCGAAACCGACACATCCGCCCCGTTCGTCACCCGGCCAAGCGCCCCACACCCCACACCCGGACCGACGCGCCCCCTGACCGCCCATGGACCAGCGCACGCTCCCGTCCGGCTCGTACGTCCCTGGGCCGGGGCGGGTTGCTGCCCCGTACCCGCCGGTCAGGGCGCGCTCCTGTCCGGGGCACCCTGCCGGACCACGGCTCGCCCGGCCCTCCTGATCGTCCCTGGACCGGACCACGGCTCGCCCGGCCCTCCTGATCGTCCCTGGACAGGGGCGCGCTGCTGCTGCGTACCCGCCGCTCAGGGGGCCGCTCCCGTCGGGCGCCGAGCCGGGCCAGGGCCCGTCCGGCCCGTACGTCCCTGGGCCGGAGCGGGCTGTTGCCCCGCGCCCCGCCGGGACAGGGCGCCCTCCCGCACCGCATCCCGCCGGGCCACGGCCCGCCCGGCTCGCGTTCGTACCTCCCTGGGGCAGCGCACCCCGCCGGGGCACCGCCCGTCCGCCCCGTGCCCCGCGCAGCGGACGCGGGAAAACCGCTTGCACCGCCCCGTTAGACTGGCCTCATGGCCATTCTCCTCGCGCATTAGACGGCGGGAACGTCCTCAGCCGCCCACCCGCCAATCCCTGTACGCCCTGGAGTCTGTCCGTGATCTCCGCCTCCGGTATCGAGCTGCGCGCCGGTGCGCGCGTCCTCATCGAGAACGCCACCTTCCGTGTCGCCAAGGGCGACCGCATCGGCCTCGTGGGCCGCAACGGCGCAGGCAAGACCACCCTCACCAAGTGCCTGGCCGGCCAGGGCATTCCGGCCGCCGGCACGATCACCCGCTCCGGCGAGGTCGGCTACCTCCCGCAGGACCCCCGTACCGGCGACCTCGACGTCCTCGCCCGCGACCGCATCCTGTCCGCGCGCGGCCTGGACGTGCTGATCCGCAAGATGCGCGAGAACGAGGAGCGCATCGCCACCGGCAAGGGCTCCACCCGCGAGAAGGCCCTGAAGCAGTACGAGCGCCAGGAGACGGAGTTCCTCACCAAGGGCGGGTACGCCGCCGAGGCGGAGGCCGCCACCATCGCCGCCGCGCTGAACCTGCCCGACCGGGTGCTCGGCCAGCCGCTGCACACGCTCTCCGGCGGTCAGCGCCGCCGTATCGAGCTGGCCCGGATCCTGTTCTCCGACGCCGACACCCTGCTGCTGGACGAGCCCACCAACCACCTCGACGCGGACTCGATCATCTGGCTGCGGGACTACCTGAAGACCTACCGCGGCGGTTTCATCGTCATCTCCCACGACGTCGACCTCGTCGAGACGGTCGTGAACAAGGTGTTCTACCTGGACGCCAACCGCGCCCAGATCGACATCTACAACATGGGCTGGAAGCTCTACCAGCAGCAGCGCGAGGCCGACGAGAAGCGCCGCAAGCGCGAGCGCGCCAACGCCGAGAAGAAGGCCGCCGCCCTGCATTCGCAGGCCGACAAGATGCGCGCCAAGGCCACCAAGACGGTCGCCGCGCAGAACATGGCCCGCCGCGCGGACAAGCTGCTCTCCGGCCTGGAGGCGGTCCGCCAGTCCGACAAGGTCGCCAAGCTCCGCTTCCCGGAGCCCGCCCCCTGCGGCAAGACCCCGCTGATGGCCGAGGGCCTGTCGAAGTCGTACGGCTCGCTGGAGATCTTCACCGACGTCGACCTCGCCATCGACAAGGGCTCCAGGGTCGTCATCCTGGGCCTCAACGGCGCAGGCAAGACCACCCTGCTGCGTCTGCTCGGCGGCGTGGAGCAGCCCGACACCGGCCGGGTCGTCCCGGGCCACGGTCTCAAGCTGGGCTACTACGCCCAGGAGCACGAGACCCTGGACCCCGACCGCACCGTCCTGGAGAACATGCGCTCGGCCGCCCCCGACATGGACCTGGTCGAGGTCCGCAAGGTGCTCGGCTCGTTCCTGTTCTCCGGTGACGACGTCGACAAGCCGGCCGGGGTCCTCTCCGGCGGCGAGAAGACCCGGCTCGCCCTCGCCACCCTCGTCGTCTCCTCGGCGAACGTGCTGCTCCTGGACGAGCCGACGAACAACCTGGACCCGGCCAGCCGTGAGGAGATCCTCGGCGCCCTGCGCACCTACAAGGGCGCGGTCGTCCTCGTCACCCACGACGAGGGCGCCGTCGAGGCGCTCCAGCCCGAGCGGATCATCCTGCTGCCGGACGGCGTCGAGGACCTGTGGGGCTCCGACTACGCGGACCTGGTCGCCCTCGCGTGATCGACGGGCCGGATCCCCGCGCATGGATCATTCGGCCCATCCGTGATCCCTCATCTGTGTGAGATCTCCTCGTATCGGGGTGTGTCATACACGGATTTCACGGCCGGCCCCCCGGTAGCCGGGGGGCCGGCCGTTCGGCGTTCCTGACCTGGTACTTCGCGAATCCACCCGTAGGGGCGCAGCTGTCCCGCCCGCTGGAATTTCCCCTTCCGTTTGTGGGGACCGCCTCCTGTCGTCACAACGATGTCTCACCGACCTTGCCGAATGGGTGGCCATCACGCCCGGGAGGGGTGATCATGAGGAGACCAGAGCGCACTTCCCATGAGGAGGCACGGGTGGCCGAGACTCTGAAGAAGGGCAGCCGGGTGACCGGCGCCGCGCGCGACAAGCTCGCGGCAGACCTGAAGAAGAAGTACGACTCCGGTGCGAGCATCCGGGCGCTGGCCGAGGAGACCGGCCGCTCGTATGGCTTCGTGCACCGGATGCTCAGCGAGTCGGGCGTCACGCTCCGTGGGCGTGGCGGAGCGACCCGGGGTAAGAAGGCCGCTTCGTCCTGACTCCGGGCGGCCCATCGGCTTCGATGGTGGCCACCCGGTCGGCGGACCGACCGGCCGGGTGGTTACTGTGCAGTCACTTAGCTCAGCTTCGCTGACCGCACCCATCGGAGGCACCCCATGGCTTCGCCCGACCAGGACCTCGCTCCCGCACTCGACAAGGACGGCGTACGGCTCACCGTCGAGGACGCCCTCGCCACGGTGACGCTGACCAACCCGGCCAAGCGCAACGCGCAGACTCCCGCCCTGTGGCGGGCGCTCGCCGAGGCCGGGCGGCTGCTGCCGGGCACCGTCCGGGTGGTCGTGCTGCGCGGCGAGGGACAGTCGTTCTCCGCCGGGCTGGACCGTCGCATGTTCACCCCGGAGGGGATCCCGGGCGAGCCGACCTTCGTCGACCTCGCGCGCCATGACGATGCCGGGATCGACGCGATCATTGCCGAATACCAGGAGGCGTTCACCTGGTGGCGACGGACCGACATCGTGTCCATCGCCGCCGTCCAGGGCCATGCCATCGGGGCCGGCTTCCAGCTCGCGCTCGGCTGCGACCTCAGGGTCGTCGCCGACGACGTCCAGTTCGCCATGCGCGAGACCAGCCTCGGCCTCGTCCCCGACCTGACCGGCACCCACCCGCTGGTCGGCCTCGTCGGATACGCCCGCGCGCTGGAGATCTGCGTGACCGGGCGGTTCGTCGGGGCCGAGGAGGCGGTGGCGAGCGGGCTGGCCAACCTCGCCGTGCCCGCGGCCGACCTGGACGCGACGGTACGGGACCTGGCGGCGGCGCTGCTGGCCGCGCCGCGCGATGCCGTGGTGGAGACCAAGGCGCTGCTGCGCGGCGCCCTCGACCGCACCTACGAGGAGCAGCGTGCGGCCGAGCGCGCCGCCCAGGCCCGCCGCCTGCGCGACCTGGCCGGCCTCGGCGAATGAGCACCGCGTCCCCGTGACAGTGACCGTGACCGCGGCCAGGGGCGGCGGGCCCTGGCCACGGTCAGGCGGTTCCGCCGGGGGAGCGGCGCGTCAGAATCCGTGCCGCATGCCGCCGTCGACGGGGACCATGATCCCGGTCAGGTACGACGCGGCCGGGGACAGCAGGAACGCGGCGGTCCGGCCGAACTCGTCCGGCTGCCCGTAGCGGCGCAGCGGGATCCGTGACGCGTTCGCGGTCCGGGTGGCCTCGGGGTCGGCGGACCGCCCGTCCAGCTCGCGCACGCGATCGGTGTCGATCCGGCCCGGCAGCAGCCCCACCACCCGGATCCCGCGCGGCCCCAGCTCGTCGGCGATCGACTTGGCGAACCCGGCCAGCCCCGGCCGCAGCCCGTTGGACACCGTCAGCCCCGGGATCGGCTCGTGCACCGACCCGGAGAGCACGAACCCGATGACCCCGCCCTCCGGCAGCTCGGCCGCCGCCGCGCGGGCCAGCCGGACCGCGCCGAGGAAGACCGACTCGAACGCGTCCCGCCACTGCTCGTCGGTGTTGTCGGCGACGAACCCGGGCGCCGGCCCGCCCACGCTCACCAGCACCCCGTGGAAGCCGCCGAAGTTCTCCCGGGCCGCCGTGATCAGTCGTTCGGGAGCGTCCGGGTCGGCGTTGTCCACGGCCACGCCCACCGCGTTCGGGCCCAGCGCGGCGGCGGCCTCGGCGACCCGCTCGCCGTCCCGGCCGCTGACGACCACCTTCGCCCCGTCCGCGACGAGTTCCCGCGCGGTGGCGTTGCCCAGTCCCCGGGTGGCTCCGGTGACGACGTACACCCGGTCCTTCAGTCCAAGATCCATGGCCCTATCCTGCCCCCTCCCGCCCGAACAGCGTGAGCGCGGTGTTCACCAGACCGACATGGCTGAACGCCTGCGGGAAGTTGCCCAGCTGACAGCCGTCCACGGGGTCGTACTCCTCGGCCAGCAGGCCCACGTCGCTGCACAGGCCCGCCAGCCGGTCGAACAGCTCGCGGGCCTCCTCGGTGCGGCCGGTCAGGTGCAGCGCGTCGGCCAGCCAGAAGGAACAGGCGAGGAAGACGCCCTCGCCGCCCGGCAGCCCGTCGATCACCGAGTCCTCGGTGTCGTAACGGCGCAGGAAGCCGCCGTGCCCCAGCTCGGCGCGGATCGCGTCCACCGTGCCGACCACCCGGGGGTCGTCCGGCGGCAGGAAGCCCACGCGCGGGATCAGCAGCAGCGCGGCGTCCAGTTCCCGGGAGCCGTAGTACTGGGTGAAGGTGTTGCGGTCCCGGTCGAACCCCTTCTCGCACACCTCCCGGTGGACCTCGTCGCGCAGCCGGCGCCAGCCCTCCAGGTCGCCGCTCAGCTCCTGGTACCGCTCCAGCGTCCGGACGGCCCGGTCGGCGGCCACCCACACCATCACCTTGGAGTGCACGAACTGCCGCCGGCCGCCGCGCACCTCCCACAGCCCCTCGTCCGGCTGCCGCCACGCCGATTCCAGGAACCTCATCAGTGAGCGCTGCATGGCCCACATGTGCGGCTTGGTGGACAGGCCCGAGGAACGGGCCAGCGAGAGCGAGTCCATCACCTCGCCGTACACGTCCAGCTGGAGCTGGTCGACGGCGCCGTTGCCGACGCGCACGGGGGCGGAATCGGCGAAGCCGGGCAGCCACGGCAGCTCCGTCTCCGGCAGCCGCCGCTCGCCCGCCACGCCGTACATGATCTGCAGATCGGCCGGGTTGCCGGCGACCGCGCGCAGCAGCCAGTCCCGCCACGCCTCGGCCTCCTCCTGGTAGCCCGCGGCGAGCAGCGCGCCGAGGGTGAGGGTGGAGTCCCGCAGCCAGCAGTAGCGGTAGTCCCAGTTGCGCACGCCGCCCGGCTGCTCGGGCAGCGAGGTGGTCGCCGCGGCGACGATCCCGCCGGTCGGGGCGTAGGTGAGGGCCTTCAGGGTGATGAGCGAGCGCACCACCGCGTCCCGGTACGGCCCGTCGTACCGGCACCGTCCGGCCCAGGCCCGCCAGTCGGCGACGCTGCTCTCCAGCGCCTCGTACGGGTCGATCAGCGGCGGGCGTCTCTCGTGCGAGGGGTGCCAGGTGAGCACGAACGCGACCCGCTCGCCCTCCGCGACGGTGAACTCCGCGTGGGTGCCGTACGCCTCGCCCCAGGTGCGGACGGCCGGCTCGGTGCGCAGCCAGGCGGAGTCCGGCCCGGCGACGGCCACCCGGTGACCGTCCGCGCGGCGCACCCACGGCGTGATCGAGCCGTAGTCGAAGCGCAGCCGCAGCGTGCTGCGGACGGTGACCCGGCCGCGGACCCCCTCCACGATCCGTACGACGTCCGGGGCGCGCTCGCGCTGCGGCATCAGGTCGGTGACGCGCACCGCGCCGTCCGCCGTCTCCCACTCGGTGTCCAGGACGAGGGTGTCGGGCCGGTAGGCGCGGCGGGCGCAGACGTCCGCGCCTTCGGGTGCGATCCGCCAGAAGCCGTGGTCGTCGTCGCCCAGCAGCCGGGCGAAGCAGGCGCCGGAGTCGAAGCGCGGCAGGCACAGCCAGTCGATCGAGCCGTCCTTGCCGACCAGGGCCGCGGTCTGCTCGTCCCCGATGAGGGCGTAGTCCTCGATGCGCGCGTTCACGGGATGCGGTTTCCCGCCCGGCCAGGGGGCCAACCAGGCGGTCCGCCGGGGGAGTGAGCGGGGCCGGCGGTGACGAACGAACCGGAGACGGCCGTGGGCGAAGTGGACAGTGGGCCGAAGGCGGGGCCCCGGGTCCCGGTGGGCGTCGGCCGGGACGGGCGCGGGTCGGCTGCCGGTCGCGGAGGAGCGGGTTCGTGTGTGTGGGGGGGAGGAGGCTGGATGTCGGCTGTCGGCCTGGCGGGGCGTGAGTCGGCCGAGCCGGGACGGACGTCAACCGTCACCTGGCCGGGGCGCCGCTGGGCCGTCGGTCTGGCGGGGCGTGTGCCGGTGGGCGGCCGGGGTTGGGGGCGGTGCGTGGGCGCTGGGCGGGGCTGGTGTGAGTTGTCGCCGGAGCGGCTGCCGGGGTCGGGGGTGCGGTGTGCGGGTGCCGGGCGGGGCTGGTGTGAGTTGTCGCCGGAGCGGCGGCCGGGGTCGTGGTGGGGCGTTGGCCGGGACGGATGCGTGTCGGTCGTCGGTCTGGCGGGGCGTGTGCTGGAGCGGCGGCCGGGTTCGGGGGTGCGGTGTGCGGGTGCCGGGCGGGGCTGGTGTCAGGCGTCGTCGGGGCGGCGGCCGGGGCGGGGCGCATGCCGGCCGGCGGTCAGGGACGGGAGCGCGGGGGCGGCAGTCCGGGGGCGGGAAACGGAGGCCCGGCGACGGGGCGGGCGCGAGCCGGGGGTCAGACCGGGGTCGGTTCGGTTTCCTCGGTCCGCTGCCGCGTCGCCGCCTCCTCCCGGTCCCGTAGCTCGCGCCGGACCAGGAACCACCAGCCGACCGGGACGGCCGCCGCGAACAGCCACCACTGGATCATGTACGCGTAGTTCAGCGGAGCGTCCTCGCTGCCCGGGTCGGAGATCTGCTCCGGGGTGCCGTCCTTCGCCCGGGGCGCGGTCTGCTGGATGTAGCCGCCGAGCACCCGCGCGCCCAGCCGCCGTGCCTCCTCCGCGCTGTTGATCAGCATGATCTGCCGGTCGGGCAGGCCCTTGACGTTCTTGATGCCGCTCGCGGCGGTCGTCTCGTCGGCCATCAGCCGTCCGGTGACGGTGGTTCGCCCGGCCGGCGGCGCGGGCACCTTCGGGAAGTCGGTCTGCGCCCCGTTGGCGGGGATCCAGCCCCGGTTGACGAGCAGCACCTTGCCGTCGTCGAGGACGAGGGGGGTGAGGACGTGGAAGCCGACCTCGCCGTCGGAGCTGGTACGGCGGCGGACCACGACCTCCTTCGCGGTGTCGAAGGTGCCGGTCGCGGTGACCGTGCGGTACTTCTCGGCACGGGTCACCGTGTGCCCGGGGGAGGTCAGCCGCTCCACCGGAACCGGGTCGGCGTGCAGCGCGGCGGAGACCAGGTCGTTGCGGGCCGTGCGCTGCTCGTAACGGTGCTGCTGCCAGAAGCCCAGCCGGATCATCGTAGGGATCAGCGCGATCGCGACGAGCGTGAGGATCACCCACTGGCGGGACAGCAGGAAGCGGTAGCGGTGCACCCCACGACGGTACCTCCGCGCCATGGGGTGCGTTCAGGCGGGTACCGGGTCAGACCCGGTCGACGACGCCGATCCTCCCCTCGGCGCGGGCGCAGTGCGCGCCGCAGAACCAGTGGCCCTCGACCTCCACGCCCTGGCCGATGATCTGCACCCGGCAGTGCTCGCAGATCGGGGCCATGCGGTGGATCGCGCAGGAGAAGCAGTCGAAGACGTGGATGGCCCCCTGCGCGTGCACCTCGAAGGTCATTCCGTAGTCATTGCCGCAAACTTCGCATGTCGCCATGCGCCACAGGGTGAGCCGTCGCCGATCCCCCCGGCGAGCCGGCGCCGGGTGAGTCGTGGGGCAATCACCCGTTCGTACGATGAACCGCACGCGGCGCCGGCCGGGCTACCCGTCGGCGGGCTCCACGTCCCGCAGCAGCTGCCCGAACGCCGCCTCGTCCACGATCGGCGTGCCGTACTGCCGGGCCTTGACCGTCTTGGACGTGCCCGAGTCGGGGTCGTTGGTCACCAGCAGGCTGGTCAGCCGGGAAATGCTGCCGGCCACATGCAGCCCGGCTTCCGTGGCGCGGTCCTCCAGCAGTTCCCGCTCCGTCGACGTGTCACCCGAGAAGGCGACCCGCATGCCCTGTTTGAGCCTTTTGCCGTCTTCATAGCGGCCTGGGTTGGGATAGGGGCATGCGGGCCTTTTGCGGGAGGGGCGCCAACTGCCCGCCCGGTAGCCGCCGTAGCCGCCCGTCGCCTGCCGGGGCACCGGCCGGTCCGACCACTCCGTCAGCGGCCGGCACTCCAGCAGCGGCAGCCGTACGCCGCCCGCCGCCGCGGCCCGCAGGCTGGGCCGGAACGCCTCCGCCAGCACCCGCGCGTCGTCCAGCGCGTGGTGTGCCCGCTGCTGCACCACCCCGAAGTGCGCCGCCAGCGACTCCAGCTTGAAGTTGGGCAGCGGCAGCCCCAGCTCCTTCGACAGCGCGATGGTGCACAGCCGTTGCCGCACCGGCGCCTCGCGCCGCACGCGCGCGTACTCCCGCGCGATCATCTGCCAGTCGAAGACGGCGTTGTGCGCGACCAGCACCCGGCCGTCCAGCCGGGCCGCGAACTCCTCGGCGACGTCCGCGAAGAGCGGCGCGCCGGCGAGCAGCTCGCTCGTCAGTCCGTGTATCCACACGGGGCCCGGATCGCGCTCCGGGTTGACCAGCGTGTACCAGTGGTCCTCGACCTCGCCGCGCGCGTCCAGCCGGTAGACGGCCGCCGAGATGATCCGGTCGTCCCGGGCCAGTCCGGTGGTCTCCACGTCAACGACCGCGTATCCCTTCGGATACGCGGCCGGCCACGAGGTGGCGGAGGGCGCTGCGGTCGCACGGTCTTCGAGCATGGTCACTGAGGATACGGGCCGCCACTGACAACGCGGTCCCCCAGGTCCGCCGCCGCGTTCCGGGCCCGTCCGTCCGCTCGGACACCGCACGGACACGCGTGCCGCGCGACGCCCGGCGTCCGGGCGAGAGGAAGCCGCAGGCGGACCGGCGTCGCCGTCTGTCCGGTCGGCGTGCCCGCCCCCGCTCGCCACGTCCCGGCAACCCCCTTGAAGGAATGCCCCGTTGTCGGGTGACGGACCTTCAGCCGGCCGACAGGGGCAGTACGGCGCACCGGCCGAGCGGGGCGGTGGGAGCGTCGGTGCGGTGGGCGGGGTCCCGCCGGTGGGATCCTCCCTGCTGTGACGGAACCCACCCACGACGAGGCCCACGGCGGCGCGCTCGGCTCCCGGCTGAACTGGCTGCGGGCCGCCGTGCTGGGCGCGAACGACGGCATCGTCTCCACCGCCGGCCTGGTCGTCGGCGTGGCCGGCGCCACCGGGAGCCGCGCCGCGCTGCTCACCGCCGGCCTGGCCGGCCTGCTCGCCGGCTCGATGTCCATGGCGGCCGGCGAATACGTCTCCGTGTCCACCCAGCGCGACTCCGAGATGGCCGCACTGGCCGTGGAGCGACGGGAGCTGCGCGACCAGCCGGAGGCCGAACTGCGGGAGCTGACCGAGCTGCTGGCCCAGCGAGGCCTGTCCCGCGAGGTGGCCCGCGAGGCCGCCGAACAGCTCACCGCGCGGGACGCCCTGCGGGCCCACGCGCGCGTGGAGCTGGGCATCGACCCCGACGACCTGACCAACCCCTGGCACGCGGCCTGGGCGAGCTTCCTGGCCTTCACCGCCGGCGCGCTGCTGCCGCTGCTGGCCATCGTGCTGCCCCCGGCCGGCGCCCGGCTCCCGGTCACCGTGTGCTGCGTCCTCGCCGCCCTGGTCCTCACCGGCTGGAGCAGCGCGCGCCTCGGCGCGGCCCGGCCCGGGCGCGCGGTGGTGCGCAACGCGGCCGGCGGGGCGCTGGCGATGGCGGTGACGTACGCGGCGGGCAGCCTGCTGGGGGCGGCCGGGGTGTGAGCGCGGACCCCTGGCCGCGCGGGGCGCCGGGGGCGCGACGTACGGTGAGGTGCGCCCGCCGCGCCGCGGGCGCGCCGCACCGCCTCGCACGACAAGGACCCCCGCCATGCGCGCCACCACCATCCACGCCCCCTACGACCTGCGCGTGGAGGACGTCCCCGAGCCCGTGGCACAGCTGCCCACCGACGCCGTCGTACGGGTGCTGCGCGCCTGTATCTGCGGCAGCGACCTGTGGGCCTACCGGGGCGAGGCGGCGCGGCAGCCGGGCCAGCGGATCGGCCACGAGTTCCTCGGCGTCGTGGAGGAGACCGGCTCCGAGGTGGCCACCGTCCGCCGCGGTGACCTGGTGGTCGCGCCCTTCATGTGGTCGGACGGCGTCTGCGACTACTGCCGCGAGGGCCTGACCACCTCCTGCGAGCACGGCGGCTTCTGGGGCTCCGTCGGTTACGACGGAGGCCAGGGCGAGGCCGTCCGCGTGCCGTTCGCCGACGGCACCCTCGTCCGGCTGCCCAAGGAGGCCGCCGGCGACGACCGCCTGCTGTCCGCCCTGCTGACCCTGTCCGACGTGCTCGGCACCGGCCACCACGCCGCCCTCGGCGCGGGCGCCCGGCCCGGCGCCACGGTCGCCGTCGTCGGGGACGGCGCGGTCGGGCTGTGCGCGGTCCTGGCCGCCAGGCGGCTCGGCGCCGAGCGGATCATCGCCCTGGGCCGGCACCGGGGACGGACCGACATCGCGCGCCGGTTCGGCGCCACCGACGTCGTCGCCGAGCGCGGGGAGGCCGCCGTCGAGGCCGTCCGCGAGCTGACCCGGGGGCAGGGCGCGCACGCCGTCGTGGAGGCGGTCGGCACCGAGCAGTCCATGCGGACGGCCGTCGGCATCACCCGGGACGGCGGCGCCATCGGCTTCGTGGGCGTGCCCCACGGCAGCGGCACCGGCCTGGACCTCGGCGTGCTGTTCGACCGGAACATCGCCCTGCGCGGCGGGGTCGCCCCGGTCCGCGCCTACATCCCGGACCTGCTGCCCGACGTCCTCGACGGCACGGTCGACCCGTCCCCGGTGTTCGACATGACCGTGGACATCGAGGGCGTACCGGACGGCTACCGGGCGATGGACGAACGCACGGCCCTGAAGGTGCTGGTCACCAACGACCGGTGACGGCGTGCGTCACCCGGGCGTGACCGGGTCGGCGGCCCAGCGGGCCGGGTCCGAGCCCCACGGGACCGGGGGCCGGGCCCAGTCGGCGGGGCCGCCCGTGAAGGACACGGCCGGGCGGGCGTACCGCAGCCGGCCCAGCGCGCCGCCGGTCTCGGCCAGCCAGGCGTCCGGGCCCGGGTACGGCTCCTGCCCGGCCGGTCCCGGGCGGATGTCCTCGGCCGGTCCGGGGCGGATGCCGGACGTCAGCCAGTGCGCGGTCCGGGCCAGCGCGAGCCGCACCAGCCGGCTCCCGCCGTCGTACGACTGCTCGGTCAGCGCCCGCAGCACGGCCGCCGCCAGCAGATAGCCGGTGCCGTGGTCCAGGGCCTGCGCGGGCAGCGCGCCCGGCTCGCCGGCCGTGCCCTCGGTCACCGCGATGCCGGTGGCCGCCTGCACCAGGCTGTCGAAGCCGCGCCGTTCGCGCCACGGCCCGTACGCGCCCCACGCCGACACCTGCGCCACGACCAGGCCGGGGCGGCGCGCACTCAGCGCCTCCGGGGAGAGCCCGTACCGGTCGAGGGCGCCCGGACGGTAAGCGGTCACCACGACGTCCGCCGTGCTCAGCAGGTCGTCGAAGACGTCCCGGCCGGTGCCCAGGTCCAGCGTCGCGGACCGCTTGCCGAAGCCCGTGTCGGCGTGCTGGTCCGGCAGTTCCGGCAGCCAGGGGGCGTCCAGGCGCAGCACGTCGGCGCCGAGCAGGGCGAGGGTGCGGGTGGCGACGGGGCCCGCCAGGACCCGGGTCAGGTCCAGGACGCGCAGCCCGGCTGCGGGCAGGACGGCGGCTCCGGGCCCGAGCGCTCCGGGCCCGAGCGCCGGGAACACCCGCGGGGGAGCCGCGTCCAGCCGCTCGCGCTCGGCCAGCGGGCGGGCGGCGACCTCGGCCGCCTGCGCGTGGGCCCGCCACTGCTCCGGCGTGCGCAGGGCCACGGCGAGACCGCCCGCGCGGGCGACGGCCTCCTCCACCTCCAGGGCCGAGCACCCGGCGAGCCGTCCGGCCACCCGCTCCGCCGGGGCGTCCCCGGGCAGCCCCAGCGCGCCGAGCAGCCGGGCCCGGTGGTGCGGGTAGTTGGCGTGGGTGCGCACCCAGCCGTCGGCCGTCCGCCAGAACCGGGACAGCGGTGCGAAGGAGACCGGGGCCCGGCCGTCGATGCGCAGCAGCCGCTCGCTGTGGAAGGCCGCCGCCACCGCGCCGTCGTCGACCCGGACGTCCGGGGCCTCGGGGAGCCCGGTGCGGCGGGCCGCCAGCTCCGCCGCGGCCAGCCCGCAGGCGCCGACGCACGCCCGGGCCAGTTCCCGCACGGGAAGGCGCGCCGTGAGCACGCCCTCCCGCGGGACGGTGGTGAGCCGGGAGAGCCGGGCGGGATCGCCGCCCAGCGCGGACCACGCGTACACGAGTGCAGTCATGACTGCACTATGCATTATTGATTGAATCAATACATGGCGTGGACCCGGCATGGACGCCTGCGCGGCCGTCCGTGCGACGCCTACCTGGTCACGGCGGCCAGCGCGTCCGTGATCCCCCAGCCGTAGAAGCCGTTGCGGTTCTTCGTCCCCTCGCAGACCGCGTCCACCTTGCCGTCGCCGTTGTAGTCGTACGGGTCCGCGCAGGGCGTCGCGGTGGCCTCCGCGTACAGCAGCGCCTTCACGAGCGCGGCCGGGGCGTGCGGATGGGTTGACTTGATCAACGCGGCCACGCCGGCGACATGCGGGGTCGCCATGGACGTCCCGGCCATGTAGCCCCACTTGCCGCCCGGCAGCGGGCCCAGGATCAGGCCGCTGGTGGCCGGGGCCTGCGGCGGCTGGTAGTTGTCGCCGCCGGGCGCCGCGATGTCCACCACTCCGAGGCCGTAGTTGGAGAAGGACGACTTCAGCCCCTTGGCGCCGGTCGCCGCGACCGTGACGACACCCGGCAGCTGGGTCGGTATGTCGAAGCACTCGTGCGGGTCGATCACCCGGGTCGACGCGGTGCTGTCGTTCGGCGAGGACTTGTCGGTGATCGCGTCGGACGCGAGGTCGTACTTCTCGTTGCCCGCCGCCGCGACGTTGACCGTGCCCTTCCGCTCCGCGTAGCGCGTGGCCCGGCCGATGGCGTCCACGAGCGCCTTCTGGTCGGGGTCGGTGGTGCAGTTGAAGTACCAGGGGTCGGTGTAATAGCTGTTGTTGGTCACGTCGACGTGGTGCTCGGCCGCCCACACGAAGCCGCAGACCACGGCCTCGGCGTAGAAGAAGCCGTCAGGGTTGGACACCTTGATGCCGGCGACCTTCACCCCCGGCGCCACGCCCGTCATCCCCACGCCGTTCCTGGCCGCCGCGATCTCACCGGCCACGTGCGTGCCGTGCGGGCTCTCCGCCGCGGACGGCCGCCAGGCGCCGTCCGTCGTGTCCGGCTTGCCCGACACGCAGTTGACGGAGGCCGCCCGGTCGAAGTTGGGCGCGATGTCCGGGTGGGTGTCGTCGACGCCCGTGTCGATGACGGCGACCGTGACGTCCGGGCTGCCCAGGGTCTTCTCGTGCGCCTTGTCCGCCTTGATGGCGGGCAGGTCCCACTGGAGCGGCTCCAGCGGGTCCTGGCCGGCGGCGGCCCGGGCACCGGCGGCCTCGGCCGCGCTCAGGGCCTTCGGTGTGCCCACGTCGGTGGTGGACTGGGCGGGCAGCGGCGCGGTGCGCGTGGCACCCGCCGAGGCGACCCCGGGCACGGCACGGACCGCCTGGGCGAAGCCGGGGTTCGCGGAGTGTGCGACGATCACGCCGATCCGGTCGTAACTCGTCACGACCGTACCGCCGTTGCGGGTGATCGCCCGCCGCACCGACGCGAGGGTGGAACGGTCCGTCCTGGTGTTCACCACGTACGACAGGGTGGGGCCGTCCACCGCCCGCGCCGCCGTGGCCGCCGTGGCCGTCGAGGCCGCCGCGGAGGCCGCCGACGGCAGGAAGCCGAGCGTGGCGGTCAGCGACAGCGCGGCCGGTACGGCGAGCGCCAGCCGGCGGCTGGAGCGCAGATGAGCCATGGGATCTCCACATCATCCGGATACGGAACCGCCCGGAACGCAGGTGGCCGTCCGGGCAGGTACATGACGAGGTGGTGCTGGGCCGAAGCTATCTCCCGGCGCTGATCTCCGAAAGAGCCAGGCGGACTTGAACCGCTGCCCGGGCGCCGCCGTGACCGTGGGCGGGAGGTCCGAAAAGATCAGGACCCCTACGGGATTCACCCGATGCAGCCGCATGGTGACGCGCTGTAATGTGATCCCGTCCCTGTGAGATCAGCCAGCGCACGTCCGTGACGCGAGGAGACACCGTGGCTACCGAGACACCGCCACCCGCGAAGACATCAGCCCGCCTTCCCTCCACCGGGGAGTTCACCGAGGTGCAGCAGAGCGCGGAGTTCGGTGAACTGCGCCGCGCCCACCGCTCCTTCGCCTTCCCCCTGACCATCGCCTTCGCCGCCTGGTACCTGCTGTACGTCCTGCTGTCGAACTACGCGGGCGACTTCATGGGCACCCGCGTGGCCGGCAACGTCAACGTCGCACTCGTCCTGGGCCTCGCCCAGTTCCTCACCACGTTCCTGATCGCCTGGTGGTACGCCCGCCGCGCCGCCGCCCGGCTCGACCCCCGGGCCGAGGCCATCAAGTCCCGGATGGAGGGCGGAGCATGAACGCCGTACCCCACACGCTGCTGGCCGCCGGCGAGGCGAGCGAGCACCGGACACTGATCATCACCCTGTTCGCGGTGTTCGTCGCCGCGACCCTCGTCATCACCGTCTGGGCGGGCCGGCAGACCAAGGACGCCGCCGACTTCTACGCCGGCGGACGGCAGTTCACCGGCTTCCAGAACGGCCTCGCCGTCTCCGGCGACTACATGTCCGCCGCGTCCTTCCTCGGCATCGCCGGCGCCATCGCCCTCTTCGGCTACGACGGCTTCCTGTACTCCATCGGCTTCCTCGTCGCCTGGCTCGTCGCCCTCCTGCTGGTCGCCGAACCCCTGCGCAACTCGGGCCGCTACACGATGGGCGACGTCCTGGCCTACCGCATGCGCCAGCGCCCCGTGCGCACCGCGGCCGGCACCTCCACCATCGTCGTGTCGATCTTCTACCTGCTGGCCCAGATGGCGGGCGCCGGCGTGCTGGTCTCCCTGCTCCTCGGCATCACCAGCGACGGCGGCAAGATCGGCATCGTCGCCCTGGTCGGCCTGCTGATGATCGTGTACGTCACCATCGGCGGCATGAAGGGCACCACCTGGGTCCAGATGGTCAAGGCGGTGCTGCTCATCGCCGGCGCCGTGCTGCTGACCTTCCTCGTCCTGCTGAAGTTCGACTTCAACATCTCCGAACTGCTCGGCAGGGCCGCCGACAACAGCGGCAAGGGCAGCGCCTTCCTGGAGCCCGGACTGAAGTACGGCGCCACCGGCACCACCAAGCTGGACTTCCTCTCCCTCGGCATCGCCCTGGTCCTCGGTACCGCCGGCCTGCCGCACATCCTGATCCGCTTCTACACCGTCCCCACCGCCAAGGCCGCCCGCAAGTCCGTCCTGTGGGCCATCGGTCTGATCGGCGTCTTCTACCTGATGACCCTCGCCCTCGGCTTCGGCGCGGCCGCGCTGATCAAACCGGACGAGATCACCACCTCCAACAAGGCGGGCAACACGGCGGCCCCCCTGCTGGCGCTGCACCTGGGCGGCGTCGACTCCAGCTGGGGAGCCGTCCTGCTCGCCACCATCTCCGCGGTCGCCTTCGCCACGATCCTCGCGGTCGTCGCCGGACTGACCCTGGCCTCCTCGTCCTCGTTCGCGCACGACATCTACGCGAACGTCATCAAGAGGGGCCGGGCCACCGAGCAGCAGGAGATCGGCGCGGCCCGCTGGGCGACCGTCGGCATCGGCGCGGTCTCCATCGTCCTCGGCGCCCTGGCCCGCGATCTGAACGTGGCCGGCCTGGTCGCCCTCGCCTTCGCGGTCGCCGCCTCCGCCAACCTGCCGACCATCCTCTACAGCCTGTTCTGGAAGCGGTTCACCACCGCGGGCGCCCTGTGGTCGATCTACGGCGGCCTGGTCACCGCGGTCGGCCTGGTGCTGTTCTCCCCGGTGGTCTCCGGCAAGCCGACCTCGATGTTCCCCGACGTCGACTTCCACTGGTTCCCGCTGGAGAACCCCGGCCTCATCTCCATCCCGGTCGGCTTCCTGCTCGGCGTGGTGGGCACCCTGCTGTCGAAGGAGGCCCCGGACGCCGGGAAGTACGCGGAACTGGAGGTGCGGTCCCTCACCGGCACCGGAGCCCACTGAGACGGCCCGCGGGACGACCGCGTCGGGCGGGACTGTGCGGTCCTACGACGCGGTCGCGCCGTTCCTGGTGGGTTCGGGCCGCTGTCGATGTCGGCGGGGTCACGTACGCTCGCAAGTGACGGACGGGGCGTCCGCGGCCCAGAATCGGGTGACCGGGAGAGGGAGGGGCCCACGTGCTCATCGACACCTACGGCCGGGTGGCCACCGACCTGCGGGTCTCGCTGACCGACCGGTGCAATCTGCGCTGCACCTACTGCATGCCCGAGGAGGGCCTGAGCTGGCTGGCCAAACCCGACCTGCTCACGGACGACGAGATCGTCCGCCTCATCGGCATCGCGGTCGGCGCTCTCGGCATCGAGGAGGTCCGCTTCACCGGCGGCGAGCCCCTGCTGCGCCCGGGGCTGGTCGGCATCGTGGAGCGCGTCGCGGCCCTCGCCCCGCGCCCCCGGATGTCCCTGACCACCAACGGCATCGGCCTGGTCCGCACCGCGACCGCCCTGAAGGCGGCCGGCCTGGACCGGGTGAACGTCTCCCTGGACACCCTGCGTCCGGACGTCTTCAAGACCCTCACCCGCCGCGACCGCCACCAGGACGTCCTGGACGGCCTGGCCGCCGCCCGCGAGGCCGGGCTGACCCCGGTCAAGGTCAACTCGGTCCTGATGCCGGGCCTGAACGACGACGAGGCCCCGGACCTGCTCGCCTGGGCGGTCGAGCACGACTACGAACTCCGGTTCATCGAGCAGATGCCGCTGGACGCCCAGCACGGCTGGAAGCGCGAGGGCATGGTCACCGCCGGGGACATCCTCGCCTCCCTGCGCACCCGTTTCGACCTCACCCCCGAGGGCGCCGACGCGCGCGGCTCGGCCCCCGCGGAGCGCTGGCTGGTGGACGGCGGCCCGCACCGGGTCGGCGTGATCGCCTCCGTCACCCGCCCGTTCTGCGCGGCCTGCGACCGCACCCGCCTCACCGCCGACGGCCAGGTGCGCACCTGTCTGTTCGCCACCGAGGAGACCGACCTGCGCGCGGCCCTGCGCTCGGGCGTC
>NZ_JBEZUP010000021.1:0-128109 GCF_040636485.1 Streptomyces sp. NPDC038707
TCTGCCCAGTCCTCCACGTTCAGCACCCTCCAAGAGTCCGGAGGGGTCAAGATTCGGAGACTGCCAGGGGGTCAGTTTTCACGAAGCAGCGACAGATGCGGTGAATCGGTGTCGAGCGCCCGGTCTAGTGCTGCCTCGACCTCCAGCCGCATGATGTGCGTCCGGGAGAGCAAGGTGGTGAAGCCCGAGACTTCTTCCATCACATCGGCGATGTCGGCTCGCTGGCGGGGATCCTGGATCCCCGCCATTTCCATGTAGTGAGTCAGAGACAAGGGGAAGAGATACAGCCCTGAACTAGCAGCATCTCGCACCGCAGTGAGCGCCGGCTGGTAGGGCCCCCCAGTCCGGTGTCCCGTAGCGGCCTTGGCCAGGCTGATCCAATGGTTGAGGTCCAGATAGACGAGGCGCTGTCCCGTCTGACGTCGAACTAGGTGACTGGGCCAGGCGTATGCAGGGGCTTGCCGTCGTGTCATGGCGGCCACTCTGGCAACCCCAGGGCCGCAGGTGCCTCCGAATATGGGTGGCAGCCCCTCCTCGTGCGCGACGCAGTGGGCCTACCGTTCGCGTGTGGCTCACACGCTCCTCACACGCGAACCGTGAGGGACAACGAGAGAGGGCGAGAGCCAGTGAGACTGACTCCCGCCCTCTTCTGTCGGCATCCGCCCTGGTCAGCGCTTGATTTCTGCTGTTCCTAGGCGAGTGCCCCCGGCAGGATTCGAACCTGCGCACACGGCTCCGGAGGCCGGGGGTTTCCTGGAGGTTTCTCAGGTCAGTGAGCTGACTGATGCTGTGTCAGGCTTGTCGTCCCACGCATGTCCCGTGATGTCGAAATGTCCAGAATAGCCTTGCTTGGTGACTCCAGACTGGAGGTGGATGCACCAGTCGGCTCAGACCAGATCAAAGGAGTTCGAGGGCTTTTGGCATGCAGTCAGCAGGGCGATGCGAGCGGCTTGTCCGACTATGCCACCGCGGATCCTGACGGCGGTCCGTCGTCTGCAAGGAGTTCTGCAGCGTGACCGGCGCCCCTGATGGCATGGTCCGGGAGAAAACGGCTGGCCTTCCCGCTCCACGTGATCACCAATTCGTCGCGGGCCCGTGTGGCCGCCACGAAGAGCAACGAGCGGGAGCGCTGCTCCTCCTGCCGGTAGCGCTCCGTCTGGTCGTGCCGGTAAGTCTCGATTCGCTGATGCGGAATGAGACCCTCACTCACCCCGGCGAGAAAAACCCGTTGGAACTCCAGCCCCTTGAAACCGTGCAGCGTGCCGATGCGCACGGCATCAACCCCTGACGGGATGTCCCTGCCGATCTCGCAGGCGCGGATGCCGTACTGCTCATCGGCCAGGGTGACAGCCAACTGCGTGACCGCGTCACGCGACGGGACGCCGACTGCCATCGCCGCGTAGGGCGTTCCATAACGGTCGTGGCGTTCCCTGAGAAGCGCGGCGATCGCCCGCATCTCGGTCTGCCAGTCTGGGGCACGCCAGTACTGCGGTGCCAGGCCGGTGAGGACGGACCGGTAACCGTCGAGAGTGTCCCGGCCGTCATCGAGATCGTCGAACTGCTCGCCGGTGATGAGCCCGTGGGCGCTACCCAGGATTTCGCGCGTGGTCCGGTAGTTGAGGGTCAACCGTCGAGACGCCCGGCCGGGCGTGCTGATGCCCAGCCGCCCCAGTACCACCTGGTGGGCGTAGATCCGCTGGTGGGCGTCGCCGACCAGGAAGATGTCGTTCGGGCCGGGCGTCACCATCGCGCGCAGCATGCGCCAGTGAGAGGCGGACAGGTCCTGTGCCTCGTCCACGACCACGTGCCGGTAGCGAGGCTTGAGCCACATACCGCTCCCGGCCTCGCGGTGGATCAGGTCGAGGCCACCGTGTTCGGCCTTGTAGCGGGCCTGCGCGGTCACCTTGGCCATCCGTCGGTCCTCCGCACGGGCGGCCTCGTCGGCGATGAGCGCGTGAGTGGTGCGGTGCTCCCGGTCCAGATGCGCCCGGTAGCGCTGGACCAGCTCCCACACCTTGCGGCGCTGGGGACGCTGGAGGACGCCTCGGCCCTTGCGCTCGGCCCGGAAGTACATGCGGTCGGTGCCGCAGCCCTGGGCGAGGATGACGTGTTTGAACTCCCAGTCCAGGAACTCCGCGTCGAACGCGTACTCTTCAGCCTCGGCGCACACAGTGTGCCAGAGGCCCAGCGCCTGTTCGTCGCTCAGCGGAGGGGCAAGCGGGGCTCCGGGGCGCGTTTCCTGGACGACTTCGCGGGCAAGCCGGTCGATCGACTTCACGTCGACCCGGCGCACCAGCTCGTCCCCGCCGAGCTGGTGAAGCCTGTCCCGCAGGTCCTTGGCGAGGTTGGTGTTGAACGTGGTGAGGAGCACTGGCCTGGTGTGCCCCGGCGGTAGCCTCTCCACCAGATGACGCACCCGGTGCAGCGCCACCACCGTCTTGCCGGTCCCTGGGCCGCCGGTCACCTTGGCCGACCCCTTGAATGAGGTGGTGGCCAGGCGGTGCTGCTCGGGGTGGAGGAAAAGCCGCCAGGCTTCGAACCCGTCGCCGAGCGCGTCGAGCACGGCCGCGTCCTCGGTGCTGACCCGGGACACCGGCCGCCGTGCCGCCTTCACCCAGTCGCCGGGATCCACCTGGTCGTCGGCGCGCCAGGCCTCGGTGATGTGGACCCGGACGTCGGCGGGATCCATTCCGTCGCTCAGGGCGAGCAGGACGTCGCGGGTGAGACCCGGGAGGTTATGGCCCAGCAGAGCGTCCAGCTGCCCCCGGTCCGTGATCCGCCGAAGCGCCGGAAGCAGCGGGGCGGACACGCCAAGGCGGAGCAGTTCGGTGTCGTCGCAGCGGGCGAACAGGGGCACCGGCAGCGACCGAGGGGCCGGATGAGCGGTGCCGTAGGCCGACGTCGGCTCCCGGGGCTCGGTCTCGGCCGCACCTTCTCGGAGCGGAAGCGCGACGACCTCACGGCTGACCACGCTCTGGTCCACGATCTCGACGCCACCGGAGACCTCGTTGATCTCCACGGTGATCCTGGCCAGTTCGTCGCGCGCCGTGTCGCCGACCCGCACCGCGAGCAGGCTGAAGCGGTTCTCGTCGGTCTCCAGCAGCAGGGCCATCCCGCGGCTGTCGATCCGTGTGAGGAAGAGCCGGCCGTTGCGGCCGGTGTCCCGCAGCGAGGTGAGTCGAAGAGCACGGTTGGAGCGGTCGGCGCGCAGCCGGCGGACGAAGTCGCCGACGGCGTTCTTGTCACTGGGGGCCAGGCGTTTGATGTCCTCGTTGGCCTGCGGGGTCGGGATGACCTGTGTCCTGATCGGGGTGTTCACGCTCCGCCGCCTCCCTCGTCCGTCACGCTGGTCCGCGCCTCGCGGAGCAGGGCGGCCAGTTCGGTCTCGTCCCAGGCTGCGGCCTCCCCGACGCGCCAACCCGCGGCGTGGCACTCGGACAGGTACCCGGTGTCCTGCGCGTCCTCGGCCAGAACGACGGCGATCCTTGCCGAGGGCCAGGCCAGTTCCAGGGGGCGGGAGACTCCGCGCGTGTCCCACCCGGCCTCGGGCGGCGGTACGTCACCCCGTTCCGCGAGCGTCCGCGCCAGCTTCTCGATGGCCGGGTCGCCCATGTACGACAGTTCCCGAAGCACGAGTTGCCAGGCGGTCGTCCGCTCAAGAGCCGTGGGCGTGGTGTCGCCAGCGTGCGCGACCATCCCGTTGCCGGAGTCCGTGAGGGGGACGCCGGAGCCCCGCTCCGGTTCCGCGTCGGCCCCGGCCGAGGCCGTGCGGGCATTGGTAAGCCCGGTACCCTGCCGGTCTTCGCGCAGGGCGGTCAGGAGCCCACCGGCCTGTCCGGCCGTCGCGGCCAGCAGGCCCGCGTCGAAGGCGTCCAGCGCGGTGCGGGCCAGCTGCAGCCCGTCCGCCCGGCCCTCGCCCGACGGGTCCAGGAACTGCAGGACGTTGCCCCAGCACAGCCACGCTTTCCAGCGGCGCCGGTGCTCGGCGCCGTCACCGGCGACAGCCTCCGGACGGTCGTCAAGTACCGCCAGGGCGCTCAGCCCCTGCGGTTTGACCCGGGAGTCCCCGATCAGCAGCAGGGGCAGCCCCGAACCGTCGCGTACCGGATACAGCCGCAGCCCGCCCCCGCCGACCGCCGGGCGTTCGTCGCCGCGCAGTGCGGCCTCCACCCACGGCACCGCCGCCTCGGGCCCGGCGTCGACGACGTCCTCCCGCCGCACCATGCTCATCAGACCCGCCACGGCAAGCCGTGCCAGCACTTGCCACCGGCGCGGATCCGGATCGGCCAGGAACCCCAGCAGCGAGGGGATCGCGCCGGCGAACAGCCGGTCCATCTCCGCCGGGTCCTGCCTCTGCTGAACCCACCGGGCACGCGCCTTGCTGCCCGGCGTGCCGTCCCCGTCCACCGGGTACGGAGGCCAGGCACCCCGCGCCTGGGGCCCGGCCAGCGCCGGGGCGAGCGCCCCCGCCGCCTCGTCCGCGTCGGCGTCACCGGCGCGCCCGGACCGCTCACGCAGCTCCTTCTCCCAGGCGATGACGTCGTCCCAGGTGATCTGCCACACCAGCATGCCGTCGGCGCGCAGTCGGGCCCGCTTGGCCGCGTCCCCGGCGATCCGGTTGACGGCTTCGGAGGCGTGCCAGCGGTAGCCGTCGAGATACACGGCAACCGGCACCGGGTGCGGCCCGTCACCGCTGACCACATCGTCCGCGGGACGCAGCAGCAGGTCCGGGACCGTGCCGTGGGCGTCGAGCGGCTTCTGCGCGACGACCTCCCAGTGGACGGGCGAGCCGTCCCGCCCGCGCAGGGTGAAGCGCTTGCCCTGGCGGCCGGTCGGCGTCTCCTCGTGCTCCACTCCCGCACCGTCGGGCGCGCTCTCCAGCCACCGGTCCAGGCAGTCGATGAACCGCCGTTCCAGGTCGCTCTGCGCCTGCGCCGCGAACCGTCGGCGGTCCACGTCCCCGCCGCCTTCTCCGCCTGCGGCCCGCCCATCCGGTCCCTTGCGGACGCGGCGGACGTCCCAGCGGCTGCGTCCGTCCACGCCGAGAACGTCGTCCAGCACCCACAGGGCCTCGCGCCGGTCGAGCAGCGGGTAGTCCCGGTCCGGTGCGTAGCCGAGCAGACACAGGTGGCAGGCTCGCCGCGGCCCCTTCTCGCAGGGGCAGGCGCGCAGATACTCCTGGGCACCCGCCAGCACGGCTCGGAACTCCTCGCCGTCGTGTTCGACGAGACGCTGGAGATAGCCGGTGCCCCCGGGCAGGGAGTCGTACAGCACCAGGTGGTTGCGGGTCAGGCCGGTCGCCCGGTCCGGTTCGCTGGTCGGGGCGGACCGGATGTGCGCCGGGTCGCCGCCGTAGCGCAGGGCCAGGCCGAGGTGGAGCGCGGCGGAGAACGATGCGAGCCGCTCGGGCACGTGCAGAGTCGCGGCGGGCAGCAGGACGCGCAGGGCCTCGGTGCGGTGCTCGGCGCACGTGATCACCCGAGCGTCCGCCGCCTCCACCGGCCGGGCCCGGCGCCGAGTGGGGCACCAGGGCCGGTGGTGCGCCAGCTCGGGCCGGGCAGCGATCGCCTCGCTCACCTGCTCCTGCACGGGCGGATGGCCCGGATCCCGGTCGGTGGCCCCGCCGCACAGCGGGCACACCGTGAACGGGCTGACGGTGACCTCACGCCCGGCGAAGAACGTGTCCGGATGCTTGCCCGGCCTGGCCGGGCCCAGGTTGAAGCGGCGTACGACCGCCTCCCGTACGTGGTCGAACCCGAAGACGGCGCTCTCGTGCCGCCAGCTCTCCTTGACGGCTGCCGGGTCGACGTCGACAGCCGTCACCGTCGAGTGGTAGCGGCGGCTGCGGGACTCCTGGTCGTCGATGATCCGGGCGTCGTCCCGCCGGTCACGGGAGGTGACCTTGCGCGGCACGATCACCGAGAACCGCGCGGAACGTCCGCCGATGCCGGGCCCGGCGCAGCGCGGGCACGGCGAGGTGTCCGCCTCCGCGTCCCGCCCGGTGCGGACGTGACCGCACTCCGGGCACACCCGCCACACCGCGATCGCCGGCCGGCTTTCCTCCCCGTCCCCGGTCTGCTCGCCGTGGCGAGGACGGGCGCCGAGGTCGAATCCGTCGACCTCGTGCCGGTAGCCGAGCACGTAGTAGGAGTTGCCCGGCGCCAGTTCGGTCAGCGCGGCCTCGGCGGGCCGCTGGTACAGGCGCGTCTCGGTGCGCCACTGTGTCCCCGGCGCTCGTTCCGCCTCCGCACCCCGGGCGCGCCGGGCGGGTTCCTTGCGGGTGAGGACCGCCTCCAGCCGGACGCCGTTCTCCACGAGGGTGTAGTTGGGCAGCAGTCCCCGCTCGACGAGGAACGCCTGCGCGCCGGACTGGGCGAGGGTCTGCAACTGCCCACGTACGGCTTTGGCCTCCCGGCCCAGGGTCCGCTTCTCGCGGGCCTCGTCCTCGACGGTGTCGTGCAGGGTTTCGGCGGCCTCGTCGATCGCCGCGAGCCGGTCCACCAGCTCAGCCCGTTCCGCCTCCCAGGCTGCCTCGGCATCCCGCAGCCGCCAGGCCAGCCACCGTTCGGGCGACCGCGCCGCCGCCGTGTCGTCGGCGTCGGGCAGCGGCTCCACGTACCGGCGGAGCTCCTTGTGGGCGTCACGGGAGGCCCCCGAGTCGGGGACGCCCTCGATCTCGGGGAACAGTCGCAGGAAGTCGTCCACCAGGTCGGTCCGGCCGACGACGGCCTGTCCGAACCGCCGCAGCCAGCCGTTCCGCCCGAACAGCGCGGTCGCCCGGTCCGGCAGTGGCAGCACGCCGTCCAATTTGCCCCGCCCGGCGAGGTCGAGCAGATGGGCGGTGAACTGGCGGCGCAGCAACTCGGTGGCGGACAGGAAGCAGCCCGGCGGCAGGATCTGCCCGGCGATCAGGTGCCGCGGCTCGGCTAGGTGGTACAGGGAGCGCGGGCTGGTGTCGGCGAGGGACACCAGCAGCGCGTTGCCGGTGGAGCGCCCCGCCCGGCCGGACCGCTGGACGTACGCCGCCGTCGTCGGCGGCAGGGAGGCCAGCAGCACCGCCTCCAACTGGCCGATGTCGATGCCGAGTTCCAGGGTGGGCGTGCAGGAGAGCACATTGGGGTCGGTGTGCCGCACCCCTTCGCGAAAGCCCTTCTCGACCTGTTCCCGTTCCTTGCGGGTCAGCACGCCGGTGTGCTCGGCCGCGATCACGCTGTAGGGGTCGGCCTCCCGGTACAGGCGGCGGTAGTAGTCGCCGCGGTAGTCGCGTCCGGCCCGTCCGGCGTCCGCCGCTGGGGGCCGTCGCAGGGCGCCGGCGCAACCCTTCAGCGGGCAGGGCAGCCCCGCCCACACCCCGACCCGTTCCGGCGGCACGGTCTGCGTCCAGCCGCACTCGCGGCACACCAGCGCGGCGTCGGCCGTCTCCTCGTCGGCGAGCGGACGGACCCGGACGTGCCCGGGGGTCAGCCCGTACACCCCGGCCCGGTCCTGGCCGCGTCCGGCGTGCTGCTCGCCGGTACGCCGGTACGCCAGCGCGCCGATGCCCGGTTCGGCGAGCCGGGGCAGCAGCCTGGCCAGGTAGTCGCCGGCCAGGGCGCGGTCCATGTCCAGGCAGCGTGCCGTGAAGTCGGTGTACCAGCTCTCCCTGGTGTCGACCCGTTCGAAGTCGGTCCGGCCGGGCCGGGCGCCCACGAGGACGAACGCGGGGGCCTCGGAGCCCCGCCCGAACGCCTGCATCCCTTCCGGCCGCCCGCCCCACACGCTGTAGCGGCTGCGGCCCTCCTCGCCGATGAAGGTGTCCAGCCAGGCGTGCCGTATCCCGCCGCTGATCCTGACGTGTTCCAGCAGACCGCGTACGAACCCCTCGAAGCGGCGCAGCCGTTCGGGCCCGGCGGCGGGTACCCCGGCCACCGCGCCCGCGTCCGGGCTGCCGTCCTCGGCCTCGGGTCCACCGTCCCCGGCCTCCGGACCGGCGGGGGACTCCTCGGCCGACGTCTCCCTGAACGGCAGCTGCTGCCGCAGCACGTCCTCGTAGAGGGCCTCGGCGGTCTTCGCCGCCGCCTCCGGGTCGGGCAGGTGCACCTCGGCGGCCACGGTCCGGGTGAGTTCCAGAGTCCGGCCGAGCCGCGCGTGCAGCCCGAATTCCAGCAGCGTGTTGAACGCCAGGCGCTCACCGACCAGTTTCCACGTGCCCTTCGGCAGCCGCTTCCGTCCGGCCAGCAGCCGCCGCACCCCGTCCACGTCGTGCAGGTCCGGTGGTACGACGGAGGCCAGCAGCTTCTCTTTGTCCACCGACGCCCGGCGCACCAGCGCGGCGATCAGCTCGTTCAGCGGCACACCGTCCTTCGCGAACTTCGCCTTTTGTACCGCCTGTTCGGTCAGCTGCTCGTGCACCAGCGAGCGCAGGGAGAACTTCCAGGCCCGGCTTGCCACGAACCCGGCCAGGTGCGCGGCGTCCTGCACCGAGTCGTTGAAGATCAGGGTGCGGCGCCGGTCGTTGCCGTCGGCGTCCCTCGCGGGCAGCTCGCCGCCCGTGAACAGCTGGGTGACCGCCACCGACGCCAGCGGCGCGACGCCCGCGCCGAGGAAGCGGATGCCCTGCGCCTGACCGCAGGCGGGGCAGCGGTCCTGTCGGGCGTATTCGTCGGCGTCCGAGTTGAGATACCACAGCTTCACGAACACCCCGTTGTCCGGGGCTTCGGCGATCCGTCCGCCGGGCAGCAGCACCTCGTCCGGGTCGACGGGCCGCAGCCGCTCCCCGTTGTCCTCCAGGACGAGCACGCGCGCGTCCCGCGAGACCGTGCCGCGCCGTCGCCGGGCCCGCGCGAGGGTCCGCCGGGCCTCTTCGGCCGCCTCGGCGGGCGTCGCCGCGATCATCGCCCGCACCCGGGCCTTCCCGGCGCCACCGCCGGCGCTCAGCCGGTAGATGTCGTCGGGGGCGGTCACCAGTACGGACGGGTTGCGTTCGGGGCATACGGCGCTCCAGCCAGAGCGCCCACAGTGCCGGCAGTACGCCGACGGCAGGCGGCCCGACCGCAGCACCGAACGCCGCCGCTCCTCCTGCGCGGCCGAGGCCACGGCGGAGGCGGCGGCCTGGTCGGCGTCCGACCAGGAGAAGACCGGCCGGGGTGAGACGAACCGCAGCACCCGCGACAGCGACCGCACCCACAGATGGCTCTCGATCAGCAGCAGGGGCCGCTCCTCCCCGTTCGGGGCGTCCGGGTCGCGGGCCTCGGAGATCAGGGCCACGAACCGGGCCAGCGCCTCGACGGCCGTCACCGGGTCCTGCTCCACCGCCAGACGCCAGGGCGAACTCGCCGGGAACGCGCCCATTACCTCCTCGGAGGTGAGCGGCCGGTCCACGCCGGTGGCCAGAAGGTCGTGCGTCACCGGGTGCGCGAGCAGCCGGCGCCCCAGCTCCCGGGCGTCGGATGTGTCGCAGCCGAGGACCGTCCGGGCCAGCCGGTCCATCCCCCCGGCCGTGGCAGCCGGATCGGGCAGCGCGGCCACCTCGCCGGGCGACGGCACGGGCAGCGAGGCGTCCAGCGGTTTCAGGAAGGCGCTCAACTCCCGCCGGTCCTCGCTGATCACCGCGTCGTCGGGGAAGTACGTGCCGAACACCCGCGACGCCACGTCCAGCATGGCGCGCGCCCCGCCGCCCCCGGCGGTCTGCGGATCGGCGTCCGGCCTGGCCTCGCCCAGGGTCGCCGACGTGGCCACCGGGCACACCGACCCGAGCGGCCGTCCCTTCTCGGCCGCCCCGGCGACCGCGCCGAGCCGCCGCAGCAGCATCGCCACGTCCGTGCCCTGCGCGCCGTCGTAGGTGTGGAACTCGTCGATCACCACGTACGCGAGGTCCGCGTCCGCCCACAGCGGGGCGTCGAGCTGCCGCTGGAGCAGCAGGTCCAGCATCTTGTAGTTGGTGATCAGGATGTCCGGCGGATTGCGGCGTATCTCGGACCGGTCCACCATCACCCGCCCGTACGGCGAGGCCGTCCCGCGCGCGCTCGCCTCGCCGATGTACAGCCCGGCGGTCACCTCGGCGAGCCGCCGGTCCTCCTTCAGCAGCTTGCCGAGCCGCCCCGCCTGGTCCCCGGCGAGCGCGTTCATCGGATACAGCAGCACCGCCTTGACGCCGGCCCGTCCAGCCGCCCGCTCCCGGCGGCAGTGGTCGAGCACGGGCACCAGGAACGACTCGGTCTTCCCGGAACCCGTACCGGTCGTCACCAGCGTGGGCTGCGGCACGTGCCCGTCCTTGGTGGTGAGCCGTGCGAAGGCCTCCGCCTGGTGCGCGTACGGCCGGAAACCGTCCCTCCACCAGTCCAGGTGCCGCTCCCAGCCGCCGGGGGCGGACCGGAAGGGCCGCCGGATGCGCAGGTACGGCCCCCGGAAGAGCCCGTCGGCGGGATCCGTGAGGAAGTCGGTGAGCGCCTCCTGCGTGGCCGGTTCGGCCAGCGCGAAGGTGGTGGTCAGGTACTCGACCGCCGTGTCGCGCAGCGCCTGCGCGGCGAGTGTGGGTCTCATGGCGGTCGCAGTCCCTCCCGTACGGCCAGACACGGGACGCCCGCCGACGGTTCCCCCGGCCCCGCCGCCCCGCACACGATCTCCACCACCTTACGTCCGGGCACTGACAGCGAGGTACGAATCAGCCGGAACGGACTGGTGGGACGCCTGCGCGGGCGGCGACCCCGTTAGGAGGGGACCGGTGCCGTGTACTCCGCCCACACGGTCTTCCCGGCCCGCCACCGTCCCGGGGCCGCCAGCCCGAGCGGGCGGCGAGCGCGGCCACGATCGCCAGTCCGCGCTCGGTGTCGTCCAGCGGCCGGACCGGGCGGCTGACGGGGAGTCGTTCGCCGACGGTGTCAGTGACGGCCACGCGGAGGACGACGGGCGCCCCGGCGGGGGCGGGGTGTACACCGAGGTCCAGTGGAAGTCCTGGCCGGGGACGCGCGCGTGCCGCACGGCGTTGGCGCACAGCTCAGCGACGATCAGCGTCACGTCGTCGTGGGCGGCAGTGCCGTATGCCCATCCCCACGCGTCCAGCTACACACCGGCCAGCCGCCGGGCGAGCCGGCGGCCGCGCGGGGTGCAGCTGAACCGCATCCCGTAGTGCCGGACGGGGAGAGGGGTTCGGGGTCACCGGTGAGGGTGATGACGTCCACTGGTCGCCCTGGCCGTCACCGACGAAGCGTCTGACTCGCTGTACGGCATGAGCCCTGCCACCCATTCCGGGCGGCAGGGCTCACGCGTGCGTGGCCGAGCCCTACTCCTCTGCGTTGCCGGGAGGCTCCGTGTCGCCGGGCTCCCATCCGACGGCCCGCATCCGCCGCGTGAACTCCGCGTGTGCGGCCCGCATCTCCTTCACCCGGTCCGCCCGATACAACGGTCCTTCGTACCCCTCGGGCACCTTCGCCGCGAGCGGGAAGTCTTCATGCGAACTGAGCTGCTTCCACGCGTCCTTGGGCTGACCGTAGCCGTGCTGCTGATGCGCCTTGGCGATCCGCCGCCCCGTGGCGTCGAACCACATGTTCTCCTCGTACTGCTGAAGCACGGGGAACCGCGCCCGGTACATGGCAACCAACTCGTCCGCGCTGATTCCCAGCCAGACGGCGACGATGGCGTCGATCTCGACAAGAGCCGCACGTCGGTCGAACTCAGAGCGGAGGGGAGTTTCACGCGTCCAGTCGGGAGTGATGCCCGCTGAGAGGGCTGGCCAGCCGGACGGCCACTCATTCTTCGCTGCCCAGTCATCCTTGTCCCAGGAGGCCCGGTACAGCTTGGCCCACAGACCTGCGTAGGCGTCGGTCTGCACGTTGAGGCGCAGGGTCCGGAGGAGCAGAGATGCGGTTAGGGGGTGAGTGGGTTTGGGGAGAGGAAATACGTAGGCGTCTGAAACATCCATGTGGTTTCTGTTGGTGATTCGCAGTAGGTATTCACATGGCAGCGACGCGAGGAATCCGGCGAACAGAGAGGTTTTTTCCACGGTGCATAGGGCCATGCTGCGCACGGCGTGAACATGAGTCGGCCCTGGAGGAATAAGGCTGGCGTGGAGTACGCGCTCGTTTTTCGCTCTGTTCATCTCCCGCCAGGCCACGCGGAAGTACGCGGAGTACGGCCGCTCCGCCACCGATTCCAGGAGTGACCTCGCTGCCTCGGCGGACCCTGCCGCGACCTCGGCCGCGTGCACAGCAGCCGGGGAGTTGAGGAGCTGCGTCAGTCGTTCATGGTCAATCCAGCGGTCCTGTTTCCTCACGAACCGTGACCTTGAGGTAGTCCGGCGATAGTTGGTACGCGGTACCTCCACCTCCGACAGCCCCGCAGCATCCCAGGGCTCCATCTGAAGCGCGGTCCGCGCCCCCTCCACCGGCCGCTTCGCGAACGGCGTCGCGATGCCGAAGAACGCCCCCTGGAGGATCACGTCCTCCCATGCCTCGGCCGGGCCGGACTCCCAGGCGAAGTATCCCTTGGTCCTGTCAATCTTCTCATTGAATCCAGAGCTGATACGGGGTTTGAGCTCCCCCAGCCGGTGTGGCCATCTGGCCAGCGCCGAGATGGCGGACTCCTCGGACGCGGTCACGGGGAACAGCAGTTTGGCTTCCGAGGAGGGCGCATCTTCGTCGCCCGTCAGCTTCTGCCAGTCGGTAAGCGTCGCCTCATCCACGGTCACGACCCGCTCCAAGTGGGGGCGTTTGTCCCAAGTGCCGTCGTACTTGATGCCGGGAGCATCGCCCTTTCCGTCATGGCGCAACGAATTGGAGAGCACCAAAGGGTGGACCAGCCAGCTCAGATGCTGGAATTTGATGGTGCGCTTCCGGCCATAGACGTTTACGCTGAAGTGCGTGCTGTGGTCGACCGGCTTGGCGAAGAGGTACAACTCGTTGACGAAGTCGGCGTGCAGACGCAGATGCTGGTAGGCGGCGTGCCGCAATTGCCCCTCGTTGGCCCCTGTCAGGTGGGTGGACGGATGGATGAGCCCCACAGTCCCCCGGTTACCCGTCGCTCGCCACGAGAGCAGCATGAAGGCGCGGTACAAGTCTGGACGGGTTCCAGCGATCTCCGGGTACGTCCCCTCATCCGACAGGAAGGAGGAAACGCCGGAGACGATTTCGAGCTCACGTAGATAGAAGGTGCGGTTCCGCCCGACCTTCAAGAGTTCCGCCGCACGCTCCCGACGATCGCCCTCGGCATCCTGCTCGCCGAGTGCGAACCAGGGTTCCAATTCCGCCATTACGGCGTCCTCGTCCCACTCCTGCCGGACCCACGGCGGATTCCCCACCATCACGTCGAACCCGCCCTCCGCGAACACGTGGGCGAAGTCCAGCTCCCAATGGAAGAACCCCCGGTCCTTGGCGATCTGCGCGGCCGTCCCGTGCCACGGGAACAGGTCGCCCAGGTCGAGGAAGGACACCCAGGCCGACAGCCGGGTCATCCGCTCGTCGAGGTCCTGCTCGAAGATGTCCAGGTCCGGCAGGCCGGTCACCTTCGGCATCTCGAACAGCGAGGCCGTGCCCTTGGCCCTGGCCTCCGCCTCCGAGTCGGCGTCGACACGGCCGACGAGGGCCTCGGCAAACTCGATCCAGTCGTCCAGCGACCGCAGGGCCACCCTGCGGTCCTGGCCGCCCCGGGCGACCTTCTTCAGGTCCCGGCCGTCACGGAAGTAGTCCGGCGCCGTGCCGTCCAGCAGGGCGACCTCCTCCAGGGGCCAGAACCACAGCGCGCACCAGGCGTCCATGAGCTGCCGCAGCCGCCAGTACGGGCTGCCCTCCTGGTGGAGGGCCTGGAGCACCGCCTTACGGTCCATGACCGGCCCGCCCGTCCCACCGGCCGGCGCGTCGGCGCCCCACACGGGAACGTGCCGCGAGATCTCCCGCTCGGACAGCTCCAGGCGCAGCCGGACCAGGCCCCACAGGTACTCAACCCGCTCGGCCAGCGCCATCAGCCGCCCGGTCTGGGACCGCCCACCCGGCCTCTCGTCGTCCTCACCGCCGGCGGGGGAGGTCCGGGCGGACACCTGGGCCCGCGCCGCCCGCGCCGACGGCACGGACGCGGTCGAGGCGGCCGGGGCACCGGAGTCCCCGGAACCGCCCGAGCCCTCGGAACCGCCGAACTCCAGCCCCGGCTGTTCCCAGATCTCCAGCCCCAGGTCGAACGCCTCCTGCCCGGACCGCTCCTCCGACTTCGCGGCCCGTTCCAGCGGTGTCGCCCGCACGACCGGCGCGGCAGCCGCCGTACCCGCCCGCTTCGACGCCTTCGAGCCCTCCGGCGCCCGCCGGATGCGCGACCGCCACCGCTTCAGCGCCTCGATCCGCTCCGGCTCCAGCCAGTCGGCGACCGCCCCGGCCACCACAGTCACCGGTGTCTGGTCGGCCGCTCCCTTCTTCGGCTTGCGTACCGACACGGCCTCGGCGACCGAGCCCCAGCCCAACGCCGGCAGCAGGAACTGGTGCACCGCGCGCCCCGGCAGCTTCTCCGGGAACGGCAGCACGCGCGGCTTCTGCTGGTCACCGGCCTTCAACCAGCCCCCCTTGCTAAGCCCCTGCCCCGGGTACACCTTCCGGGAGGCGCCGACGAGCGAGTTGCCCCGGTGCAGGTGCAGCCCGTACCAGGGAGCCCGCATACCGGGGTACATGGTGTTCAGCCACAGCGAGATCTCCGCCAGCTCCACCGCCGTACGGTTCAGGTCGACGCCGTAGGCGTTGTGCAGGGCGATGTACGCCTTAACCTTCTGCAGCTCGCGTGGGTACTCCTCCGGGTCGATCTGCTCGCCACGCTCGTGCTGGGCCAGCTTCAGGTACAGCTCGGCCAGCTGGTTCACGGCCTCGTTGAGGAAGGCGCCTGACCCGAGAGCCGGTTCGCACACCCGCCAGCGCAGCACCTCGGCGGCGGTGACCCGCGACTTCTCCGGTTCGCGGGGATCGACCTTGCCCTCGTCGTCGAGCCGGAACCGCAGAGTCTGCTCCACCGTGGCCTGGGTCAGCGACTCCGGGGTGTAGTAGGAGGCGCTGGTCTGCCGCTCGCGGCCGGCCAGCCGGTAGACGTACGAACCCACCGGGTGCACCACCGAGTCCGGTACGCCGGTCTCCGGATTGATGCCCTCGGTCTTGACGAAGACGCTGTCGCCGGGCGTGTCCCGGTACAGCCCAGAACGCACCTGCGCCTGGTTGATCAGCCAGCTCCCGCCCTCGGGGTCGCCGCCCTTGGCGACCTCGTACAGCGGCTCGGTGGCGACTAAACCCGAGTACGCCATCAGGCCCTCGTACACCGCGCCGAGGTGGTTGATGCTCAAGTTGGCGTAGCTGATGAAGCCACCGCGTCCCTTGCCCTTGCCCTCCACCAGGGTCAGATGGCGCAGCACCTGGTGGAGCACCTCGTTGCGCAGGCGCAGGTCCAGCGGCTCGGACGGGGCGGGGGAGCCGTCAGGCCGCACCCGGTCCGGGTAGGGGACGCACCGGCCGACCAGCTTTATCGACTCGGGGTCAAACAGGCGGGAGCGCAGGGCCTCGACGCGGACGTCGTCGTGGCCGTCGTCCTCGGCGAGCGCCGGCGCCTCCTCCGCGAGGACGGAGGCCGAGGCGCGGTCGGTGATGGTGTCGGCCAGCGGATGCCCGTGGTAGACCCGGTCGAACAGCAGGGCGAGAGACTCGTGGAAGTGGTGGCCCCGGCGCGAGGCGCTGCCCAGCTTCTCCGGCACGACCAGTTCACGCAGCCGGGCAACGCTGTAACCGGCGGCGTACGCCTCGGACTTCACGGGCAGGATGTTCAGCTCCGGCCGGGCCTCCGCGTACAGCAGGAACAGGATCCGGTAGAGGTAGCGCAGCGACTCCTCGGTGAGCAGGCGCGGCAGGTCGCCCGGCTCCCGCAGCACGTCGGGCAGCCACTCGGGCAGGTCCTCGGGGTGCACGCCGTGCTCGGTGCGGGCCCGCGTCAGAACCTCGTTGGCGATGAGCTGCACCGATTTCTGCAGGCCGACGCGGAGTTCGGCGGTGACGCCCACCGAGTGGTCCCGGGAGGCGGCGACCAGGCGGGCGATGCCGTCGTCCGAGCCGTCCTCGCCGGGGCGCAGCGAGTCGGCCGCGAAGACGGCAGCGATCAGGTCGATCTCGTTGGCCCGCGCGCCCTTGGCGGCCTTGCGTGGCAGCGCGGTGTCCAGGTTCACCGCCAGGTACCGGCCCCGGGAGAAGGCTCGCCGGTCGGCGAGGATCACCACGCCGCCGAAGAGCAGCAGCGCGTACCGGGGCGCGTTCTCCGCGTTCAGCAGCCAGGACGCCAGCTCGCGGACGGTGGTGAGGGTCTTCGACGCGGACACCCGCACCGGCGCCGGCAGCAGGTTCGCGGTGCCGTCGCCCCGGGTGGCGTCCAGGTCCTCCGCGAACCCGCCGGTCAGGACGACGATCCCGGGCTCGTGGTGGGCGACGGGGGCGGCGATGGGGCCGGTCGGGGTGCGGACGGTGAAGTGGCCGGGCGAGGGGCTGAACCCCAGGGCGGACAGCAGTCGGCGGTGCCAGCCGTCCAGCGCCGTCCGCCAATCGTCCTCCACCGTCTCATCCGGCTCGTCCGGGCGGGGTCCGGCGGGCTGGAAGGCCGGGGGCTCGGCGTCCGCGCCGACCGATCTCAGCACCTCGGCCGCCGCAAGCTGCGCCGCCATGGCGGGCGCGTACTGCAACCGGTTGTACTTGTCGGCCTCCGGGCCGAGTACGGCCCGTACGTCCATGTACGGGCGGGTCAGGTCGCGCAGTGCCTGCCGGGGAGTGGTCACACCCTGCCGCTCCAGCGCCGCCCACTCCTTCAGCGGACCGCTCGCGAGCTCCTTGGGCAGGATGTCGTCCAGGTAGAACGAGGGGAAGTACTCGCTCTCGTTGATCAGGGAGTCGAACGTCATGCCTGCGGCTCCTGCTCGCTGCTCGGACCGGGGAAGGACAGGGGCGGTGCCGGCACCGCGGGGACGGGGAAGAGGGACACACTGGCGGCGAGATGGCAGGTGCGCGGGGAGGAGACCCCGCCCGCCCGGTGCCCGGGGGGCCGGCAGGGGACGCACCCGGTCATGAGCCGGCCTCCAGGACGGCCAGCACTCGGACCATGGGCTCGCCGGTGGTCTGCAGCCGGGCGGCGATCCGGGCCAGCCGGTCCGCGGCCTCCCGCTGCTTGGGCTTGCCGCCCTCGAAGCCCGGCAACGTCTGCTGCCGCCATTCGCCGATCCCGCGTTGGAGGTCACGCAGCGGGGAGTCCACCCGCTCCTCCGCCACCTCCCTGACCCGTTTCATCTCCCGCCGGGTCTCCTCCACGGCGAGCGGCACCAGCGGCTGCAGCGTCGCCGCCGGGTCGGACGGGGTCCAGTGGTCCGGCATGTCCGGGCCCACTCCGAGTGCGGAGAGCAGGGCGGGGGTCAGCTCACGGGTGCGGGGTGCGGAGGTGCCGAGCCGGTCGATCGCCAGCCAGGCCACTGCGGTGGGGCGGCCCTCCGCGTTGGACCACACCCCCTGCGTCAGGAACACCGGGTTCGGCGCCTTCTCCGGCCCCACCTGGAGCACCAGGGCCCGCTGACGGCCGTACTCCACCAGCACCTTGTCGGTGATCCACTCCACCACCGGGTGCAACTCACCCACGTAGTGCGCGTCCGGCCACAGCGACGTCGAACCGGCGTCCTCCCGGGCACGCCTGAGGGAGTCGGCGGCATCGTCCCGGCTGAAGGTGAGGTTGATCCGGCGAGTGATGCCCTGCTCACGGACGTATCCGGGCGGCAGGACGTCGAAGCGGTCGGCCAGGTCCCGCGGCGGCTCGAAGCTCAGGTCGGTGCCCGCGACGGTGAGTCCCGCCCGCAGCCCGCCGAGGTCCGGCAGCTCGGCGAGACCGGCCAGGACGAACTCCTGCCGGTTGCGCTCCGGGGAGGCGGAGAAAAAGCGCAGCTCCTCCACCGTGGGGATGTCCGAGGCGGGGGCCTCCGAACCCCCACCTGTGCCCGTGCTCGTACCCGCACCGCCGTCGTCATCGGTCCCGTCCCCGGCCGTCGTCGGGGCGAAGTCCCCGAAGTCGTCCAGGTCGATGTCGAGGTCCAGATCGACGTCCAGGTCGGAGGCGGTGCCCAAGGTGTTCCCGCCCTGCGTGTCGTCCACCGCCGCCGCGACGTGGGCCGGACCGCCGACGGGTGCGGGCCCGGTGCCGAACTCGCTCATCGTCAGCCGCTCGACCGGCAACGCGGCGGTGTCTGCACCCGCTGCCACGTCACCCTTGCCCGACTCGAACGCCTCCACGGGCACCGCCTCCAGGTCCGCCACGGCCTCCTCGGAGGTGGCCCGGCCCAGGAGCGCCTCCATGACCCTGTGCTCCTCGCGGGCCCCGTCGTTCTCCCGGGTGACGGCCTCCACCGCGCCCAGCACCTCGTGCACCCTGGCCTCGCGGGCCAGCACCTTCTCCGCGACGGTCCGGTCGTCGAGCGCTCCCTCGACCTCGCTGGTGAGCAGCAGGGCGCGGAACTCGGGGGGCCGGGTCTGGCCGTAGCGGTCGATACGGCCGTTGCGCTGCTCGACCCGGATCAGGCTCCACGGCAGGTCCCAGTGGATCAGGTGGTGACACTGGCGGTGCAGGTTGACGCCCTCGGAGGCGCCGTCACCGGTGAGCAGCACGCGGATGTTCCCACCCGCGCGGGCGAACTCGTCGACGTAGCCCATCTGGACCGTGTCGGAGACCTCGCTGTGCATCACCTTGACGGCCGCCTCGCCGTCCTTCGGGTCCGTCCAGCCCAGCAGCGGCGGCAGCACGGTGCCGAGCCAGTTGAGGGTTTCGCGGCGCTCGGAGAACACCACGGCACGGGCCGCGCGGCCCGGTCCCACCTTGACATGGTCCCGCAGTTCGGTGACGAGTCCGGTGAGCTTCGCGGCGGCGCCCGTGCCGTCCGCCGCCGCCCGCTCGATCCGCCGGGCCAGCTCCGTGAGCCGCAGCAGGGAGGCCACCTCGCGCGCCGGGGACTCCGTCGAACCCGCGGGAGAGGGGTCCGTCACGTACTTGTGGCCCTCGGGAAGCGCGTGCCCCAGTTTGGCCAGCTTCTCGCGGGCCGTCGCGAACAGCGCCCGGTGTGAGGAGAGGAACGACTTCAGCAGCACGTACGGGAACAGGTGCTCATCGCCCCTGGCGCCGGACCGGCCCCGCTCGGGGTTGGCCAGCCAGACCTCCGCCAGCTCGGCGAACACCTCCTCCTCCAGTTCGCTCGCCTTCACCCGTAGGGGACGGGACTCGCCGCGAGGGGCCCACTTGTCCTCCAGCACCCGTGCGACCTCGTCGCTCACCTTGGTGCGCCGCACCATCAGATGGTGCAGTTCCTCGGCCCGGGGACGGGCGGCGTCCCGCACCGCCATCGGGTCCAGGAGCCGGATCAGGCCGGTGAAGGCGCGCATGTCGCCGCTGTGTGGGGTGGCGCTCGCCAGCACCAGCGCGTCGGTCTTGTGGGCCAGCACCTCGGCGAGTTCCCGGCGGTCGCTTCCCCGGTTGAGCAGGTTGTGCGACTCGTCGATGACCACGGCGTCCCACTCGACGTCCCGCAGCCACGGCCCGTATCGCTTCTGGTTCTTCAGGGTGTCCATCGACACGATGACGCGCTTGTAGTACGTGAACGGGTTGCGTCCCACCGGAATCTTCCGCTCGATCCGCGAGATGCCCACGCTGTCCAGCCGGACCAGGGGCAGGGAGAACCGCGTCCACATCTCGTGCTGGAACTGCTCCAGGACGGGGGCCGGCGTCACCACCAGGATGCGCTCGCCGCGGCCGCGCCGGATCAGCTCACCCAGCAGGATGCCGATCTCCAGGGTCTTTCCCAGGCCCACGACGTCGCCGATCAGCAGCCGCGGCTGGAAGCGGTTGGCCAGGGCCTTCACCGCGGGTCGCAACTGGTAGTCCAGCCGGTCCAGCAGGAAGCCTTCGGTCAGCGCGAGGCCCTGCTCGCTCTGCGGCAGCGGCAGCCTGCGCCGCACGGCTTCGAGGAAGAGCCGGCTGACCCGGTATCCGTCTGACTCGTCCGTCACCAGCCTGGTGTCCTCCGGCCGCAGGACCCGTGGCATGCCGTCGAGTGCGGTGAGGAAGCGCGCGGTGTGCCCGCGGACCAGCTCGGACGCGCCGATCGCGTCAATCACGAACTCGCCCGTCCGCAGCTCACCGCTGCTGCGTACCAGCCACTCCTCGTCCCGGACCTCGATCAGGGTCCCGGCCGGGGGCGCACCGGAGGGAAGACCGGAGGCGGTCTCGGACATGGCGGACATTCCTTTCGACGGAGGCCGCACAGCGCGACGCTCGGTGCGCGGGCGCGGTCTCGGTGTGAGTGTTCCTTTGTACCGTTCGCCACTCTCCGGCCGGGCGGGCACCCCGGAATTGGTCACGGCGCTGCGGGACGAAGTGCAACGGGAAGGGCTGGCGCCGTCACGCGCCGCA
The DNA here is from genome assembly GCF_040636485.1 of Streptomyces sp. NPDC038707. Taxonomy (NCBI): domain Bacteria; kingdom Bacillati; phylum Actinomycetota; class Actinomycetes; order Kitasatosporales; family Streptomycetaceae; genus Streptomyces; species Streptomyces sp. NPDC038707. Next base: position 20,413 of record NZ_JBEZUP010000021.1, read on the forward strand.
CGCGGCGGACGTCGCGTGGCCGAAGCTGTCGCCGACGAGCGCACCGGCTCCCGGTGTTCCCGGTGGGTGTCCGGCTCACAGCCGTCCGCTGTGTGCGTACGCTCGCCGCAGGGACTCCGCCGCTCGGAGCGCGGCCGGAGGCGGGCCGGAGGCCACGGGCTCCGCCGGCACCGGGTCCGGCGCGGGATTCGGCGGGGCCAGGCGGTAGCTGGTGACCTTGGCGGGGCTTTCGGTGGATGTCCCGGCCTCTGGTGTCTGCCGCCCCTGGTCCACGACGGTCGGTACGTACTTGGCGGGAACAGCGGGAGCGGCGGGGACCGGGGCGTCGGCGTCCTCAGCCGCCGCCGGAAGCTCCTCCGCCGCTTCTTCCCCGGCCAGGAACTCGGCGAAGAGGTCGTCGGCGGACGCCCACGGTGCGTCCGGACGATCGCCCTCGTCCACGGCCCGCTGGGCGGCCAGCTGCACCGCGGGGTCGGGCTCGTCGGCGAGAGCGCCGGCGGGCAGGACCGGGACGAGTCCGGACGCGTCGACCAGGGCCCGTAGCTGCTCGGCTGCGTCCTGGGGGGTGAGGTCGTGCTGGGCGAGCAGCTGAACGAGGCCTTGCTCGATCTCGCCGAGCAGCGGTCGCTGGACGGCGACGTGCACCAGCATGCGGGAGAGCAGCGGCACGAAGGGCGAGGGCACCCGCTCCCAGCTGGGCTCGACGGGAATCGGACCGTGGGGGAAGGCCGTCCGTCTCGTCGCGGCGAAGTAGAGCACCGCACCGAGGGAGTAGATGTCGGTCGGCTCCTGGACGTGCTTGGCGTCGGTCGCCTGCTCCAGGGACATGTAGGCCGGGGTTCCGAACCCCGTACCGGTCTTCGTCAGTGCCTCGGCGCTGTCTCGCTCGGTCAGCACCGCCAGGCCGAAGTCGAGCACCACCGGGCCGTCCGGACCGATCGCGATGTTGCCCGGCTTGAGGTCCCGGTGCAGCAGCTTCACCTCGTGGATGGCACGCAGCGCCTCGACGAGGGCGAGGCCGAGCGCCGCGTACGGACCGACCTCCAGAGGGCCGCAGGCGTGCACGAGCTGGTGGAGGGTCGGGCCGTGCACGTAGTCCATGGCCAGCCAGGGCCGGGCCGCTTCGGCGTCAGACGCGAGGAGGGACGGCACCCGGGAACTGACGACGGTCCGCATCGTCTCTATCTCCTGCCCGAACCGGGCACGTGCCTGCTGCTCAGAGTGTTCGCTGCCGTCCGTCAGCTTGTCCGGCTTGATCACCTTGACGGCGGCGAGGACAGGACCACCGTCCTGCCGCTGGTCGACGTCCGTCAGGTGATAGCCCGCTTCCAGCTCCGGAGCGAGGTCCGCCAACCGCAGCCTCCGCGCCAGATAGGTCCTGCCCATGCCTCCCTGACCGAGCACGGCGAGCAGCTCGAACGGGCCCAGCACAGCCGGGTCCTTGTCCATGTCCAACGCCTGCATGCCGCTCCGCGTCCCCCGCCCCTCGTCCCTGGATCAGATCCCGTCGGCGGCAGAGAAACGGCTCGGGAACCCGTGCGGTTCCCGGACGGCCGTGTCCCGCCGACCACGCACACAGCGTGGCGATCAGTGTACGGAAGCGGCAGTCGTGATCGGCCGGTTCCGGTCAGGTTCCGTCATGCCACTCGGTCCCCCGCGTGTAGTCGGGGAGGCGTTCGGATCGCGGTCCGAGCAGCGGCCTGAGTTCACGGGTCAGGAGTTCCGCGTCCGCTAGCGGAAGAGGAAGCGAGACCCGCCGCATCCGTACGCTCCAGGAGCGCTCGTCCGGAAAGACCTCCAGCCGCGGGACCAGGTCGGCGAGCACCACACCCTCGCGCACCGGCGCCAACCCCTCGACACGCAGGGAACACCCCAAGGTGAACCGTCTCTCGCCGAAGACAACCGGCTCCGGGAGCGTCTCGACGGGCGACGTGACGAGGGCCAGCCCCATGACCCGGCCGCGGTCACGCGTCGGATTCCGGTAGCAGCCCCGCGTCGTGTAGAGGAGGGCCTGGTCGCCCTCGGCGGGCAGCCCGGTCGCGGCCCGGCCGGCCGGGAAGGCCATCCGCTGGGTCCTCAACACCCATGCCAGCGGTTCACGGTCGCTGATGATCACCAGATGAGTCGCCATACCCTGTTCCCGCACCGTGCGGTCGGCTCCGCGCCGCACCTCGTCGACCGGCAGGTACCGACGGCACACCACCTTAACGGTGTCACGCTCGGCCAACGGGATCTTCACATCCAGGCCCAACTCCATGAAGGGAGTGCTATATCCGGTGTAGGGCACAGGAGTGTGGTCGGGACCACACGGTCTCGAAGTCTCCGAGAGGTGCTCGTTATCTCACAGGAGAACGCACTTGATAGCACTCGGTTCCACCCTAACCCTGAAGCACGCTCGCAGCTACGTGCCCAAGCAGGGCTCCACGATGTCGGGCGTACAGGACGTGGGATTCGCCACCGAATGGCACCTGGAGGCCGTCGGCCGCCCGCGGCTCACCATCCGCGACACGCGGCGGGACAGTGGTGAGAGGGACGTGGTCCTCCAGCAGGTTCCGCTGTTACCGGAGATGCCTGCCGGACTGGCCAACCTGCACGGCCGGCACCGGGTCGGAATCGCCGAGGTGTCCGCGGAGCGCCGACGGATCACGGCCTTCCTCCCTCTGCCCCAGCCGGACGGGAGACCGCGGCAGAAGCGGGCCCTGACCACCGCGCAGCTGGCGGAAGCCTGCGGAAGGGCGTTGCTGTGCGAACTGGTGGCTCGCCCCGGCGTGTCACTCACCCCGCCCTTCGATCCGGCGGACCCGCAGGACATCGAGCGCTGCCAGCACGCGGTCGTCTTCGAGGACGAGGACCGGGAAACACCCGTCATCGCCTACACTCACCCGGCTCATGCCGACGCTGCGGCACACCGGCTGGGGCGGCGACGAATGAGCGACCGGCTCGATCCGCGCCGCCGAGTGCGGCTTCCCGGGCAGCGCTACCGGCGGTCGGACACGTCCTCGCGGGGCCTCCTCGGTGGGACACCGGTCCGCCACAACGCGGCGCTCGGATGCGCCCGCCCGGCCCAGACCAACCCGGACGAAGCCTCGGCCCGTCCCTCGACGAACTCAACTGGCAGGACATCAGGATGAGCGGTGTGAAGCATCTGTCGATGAGGGTTCCGTGGCGGGACCGCTCCTGGGATCAGTTCATCTGTGACGATCCGTCAGGCAACTCCTCGTGCACCTTGCTCGCGGCGATCGGCAAGGGCCGCCAGGACGACTTCGAGGCAGAACACGCGGGCGCTCCCATCGGAAGTCTGGACCCGAACCGACTGCCTTGCCTGAGCGAGCGGGCCACCTTCATGTCGCCGGTCGGGTACACCGTCGTCAAGCGGCACCCCTACAGCCGCAATCCCGCGCTCCGTGACTACCTGCGCGACAGCCCCGTCAGCGTGCCCGGGTACGCGTTCGAGGCCATCCCCTTCCGCTGGATGAACCGCGGTTCTCTGAACGAGGAGATCGGTCACGCCAGGGTGCCCGCGTTCGATCAACTCGCCGAGGACCACACCGACCGCGTCCTGAAGTCCCAGCCGCCGTGGGTGATGGACGGCGGCAACCAACAGGCAGTCATCCAAGCGTTCTTCGAGCCGGTCGTGCGGAGGGACAGCCTGGTGTTCGTCTACCTCAAGCACTCCCCGCTGCAGGAGCAACGCACCGACCGTCTGCTGGTCGGGGCCGCACACGTAACGGGCGTGACCACGCCACCGATGTGGAACCAGAACGGGAAACCGCCGTTCGGCTCCTCCATGTGGGAGACGATCGTGGAGCACTCCCTGCGTCCCGACATGGCGGAGGGCGTCCTGCTGCCCTACCAGGAGCTCCTGCCGCTCATGGACGAGGGCGCCGACATCGACAGGGCACTGGCCTGGGCGCCCGAAGGCCGGGACGTCGAGTTCTCCTACGTCACGGAACACCTCTCCGACGACGCCGCCATCGAGTCCCTGGCATCCCTGAAGTCGGCGGCCGACGGCATGCGTGAACTCGGCCTCGCCATTCCCGAGTCCGCGATGACATGGCTGACGGAGCAGACCGAACGGCTCTGGCAACTCCGTGGCCCGGTCCCCGGCCTGCCCGGTGTCCTCGCCCGCATCGGAGTGCAGCAGCCCTACGTCGCCGCACGGGCGGTGCTCACAGAAGCCGGCGAGGCCACCGACCCCTGGGAGCTGCTGCAGGGCGTCGTCGCCGACCCCGCGCGCGCCCCGCATGCACTGAAGCCTCATATCGGACCCATCCAGGCACGGGTTTGGAACAAGCTCCCGGCCGCGCGCCAAGCGGTCCTGCGCTTCCTGTCCGGACTCGACATCAGCCCGGAGCAGGTGCGCATGCTGCTCGACGGCAGCACCGAGGTCGAGATGGCTGCCAAGGAACTCCTCGACAACCCGTACTACGCCGCGACCTGCACTTACGGCTCACCTCTCCACGTCCCGTTCACCGCCGTCGACCGCGCGATGTTCCCACCGGCGCACGTCACGTGGCGACCGCCCGTTCCGGACGAGGTAGGCCTCGACGCCCCCTTGGACCGCCGACGGATCGAAGCCCTCCTCACCGAGGTGCTGGAGCGCCAGTGTCTCCGGGGAGACACCCTCGTTCCCCTCGACGAAGCGCTGGAGCACTCCCGCCTCGTGGCGCCCGACCAGCTTCCGGCCCTGACGCCCGACATCCTCACCGGCCTCGACCTGGAGCACGACGCGATCGTCGAGTGGCCGCACTGGTCACCGCTGACCAGCGTCCGCCTTGCTAACGGAACCCCCGCCTACAAGCTCGACCGGCTCGAGGAGACCGCGAACGTCATCCGCGACTGGGTGGCGGAGCAGCAGGCGCTTCCCCGGCTGGGCGAGATCACCGACGCCCGCGCCGTGCTCGACGCCGTGCTCGACCGGAACCAGGACGGCACAACAGACGGCGCGCACGCCGACGAACTCGAGGAACGAGCCCGGGTGGAGAAGGCCGCGGGACTCGCCGCTCTGCACGATGCACGCCTGTCCGTCCTCATCGGACCGGCCGGGACGGGCAAGACGACCCTGCTGCGCGCCCTCGTCGACTACCCCGGCGCGGCCGTCGGGGACGTCCTTCTCCTTGCTCCCACGGGCAAGGCGAAGGTACAGCTGGAGACGAAGGTCGAACGGCCGGCGAAGACCCTGGCCTCCCACCTGAGCACCACCGGCCGCTATGACGCCGAGACCGGCCGGTATCTGGTGTTGGGTGACCAAGGCCCCCGACGCGGCTACGGCCTCGTCGTGATCGACGAGGCGTCGATGCTGACGGAAGAGATGCTCGCCGCGACGCTGGACTCGTTCACCGGCGTCAAACGGCTGATCCTGGTGGGCGACCCGCGCCACCTGCCTCCGATCGGAGCCGGACGGCCGTTCGTCGACCTGGTCAACAATCTGCGCCCGGGGGACTTCCCTACCGCGGTGAGGGTCGCCCACGGGTACGTGGAACTGCAGGTGCCCAGGCGCCAGCTGCCGGACGGCAGCCACGGCACCCGCCATGACCTTGAACTCGCCGCCTGGTTCGGCGACGGCACCCGCGGCGCCGGCGACGAGGCGATCTGGGACGAACTGGCCACAAACCCGCACCTCCCCACCCTCCAGTACGTTCCCTGGGGCGGTAGCACCGCAGTGCAGGCCCTCACGGACGCCCTCGACGAAGTCCTCGGTTTGGGCGCGGCGGACGACCCGGTGCGGGCGTTCGCTCTCACCTACGGGGGCAGCGTCAACGGCGAGTACGTCAACTGGCAGCGAGGCGCGGGCGTCCGGGCCGAGAAGTGGCAGATTCTCTCGCCCACCCGCTCTCGTGCCTTCGGGACAGTCGAGCTCAACCGGCACATCAAACGCATGTACCGGGCCGACGACACCTCCTGGGCTCAGCAGAACCGGGGTTGGAACATCCCCGCGCCGATCGGACCGGAGCAGATCGTGCGCGGAGACAAGGTCATGCAGACGACCAACAAACGCATGAAGGCGTGGCCGCGGGACAATGCGACGAACTACGTCGCCAACGGTGAGATCGGTGTCGCCATCGCGTGGCCCACATCCGCCGCGAAGAGGCGGAAGAACGCACTGAAGCTAGGCGTGGAGTTCTCCTCTCAACCCGGCTATGAGTACAGCTACTGGCCGTCGGACAAGGACGATACCCTGCTGGAGCTGGCGTGGGCCGTCACGGTGCACAAGTCGCAGGGCTCGGAATTCGGTACGACCTTCCTTGTCCTGCCCGCCCGGGCCAACCTGCCCCGGGAACTCATGTACACGGCGTTGACCCGGCAGAAGGACAAAGTCGTCATCCTCCACGAGGGCACGCTGGCAGACCTCCGTACCTTCGCTCACCCGAGCAACAGCGAAACCGCCCGCAGGCTGACCGACCTCTTCGAAACCCCGCATCCGTTCGCATTCGACGTGCGGGGCCAAGCCCGCAGGTTCGACCGCAAGCTGATGCACGTGTCCGCCGACGGCACGCCGATGGCTTCGAAGAACGAGGTCATCATCGCGGGTCTCCTCGACCGCCTGACACCGGGACGGTGGCTCTACGAGGAGCCGCTCACCGGCAGGGACGGCCGCGTCGCCCGTCCCGACTTCACCGTGGCCACGAAGGACGGCCGCACGGTCTTCTGGGAACACGCCGGCATGCTCGACCTTCCCGACTACGCGCGGAAGTGGGAGCGCAAGAAGGACTGGTACGCGGAGAACGGCATCGAGCCATGGGACAAGGGCGGCGGTCCGAACGGCACCCATATGTGGACCGACGACCTCGACGGCGCGGACGCCCGAGCCTGGCTCACGCTCGCCTCCCAGGTCCTGAACGCCGAGCCGACGGACCCCGGGACCGCAGTTGTACCTGCGCGGAGAGCGGCGAAGAAGACCGCTGCTCGATGCCCAAGGCCATGAGCGAGTGCGTGTTCGGCGACGAACGACCGGCCCGGCCACCTCTGCCTGACGCGCCCCGCTCCGGACTCCGGCGTTCCATACACGCCGTCAGACCTTGATCACTGTGACATGCCCGCCGCACAGCACTGTGATGTCCTCAGGGTCGGAGGTGAGGACGGTGACGGGGCCGGGCGCGGTGAGGGCGGTGGCGCTGAGCATGGCGTCGATGGCGTACTTGTGGCCGTGGAGGCCGGCGTCGGCGAGGAGAGTGGCGGCGCGCCGGGCGATCGACTCGGTGACCGGTTCGACGACGAGGCGGGAAAGGGTCCACTCCAGCGCCGGGCGGTTGATCCGGGGATGAACTACTTCCACGAGGGTGGCCGCCGAAGTGATCACGCGCAGGTCGTCGGCGCGGGCCAGGGCGAGCCAGCCGGTCACTGTGCGGTCGCGCAGGACAGCCTTGGCCAGCCCTTCGCTGTCGAGGACCAGGGTGCCGCCGGGGACGGCGGGTGAACGGGTCACGCCGCGTTCGCCCCGCCCTGCGTCTGCTGCTCGCGTGCCTGGTGGAGCTGGTCCCGCAGGGACTGGATCTCTTCTTCTGTGACGGGTCCGTGCTCGGCCTCGGCCACTTGGATCAGCTCGTTGAGGTTGTCCCGTTCGATCTGGCGGGCGACGGCCGCAGCCACATAGGCGGACAGACCGGAGGGGCCGCTGCGGGCCTTGGCGGCTTCGGCGATGTCGCGCGGCATGGTGATCGAGTACTTGCCGGTAGGCTCACTCATGCTACTGATCCTACCTCTTATGCTCCTCGTGGGATTAATGCGCTCTGCCTCTCCGGCCTTGCGCTGCATGTGATGCGTTGACCTTGAGAGAGGCGGTGGAGGTCATCCGGAGTGCGACAGGTCCGGCGCGCGGTGCTCTCAGGAGGAGGCGTGGGCCCCGAAGGGAGATTGCAGCGCAGCCCTACCGAGGACGGGCTGCGGGAGACAGGGCGGACATCAGGGCGCTGGCCGACGAGCTCGGGTCCTCGTTGGTCAGAGCCGTCAGTGATAGCTGCCGCTGATGACCCTGGCCGACTAGGGAGAGGGCGCGGTCCGGCTTCCATCAGCTGGTACGCCTTCGCGCTCAAGTACCTGGAGACGCGCTGGGGGCAGGCCGCGGCGAAGACTCGCAGCGAGATCAATGAAACCCTGAGTGCGATCACGAGGGGCCAGCCCCGAGGAGCACGAGGGCGTCCGAATGATGCACTGTTGCGGCGGGCGTTAGGTGACTGGGCGTTCGTCATGCCCCGGCCTGATGCACGCACGGAGCCCTGCGGAGACCCGGCTGGCTCTGGACTGGGGCGCTCGGGCTTCACGTCCGTTGGGTAACCTGCTGCACCCGGTCGTGATGCGGAGTGTGCTGCAGGCCCTCCGCGTGCAACGGGACGGCACGGTTGCGGCCGCCGAGACACAGCGGCGCAGGCGCATGACGATCGTGAATGCGGTGCGGCAGGCGATCGAGCGGGGCAAGCTCCCCGCTGACCCCTGTCCAACGCGAGCTGGCGGATCACCCAGAGACCGTCAAGCAGGGACCCCGGGTGGTCGTCAACCCCGTACAGGCGCCCGAAACCTGCTCTACGCGGTCTCCTGGGTCGGCGGGCACCGGCGGGTACCGGCGGGTATCGGCGGGTCAGACCGTCGGTACCAGGAGCATCGCGGCGCTGCTGGACGAATACGGTTGAGGGCCGGTCAGCTTCCCCATCTCGAGGTCCCTGCCGTAGGTGCCGGGGCGAGTTGCTTGCCCAGGTAAGCCGGGCGCCACCTGAGGCCAAGCAGGTAGGAGCGGAGGAGGGGACGCTTCCACTGTGCTCGGGTACGACCTCCCCAAGTGCAACGGCCTGCGCCTCCGTCTGCCGTGGTCTGCGGTCGATCGGTGAACCTGGAGGTAGGAGTACTCCTGTCCCTCAAGCGGGCGTTCCGTGTGGAGCTCATGTCCCGCGTATGTCCCGCGAGCCTGCGTTTCGCGGGATCGAACATACGGGAGCTCGAGGGTTTGCCGCGGTAAATGGCCAGGTCAGGGCGATTTTCCCGAGAGAAGTGACAGCAAGGTAGGCCGTGTGTGTTTTGGCATGCAGAAGAAAGGCCCTGACCGGCGTTTCCGCTGGTCAGGGCCTTGATTTCCGGTGCCCCCGGCAGGATTCGAACCTGCGCACACGGCTCCGGAGGCCGTTGCTCTATCCCCTGAGCTACGGGGGCGTGTCGGGCGCTGAGCTTCTCGCTCGCGGCGACGGGTAGAACACTAGCAGGTCCGGAGGGGTGATCAGCAATTCGGTTCCCGGGGTGGGGGCGGGCCGGCCCCCTGTAGGGGGTGGAAGTGGGGAAAACCCGGACGCGGTGGCCGGTCCACACCTACTCTCGACTTGTGCCAGGCGCCTCGGGCCGCGTGCTTGTTGTGGACGACAACAAGGTCATCCGGCAGCTGATCAGGGTCAACCTCGAGCTGGAAGGGCTGGAGGTCGTGACCGCGGCCGATGGTGCCGAGTGTCTGGATGTGGTGCATGAGGTGCGGCCCGATGTCGTGACGCTCGATGTCGTCATGCCCCGGCTCGACGGCATCCGCACCGCCGCCCGCCTCCGCGCCGATCCCCGTACGCACCACCTTCCCGTCGCCATCATCAGCGCCTGTACGCAGTACGAGGTCGAGGCCGGCCTCGACCTGGGCGTGGACGCCTTCCTCGCCAAGCCCTTCGAGCCCGCCGAACTGGTCCGCCTCGTGAAGGACCTCATCGAGGGGAGGGTGGGACGGGCGGCGGCGTCCGGAGGAGACGGGGCCGATGTCAGTGGGCATGGGGAGGGAGGCGGTCAGCGGGAGGTCCTCGAGCGGGACGGGGCAGTCGATCTCGATCTCGGATCCGGGAGCGTCGAGGGCGTCGTCGGCGAGATCGAGGGAGGTGGGGGTGGAGGTGTCTCGGGCTCGTCCCCGTCCCCGTCCCCGTCCTCGTCCCCGTCCTCGTCTCCTCAAGAGGTCTCTCCCGGGCATGGGGGTGACCGCGGCGACCTCCCCGGTCATGGCGGCGGCCTCGCCGGCCAGAGCAGCGACCTGCCCGGACGCGATGGCAACCCCGCCGGCCAGGACCGCAACCTGCCCCTGCCCGGACCCGACGGCAACCCCGCCGGTCACCGCGACAGCCTCCCCGGCCACCACCGCCTGCCCGGTCTTCCCGGTCTCCCCGGGCACGACGGACTTCCCCGGCCATAACGGCGGCCCTCCCGCACCCCTGGAGCCTCGCCGCCCGCCCGGGACGCATAACCGGCTCGCCCACCCACCCCCCTCCTCCCCTACGCTTGTCCCGTGACCCCCGCCGAACTGTCCCGCACCGTGTTGCACGCGGTGTGCCGTGCTGTCGGTGACGGGGAACTGAACGTGGCCGTGCCCGAGCGGGTCGTGGTGACCGAGCCGGGGCCCGGAGGGTGCGGGGACTTCGCCACCGCCGTCGCGCTGCGGCTGGCCCGTGCGGCCGGGCAGCCCCCGCAGCGGGTCGCCGGGATACTGCGGGAACGTCTCGTCGGGGTCGAGGGGATCGAGGACGTCGTCGTCACCGGGCCGGGGTTCCTGAACATCCGGCTCGCCGGGCAGGTCGATCCCGTCGCCGCGCTGGTCGCCGAGATCCGGCGGAAGGGCGCCCGGTACGGGCACGGGGACGCCCTCGCCGGTCAGGTCGTCGCGCTCCGGGTGCCGTACGAGGTGCGGGCCGAGGTCGTCGCCGACGCGGTGGTACGGATCGTGGGCACTCAGGGCGGGCGGGCCACCGTCGAGCACGGCGAGCCCGTCAATCTGCGGCCCGTGCCCGCCCCGGAGGACCCCGCCCCGCTCGGGCCGGACGCCGCCCGGTGGGCCCTGCTCCACCCCGCGCCGCACGACCGGCCCCGGATCACCGCCGACCACCTGGTGCAGCGTGAGGGCAATCCGCTGTTCCGGGTGCGGTACGCGCACGCCCGTGTCCGCTCCCTCGGCCGCAACGCCGCCCGCCTCGGCTTCGCCGCCGAGCCAGGCCCGCCGCGCACCGGGACCGGCGCGCCCCTGCTCACCCCCCTCGCCGACCACCCCCGCATCCTCGCCGCGGCCGCCACCCACCGTGCCCCGGACCGGCTCGCCCGGCATCTCGTCACCGTCGCCGATGCCGTGCTGCCCCTGCTGCCTTCCGTGCTTCCCGTCGGCGAGGAGAAACCCTCGGCCGCCCACCGCGCCCGGCTGGCCCTCGCCGAAGCAGCCGGGACGGTGCTGGCCGGTGGCCTGTCCCTGCTCGGCATCGACGCACCCGAACATCTCTGAGGCGCGTGAGCAGATGCGTCCCGGAGAGAGACAGAGAGCCTGAGAATTCCGTCATGAGCCGTTCCGCCCATCCCGCCGGGCCCCGCCACGCCGATGTCCTGCCCGAGGGCCACCACCCCGCGCCGCCCGCCGATCTCAACGCCCTGGACCGCAAGGTGTGGGCCCAGACCGTCACGCGCGGCGACGACGGTGTGGTCCGCGTCGCGGGGATCCCCGTCACCCGGCTCGCCGAGGAGTTCGGCACGCCCGCCTACATCCTCGACGAGGCCGACTTCCGGGCCCGCGCGCGTGCCTGGCGCACCGCGTTCGGCCCGGACGCCGATGTGTTCTACGCCGGCAAGGCATTCCTCTCCCGTGCCGTCGTGCGGTGGCTGGACGAGGAGGGGCTGAATCTCGACGTGTGCTCCGGCGGGGAACTGGCCACCGCGCTGTCCGCGGGGATGCCGCCCGAGCGCATCGCCTTCCACGGCAACAACAAGTCGGTCGAGGAGATCCGCCGGGCCGTCGAAGCCGGTGTCGGGCGGATCGTGCTCGACTCCTTCCAGGAGATCGTGCGGGTCGCCCACACCGCCCAGTCCCTCGGCAAGCGGCAGAAGGTCCAGATCCGCGTCACCGTGGGCGTCGAGGCGCACACGCACGAGTTCATCGCCACCGCGCACGAGGACCAGAAGTTCGGCATCCCGCTCGCCGGCGGTCAGGCGGCGGAAGCCGTGCGGCGGGCGCTCCAGCTCGACGGGCTGGAGCTGATCGGGATCCACTCGCACATCGGCTCGCAGATCTTCGACATGTCCGGCTTCGAGGTCGCCGCCCACCGGGTCGTCGGCCTGCTGAAGGACATCCGCGACGAGCACGGCGTCGAACTGCCGGAGATCGACCTCGGCGGCGGCCTCGGCATCGCCTACACCAGCGCCGACGACCCCCGCGAGCCGCACGAGATCGCCAAGGCGCTCACCGAGATCGTCACCCGCGAGTGCGAGGCCGCCCGGCTGCGCACGCCCCGGGTCTCCGTGGAGCCGGGGCGTGCCGTCGTGGGGCCCACGGCCTTCACCCTGTACGAGGTGGGCACCGTCAAGCCGCTCGACGGGCTGCGCACCTATGTCTCCGTGGACGGCGGCATGTCGGACAACATCCGCACCGCGCTGTACGACGCCGAGTACAGCGTCGCGCTGGTCTCCCGTGCCTCCGACGCCGAGCCGGTGCTCGCCCGGGTGGTCGGCAAGCACTGCGAGAGCGGGGACATCGTGGTCAGGGACGCGTTCCTGCCGGGGGACCTGGCACCGGGCGACCTGGTCGCCGTGCCGGCCACCGGCGCGTACTGCCGGTCCATGGCCAGCAACTACAACCACGTCCTGCGGCCGCCGGTCGTCGCCGTGCGGGACGGTGAGGCCCGGGTGATCGTCCGGCGCGAGACGGAGGAGGACCTCCTGCGTCTCGACGTCGGGTGACGCCCGCCCGAGAACGGCGGGGGCGGACAGAGCGGAAGATCTGCGGTCTTACGCCCCCGTACAAATGAAATAGATGTCTCACGATCCGGACGAAGGGCAAAAACCCCCGTCCGGTGAGTGAGACTGGACCAACCGTAGACGGTATGAGGAAACGAGGTCGGATGATGCGTACGCGTCCGCTGAAAGTGGCGCTGCTGGGCTGTGGAGTGGTCGGCTCAGAGGTGGCGCGCATCATGACGACGCACGCCGCCGACCTCGCCGCCCGCATCGGGGCGCCGGTGGAGCTGGCCGGCGTGGCCGTACGGCGCACCGGCAAGGCGCGCGAGGGCATCGACCCCGCGCTCGTCACCACCGACGCCACCGCCCTGGTCAAACGCGGGGACATCGACGTCGTCGTCGAGGTCATCGGCGGGATCGAGCCGGCCCGGACGCTCATCACCACCGCCTTCGAACACGGCGCCTCCGTCGTCTCCGCCAACAAGGCCCTGCTCGCCCAGGACGGGGCCGCCCTGCACGCGGCGGCGGAGGCGAACGGCAAGGACCTCTACTACGAGGCCGCCGTCGCCGGTGCCATCCCGCTGATCCGGCCGCTGCGCGAGTCGCTCGCCGGCGACAAGGTCAACAGGGTCCTCGGCATCGTCAACGGCACGACCAACTTCATCCTCGACAAGATGGACTCGACCGGCGCCGGCTACCAGGAGGCCCTGGACGAGGCCACCGCCCTCGGGTACGCGGAGGCCGACCCGACCGCCGACGTCGAGGGCTTCGACGCCGCCGCCAAGGCCGCCATCCTGGCCGGCATCGCCTTCCACACGCGCGTGCGCCTGGACGACGTCTACCGCGAGGGCATGACCGAGGTCACCGCCGCCGACTTCCGCTCCGCCAAGGAGATGGGCTGCACCATCAAGCTGCTCGCCATCTGCGAGCGCTCGGCGGACGGGACGTCGGTCACCGCGCGGGTGCACCCCGCGATGATTCCGCTCGGCCACCCGCTCGCCTCCGTGCGCGGCGCGTACAACGCCGTGTTCGTGGAGAGCGAGGCCGCCGGGCAGCTGATGTTCTACGGCCCCGGCGCCGGCGGCGCGCCCACCGCCTCCGCCGTCCTCGGCGACCTCGTCGCCGTCTGCCGCAACCGGCTCAGCGGCGCCACCGGGCCCGGCGAGTCGGCCTACGCCGATCTGACCGTCTCCCCGATGGGCGACGTCGTCACCCGGTACCACATCAGCCTGGACGTGGCCGACAAACCGGGCGTGCTCGCCCAGGTCGCCACCGTCTTCGCCGAGCACGACGTGTCCATCGACACGGTTCGGCAGCAGGGCAAGGACGGCGAGGCCTCTCTCGTCGTCGTCACCCACCGGGCCTCCGACGCCTCCCTCTCGGGGACCGTCGAGGCGTTGCGCAAGCTCGACACCGTGCGGGGTGTCGCCAGCATCATGCGGGTTGAAGGAGAGTAACCAGCAATGACCCACCAGTGGCGCGGAATCATCGAGGAGTACCGGGACCGGCTGCCCGTCTCCGACACCACGCCGGTCGTGACGCTCCGCGAGGGCGGCACGCCCCTCGTGCCCGCGCAGGTGCTCTCCGAGCGCACGGGCTGTGAGGTCCACCTGAAGGTGGAGGGAGCCAACCCCACCGGGTCCTTCAAGGACCGCGGCATGACCATGGCGATCAGCAAGGCCAAGGAGGAGGGGGCGAAGGCCGTCATCTGCGCCTCCACCGGCAACACCTCCGCCTCCGCCGCCGCGTACGCGGTGCGGGCGGGCATGGTCTCGGCCGTCCTGGTGCCGCAGGGCAAGATCGCCCTCGGCAAGATGGGCCAGGCCCTCGTGCACGGCGCGAAGATCCTCCAGGTCGACGGCAACTTCGACGACTGCCTCACCCTCGCCCGCTCGCTCAGCGAGAACTACCCCGTGGCGCTGGTGAATTCGGTCAACCCGGTGCGGATCGAGGGCCAGAAGACGGCCGCCTTCGAGATCGTCGACATGCTCGGCGACGCGCCCGACCTGCACGTCCTGCCGGTCGGCAACGCGGGCAACATCACCGCCTACTGGAAGGGCTACAAGGAGTACGCCGCCGACGGTGTCTCCACCCGCACCCCCCGGATGTGGGGCTTCCAGGCCTCCGGCAGTGCCCCGATCGTGCGCGGCGAGGTCGTCAAGGACCCGTCGACCATCGCCACCGCCATCCGCATCGGCAACCCCGCCTCCTGGAGTAACGCGCTGGCCGCCCGGGACGAGTCCGGCGGTCTCATCGACGAGGTGACGGACCGTGAGATCCTGCGCGCCTACCGCCTGTTGGCCGCGCAGGAGGGTGTTTTCGTGGAGCCCGCCTCCGCCGCCTCGGTGGCCGGTCTGCTCAAGGCCGCCGAGCAGGGCAAGGTCGACCCGGGCCAGCGCATCGTGTGCACGGTCACCGGCAACGGCCTGAAGGACCCGGACTGGGCCGTCGCCGGCGCGCCGCAGCCGGTCACCGTCCCGGTCGACGCCGCCACCGCGGCCGAGCGCCTCGGCCTCGCCTGAGCGCCCTGAACCGGCGGAATCCCTGACAAGGTGCACAGGGGGCTTACGACACGCATCGTGCGCCTCCTGTGCGCCCTATGTCGCCACAGAACCTTCCTTCGATAGGCTGTAGCGAACCCGCCTGCCGCATATGCCCACGCGCATGGCAGGCGCCGCGCCGTCCCCGCGGCCCGGCGGGTCTTCGCACGTCAGTCATCGGCAGTCCACCGAATGACCATCGAATCCCTCGAGCGTCATTCGACCGTCAACGCAGCTCAAGGAGAGTCTTCGAGCGATGGCCGGTCCAGCGTTCCGCGCCGCCGCCGTCCGGGTGCGCGTTCCCGCCACCAGCGCCAACCTCGGCCCGGGCTTCGACGCCCTCGGCCTCGCGCTGGGGCTCTACGACGACGTGGTCGTCAGGGTCGCCGACTCCGGGCTGCACATCGACATCGCGGGTGAGGGCGGCGAGACCCTGCCGCGGGACGAGAGCCACCTCCTCGTCCGCTCCCTGCGGACCGCCTTCGACCTGCTGGGCGGACAGCCCCGCGGTCTGGAGATCGTCTGCGCCAACCGCATCCCGCACGGCCGCGGCCTCGGCTCCTCCTCCGCCGCCATCTGCGCCGGCATCGTGGCCGCCCGCGCCGTGACCATAGGCGGCGAGGCCCGCCTGGACGACGCGGCCCTGCTGGAACTGGCCACCGAGATCGAGGGCCACCCGGACAACGTGGCCGCCTGTCTGCTCGGCGGCTTCACCCTGTCCTGGATGGAGGGCGGCACCGCCCGCGCCATCAGGATGGAGCCGCGCGATTCCATCGTTCCGGTGGTTTTCGTGCCCGGAAAGCCGGTATTGACCGAGACCGCCCGCGGTCTGCTCCCGCGCACCGTGCCGCACGTGGACGCCGCCGCCAACGCGGGCCGCGCCGCCCTGCTGGTCGAGGCCCTGACCCGGCGCCCCGAGCTGCTGCTGCCCGCCACCGAGGACCGCCTCCACCAGGAGTACCGGGCCCCGGCCATGCCCGAGAGCGCCGCGCTCGTGGAGCGGCTGCGCGCCGACGGCATCCCGGCCGTCATCTCGGGTGCCGGGCCCACCGTCATGGCCCTCGCCGACGCCGACAGCGCCGACAAGGTCTCCCACCTCGCGGGTGAGGGCTGGGCCGCCAACCGGCTGGACCTGGATGTCCAGGGAGCGAGCGTGCTGCCGCTTGCGACCTGACACACGGTTGCCGGATTTGGAGAGGGGGAATGTTTGTTGGATCCGGTAGTGTTAATCTCAAGTCTGCACCCGACCCCACCATGGCGAGGTGCCTTGTGTCCCCGTCCGGGACAGACATTCTTCCGGGAGCCTCCCGGGCCACTCCGTGTTCCGTGCGCCGTACCTGGGCAGTACGACGCATGCGGACACTGAGCGGGCCGCCCGTGGGGGTACCCCCTCTGGGGGAGCTTCGGAATCGGTGCTGCCACGCCACGTGACACTCGGTGCCACGGCTCGCGGAAGCGCCATCACCGCACATTTCTTCCGCCGCTTTGGCGGACCACCGCCCCGGCACGGTTCACAGAAGACAGGACCGTAGCCGGACAGCACAACCGGTCGCCGAGCCAGACAGGCCGACGTCCGCTCCAGGGAAGGACCCTTCGTGAGCGACACCACCGATCTGATGGGCGCACGTGTCGAGGAGACCGCTGCCGCGCCCGCCACGGACGCCTCCGCGCCTGCCACCGGTGCCGGCTCCCGGCGGCGCCGTGGTACCGGCCTCGAGGGCATGGTGCTGGCCGAGCTGCAGCAGGTCGCCTCGGGCCTCGGCATCAGGGGCACCGCGCGGATGCGCAAGAGCCAGTTGATCGAGGTCATCAAGGAGGCGCAGGCCGCCGGGGGAGCCCCCGCCGCCAAGGCCGACGCCGCCGCCGAGACCAAGCCGAAGCGCCGGGCCACCTCCCGCGCGCGCACCGGTGAGGAGGCCGCCGAGAAGAAGGCGGCCAAGGCCGTCGAGGCCCCTGCCGAGAAGGCCGCGGCCCAGCAGCAGATCGAGATTCCGGGCCAGCCGGCCGGGGGCGCCGCCGAGCGCGGGGCGGAGGACGCCCCGGCCGAGCGCCGTCGCCGCCGTGCCACGGCCGACGCGGGCAGCCCGGCCCAGACCGGCGCCGAGACCGTCGCCGCGGAGGCCCGGACCGAGCCCAAGGCCGAGACGCCCGCGGCCCAGCAGTCCCAGCAGGGCGAGGCCAAGGGCGACGCCGGTGACGGCGAGGGCCGTGGCCGCCGGGACCGCCGCGAGCGCGGCCGGGACCGGGACCGGGACCGCCGCAACAAGGGCGACGAGCAGCAGGGCGGCCAGCAGCGTCAGCAGCAGGGCCAGCAGCAGGGCGGCCGACAGGACAGCCGGCAGCAGGACGACGACGACTTCGAGGGCGGCCGTCGCGGCCGTCGCGGCCGCTACCGCGACCGCCGTGGCCGTCGTGGCCGCGACGAGATCGTCGAGCCGCAGGTCGCCGAGGACGACGTCCTGATCCCGGTCGCGGGCATCCTGGACATCCTCGACAACTACGCCTTCATCCGGACCTCCGGCTACCTGCCGGGCCCGAACGACGTCTACGTCTCCCTGGCCCAGGTCCGCAAGAACGGCCTGCGCAAGGGCGACCACGTCACCGGTGCGGTCCGCCAGCCGAAGGAGGGCGAGCGCCGCGAGAAGTTCAACGCGCTGGTCCGCCTGGACTCCGTCAACGGCATGGCGCCCGAACACGGCCGCGGCCGTCCCGAGTTCAACAAGCTGACCCCGCTCTACCCGCAGGACCGGCTCCGCCTGGAGACCGACCCGGGCGTGCTGACCACCCGGATCATCGACCTGGTCTCGCCGATCGGCAAGGGCCAGCGCGGTCTGATCGTGGCCCCGCCGAAGACCGGCAAGACCATGATCATGCAGGCGGTCGCCAACGCGATCACGCACAACAACCCCGAGTGCCACCTGATGGTCGTCCTGGTCGACGAGCGTCCGGAAGAGGTCACCGACATGCAGCGGTCGGTCAAGGGCGAGGTCATCTCCTCGACCTTCGACCGCCCGGCCGAGGACCACACTACGGTCGCCGAGCTGGCCATCGAGCGCGCCAAGCGCCTCGTCGAGCTGGGCCACGACGTGGTCGTGCTGCTGGACTCGATCACCCGTCTGGGCCGCGCCTACAACCTGGCGGCGCCGGCCTCCGGCCGCATCCTGTCCGGTGGTGTCGACTCGACCGCGCTCTACCCGCCGAAGCGGTTCTTCGGCGCGGCGCGCAACATCGAGGACGGCGGCTCGCTGACCATCCTCGCCACCGCCCTGGTGGACACCGGGTCCCGCATGGACGAGGTGATCTTCGAGGAGTTCAAGGGCACCGGCAACATGGAGCTCAAGCTCGACCGGAAGCTCGCCGACAAGCGCATCTTCCCGGCGGTGGACGTGGACGCGTCCGGCACCCGCAAGGAGGAGATCCTGCTCGGCGCCGAGGAGCTGGCCGTCGTCTGGAAGCTCCGCCGGGTGCTGCACGCGCTGGACCAGCAGCAGGCGATCGAGCTGCTTCTCGACAAGATGAAGCAGACCAAGTCGAACGTCGAGTTCCTGATGCAGATCCAGAAGACGACGCCGACGCCGGGCAACGGCGACTGAGCGTCCGTACTGCCGTGAAAGGCCGCCTTCCGTCCGCGGAGGCGGCCTTTCCGCATCCCGGCCCGTCCGGCGACGCGTCCTCCGGTCCGTCCGGCGGCGAGACGTTCGCCACAGAGGGCCCGTCGGCCACCGGCCGCCCGGCACACCCCCGGCGGCGCCGAATCCCCAGGTGAACGCGGTCCGCCCGACGCATGTGACTACGCACGGTGATCATTTCCGTACCGGTCGGGCACTGTGCGTTGTGCAACCCTGTCCCGAGTTTCTTTGTCTGACCAGGCGGAGCGACGATGGAGCGGTGACGACCGCGCCCGACCCTGACCGCAGGGGGTACCCGACCGCCGACACCTAGGAGCGATGTGGCCGCCGAGAGCACGCCCGCCATAACCGAGCCGGGCACCACCGGACCCCGCCGCCGGGGCAAGGGGCGCCGCCGCAAGGCCCCCAGCGCGGGCCGCAAGGTCCTGCGCGCCACGGCGTGGACGGCGGCGGGCGTCGTCGTGCTGGGCGGCGCCGGGGCCGGGTACGTCTACTTCAAGCTCAACGGCAACCTGCGCAGCGTCGACCTGAACCAGGCCCTCGGCACCGACCGGCCCCAGAAGGTCGACAACGGCTCCGAGAACATCCTGGTCCTCGGCTCGGACACCCGCGCCGGCACCAACAAGAAGCTCGGCGGCGGCGCGGACGACGGCACCGCCCGCTCCGACACGGCGATGATCGTCCACGTGTACGAGGGCCACAAGCGGGCCAGCGTGGTCTCGATCCCCCGGGACACCCTCGTCGACCGCCCCGAGTGCACCGACACCAAGGGCACCGCCCACCCGGCCGCCACCGGCGCGATGTTCAACGAGGCGTACTCCACCGGCGGCGCGGCCTGCGCGGTCAAGACCGTCGAGTCGATCACCGGCATCCGCATGGACCACTACCTGGAGGTCGACTTCCAGGGCTTCCAGCAGCTCATCGACGACCTCGGCGGCGTACGGATCACCACCAGCAAGGACATCCACGACCCGCAGAGCCACCTCGACCTGAAGGCCGGCCCGCACACCCTGAACGGCGAGCAGGCCCTCGGCCTGGTCCGCACCCGGCACGGCGTGGGCGACGGCTCCGACCTGGGCCGCATCCAGCTCCAGCAGGCGTTCATCAAGGCCCTCATCGACCAGGTCAAGCACGTCGGCGTCTTCACCAACCCGAAGAAGCTCTACGACCTCGCCGACACCGCCACCAAGGCCGTCACGACCGACTCCGACCTCGGCTCGGTCAACGCCCTGATCGACTTCGCGGGCGGCCTCAAGGGCATCAGCTCCTCCCACATGAAGATGGTCACGATGCCGGTCCAGTACGACCCGGCCAACCCCAACCGCGTCCTTCTGGACACCGCCAAGGCCGAGCTGGTCTGGAACGCCCTGCGGGACGACCGGCAGATCCCGGCGGCGGCCACGGAAGGCACGGCGACGGGCGAGGCCAAGGGCGTCGTCAGCGCCCCGTAGGACGCCCCGCGCACCCCCTGGAATAGAACGACCGCACCCCCGGTTTGGGTGGATGGCACCAGTCCTGGCAGACTGGTACGTCGGCTCCGGTTCACGCCTCCGCATCCCGCGGCAGCGACCCGGCGCCCTCCCGAAACCTAGGAGACACCTTGAAGCGCGACATCCACCCCGCGTACGTCGAGACGCAGGTCAGCTGCACCTGCGGCGCGTCGTTCACCACCCGCAGCACCATCGAGTCCGGCACCATCCGGGCCGAGGTCTGCTCCGAGTGCCACCCGTTCTACACGGGCAAGCAGAAGATCCTCGACACCGGTGGCCGTGTGGCCCGCTTCGAGGCCCGCTTCGGCAAGGCCGCCGGCTCCAAGAAGTAGCGAGCCCCATTCCGCCGGTCCACGGCCACATCCCGCCCACGGGCGGGTGTGCCCGGGACCGGCGTTTTTGGTCGCCGCCCTTCCCTTCACCGCAGTACAGGAGCCCAAGATGTTCGAGGCCGTCGAGGAACTCGTCGCCGAGCACGCCGACCTGGAGAAGAAGCTCGCCGACCCGTCGGTCCACGCCGACCAGGCCAACGCGCGCAAGCTCAACAAGCGCTACGCCGAGCTGACCCCGATCGTCGCCACGTACCGCTCCTGGAAGCAGACCGGCGACGACATCGAGACCGCCCGCGAGCTGTCCGCCGACGACCCCGACTTCGCCGCCGAGGTCAAGGACCTGGAGAAGCAGCGCGAGGAGCTGACCGAGAAGCTGCGCCTGCTGCTCGTCCCGCGCGACCCGAGCGACGACAAGGACGTCATCCTCGAGATCAAGGCGGGCGCGGGCGGCGACGAGTCGGCGCTCTTCGCCGGCGACCTGCTGCGGATGTACCTGCGCTACGCCGAGCGCGTCGGCTGGAAGACCGAGATCATCGACGCCACCGAGTCCGAGCTGGGCGGCTACAAGGACGTCCAGGTCGCGGTGAAGGCCCGCGGGCAGATTGAGCCCGGCCACGGCGTCTGGGCCCGGCTGAAGTACGAGGGCGGCGTGCACCGCGTGCAGCGCGTCCCGGCGACCGAGTCGCAGGGCCGCATCCACACCTCCGCGGCCGGTGTGCTCGTCACCCCCGAGGCCGAGGAGGTGGACGTCGAGATCAACCCGAACGACCTGCGCATCGACGTCTACCGGTCCTCCGGCCCCGGCGGCCAGTCCGTCAACACCACCGACTCCGCCGTGCGCATCACCCACCTGCCGACCGGCGTCGTCGCCTCCTGCCAGAACGAGAAGAGCCAGCTGCAGAACAAGGAGCAGGCACTGCGCATCCTGCGCTCCAGGCTGCTCGCCATCGCGCAGGAGGAGGCGGAGCGGGAGGCCGCCGACGCCCGCCGCAGCCAGGTCCGCACCGTCGACCGCTCCGAGAAGATCCGCACCTACAACTTCCCGGAGAACCGCATCTCGGACCACCGCGTCGGCTTCAAGGCGTACAACCTGGACCAGGTCCTGGACGGCGACCTCGACGCGGTCATCCAGGCCTGCGTCGACGCCGACTCGGCGGCGAAGCTCGCCGCCGCGTAACACCCGTACGCACGAGGACGACACGGAGGAGACGCGTGAACCTGCTGCTCGCCGAGGTGGCCCAGGCCACCCAGCGGCTGGCCGACGCCGGTGTGCCCTCGCCGCGCAACGACGCGGAGGAGCTGGCCGCGTTCGTGCACGGCGTGAAGCGCGGTCAGCTGCACTCCGTGAAGGACGCCGACTTCGACGCCCGGTACTGGGAGGTCATCGCCCGGCGCGAGCAGCGCGAGCCGCTGCAGCACATCACCGGGCGGGCCTACTTCCGCTACCTGGAGCTCCAGGTCGGTCCGGGGGTGTTCGTGCCCCGGCCGGAGACCGAGTCCGTGGTCGGCTGGGCCATAGACGCCGTACGCGCCATGGACGTCGTCGAGCCGTGCATCGTCGACCTGTGCACCGGCTCCGGCGCCATCGCGCTCGCCCTCGCCCAGGAGGTGCCGCGCTCCCGCGTGCACGCGGTGGAGCTGTCCGAGGACGCCCTCGTGTGGACCCGGAAGAACGTGGCCGGCTCCCGCGTCGACCTGCGCCAGGGCGACGCGCTGACCGCCTTCCCGGACCTCGACGGCCAGGTCGACCTGGTCATCTCCAACCCGCCGTACATCCCGCTCACCGAGTGGGAGTACGTCGCTCCGGAGGCCCGCGACTACGACCCGGAGATGGCCCTGTTCTCCGGCGAGGACGGACTCGACCTCATCCGGGGCATCGAACGCACCGCGCACCGCCTGCTGCGCCCCGGCGGCGTCGTAGTGATCGAGCACGCCGACACCCAGGGCGGTCAGGTGCCGTGGATCTTCACCGAGGAGCGGGGCTGGGCCGACGCGGCCGACCACCCCGACCTCAACAACCGGCCGCGGTTCGCCACCGCCCGCAAGGCGCTGCCGTGACCACCCCGACGACTTCCATCCCGCAGTACGTGTACGAGGAGGCCCGCTAGCCATGGCACGGCGATACGACACCAACGACGCGACCGACCGCGTGACGGGTCTGCGCGAGGCCGCGTCCGCCGTTCGCCGCGGCGAGCTGGTGGTGCTGCCGACCGACACGGTGTACGGCATCGGCGCCGACGCGTTCTCCTCGCAGGCGGTCTCCGATCTGCTCGACGCCAAGGGCCGGGGCCGCGCCATGCCCACCCCCGTCCTCATCGGCTCCCCGAACACCCTGCACGGCCTGGTCACGGACTTCTCCGAGGCGGCCTGGGAACTGGTCGACGCGTTCTGGCCGGGCGCCCTGACGCTCGTCGCCAAGCACCAGCCGTCCCTCCAGTGGGACCTCGGCGACACCCGGGGCACGGTCGCCGTGCGCATGCCGCTGCACCCGGTCGCCATCGAGCTGCTCACCGAGGTCGGGCCGATGGCCGTCTCCTCGGCGAACCTCACCGGCCATCCGGCGCCGGAGGACTGCGACGCCGCCCAGGACATGCTCGGCGACTCCGTCTCCGTCTACCTCGACGGCGGCCCCACCCCCGCCAACGTGCCGTCGTCCATCGTGGACGTCACCCGCCGGGTGCCGGTGCTGCTGCGCGAGGGCGCGCTCTCCCCGGAGGAGCTGCGCAAGGTCGTACCCGACCTCGAGGTGGCGAATTGACGGCCCCTGGGACGGGGCGCGGCATAGGCGGCGGGAGCTGGAGCGCGGAGGAGACGACGACGTTCGGGTTTCCCCGGGACACCTTCCGCATCCTCCACGTCAGCACCGGCAACGTGTGCCGCTCGCCCATCACCGAGCGGCTGACCCGCCACTTCGTCGCGGAGCGGCTCGGCGTGCTCGGCGGCGGGCTGATCGTGGAGAGCGCGGGCACGTGGGGCCACGAGGGCGCGCCCATGGAGGCCCACGCCGAGACCGTGCTGGCCGAGTTCGGCGCGGACGCGTCCGGATTCGTCGGCCGGGAGCTGCTGGACGAGCACGTGATCAGGGCCGACCTGGTGCTGACCGCCACCCGTGACCACCGCGCCCAGGTCATCTCCATGGGCCACTCGGCGGGCCTGCGCACCTTCACCCTGAAGGAGTTCACCCGGCTGGTCCGGGCGATAGATCCGGCCACCCTGCCCCCGCTGGAGGACGGCGTGGTCATGCGGGCCCGGGCACTGGTGCGCGCCGCGGCGGCCCTGCGCGGCTGGCTGCTCGCCCCGACCGCCGAGGCGGACGAGGTGTACGACCCGTACGGCGCCCCGCTGACGTTCTTCCGTTCCATCGGCGACGAGATACGGGACGCCCTGGACCCGGTGGTGACGGCGCTGACGGGGGTCCCGGCGCGGACGTAGGGCCCGACGGGCCCCGACGCGGTCTCCGGCCTACATTGGAGCTACGTCACCGCCGACCCGCCGGGAGCCCGCCATGTCGGTCACCCAGACCCTCGAGACCGACGTCCTGCGCCGGCAGGACCCGGCGATGGCCGAACTCCTGCTCGGCGAACTGGCACGGCAGTCGACCACGCTCCAGCTGATCGCCGCCGAGAACTTCTGCTCCCCGGCCGTCCTCGCCGCCCTCGGCTCCGCGTTCGCCAACAAGTACGCCGAGGGCTACCCCGGCGCCCGCCACCACGGCGGCTGCGAGATCGTCGACGTCGCCGAACGCGCCGCCGTCGGCCGCGCCAAGGGCCTGTTCGGCGCCGAGCACGCCAACGTCCAGCCGCACTCCGGCACCTCGGCCGTCCTGGCCGCCTACGCGGCCCTGCTGCGCCCCGGCGACACCGTCCTCGCCCTCGGCCTGCCCTACGGCGGCCACCTCACCCACGGCTCGCCGGCCAACTTCTCCGGCCGCTGGTTCGACTTCGTCGGCTACGGCGTCGACGCCGAGACCGGGCTGATCGACCACGACCAGGTGCGCCACCTGGCGCGCAACCACCGGCCCAAGGCCATCGTGTGCGGCTCCATCGCCTATCCCCGCCACCCGGACTACGCCTTCTTCCGGGAGGTCGCCGACGAGGTCGGGGCCTATCTGATCGCGGACGCCGGCCACCCCATCGGGCTGGTCGCCGGGGGAGCGGCACCGAGCCCGGTGCCGTACGCGGACATCGTCTGCGCGACCACCCACAAGGTGCTGCGCGGACCGCGCGGCGGGATGATCCTGTGCGGGGCCGAGCTGGCCCGGCGCGTGGACCGGGCCGTGTTCCCGTTCACCCAGGGCGGCGCCCAGATGCACACCATCGCCGCGAAGGCGGTCGCGTTCGGCGAGGCGGCGACCCCCGGGTTCGGGGCGTACGCCCATCGGGTGGTCGACAACGCCCGGGTGCTGGCCGGTCACCTGGCCGCGGAGGGGCTGGCCGTCACGACCGGCGGCACCGACACCCACCTGATCACCGCGGACCCGGCCCCGCTCGGCGTGGGCGGCCGCGATGCGCGCGGCCGGCTGCTCGCGGCCGGGCTGGTGCTGGACTGCTGCGTGCTGCCGCACGGCGACGGCCGCGGACTGCGCCTGGGCACGGCGGCGGTGACCACCCAGGGCATGGGGGAGCCGGAGATGGTGCGGATCGCGGCGCTGCTCGCGGCCGTGCTGCGCGGGGAGACCGAACCGGCCCGGGCCCGGGAGGAGGTACGCGCGCTCACCGGCCGGTTCCCGCCGTATCCGGCCTGAACGGGGGTAGAAGCGGTCCCGTACCTCCCGGTGTGGGCCGGTTCCGGCCGTGGCGTACGGCACGGGGTGCAACCCCCGCCGCTACCCGGCCGTCCTCATCCATATGCATCCGTCGCTAGGGTGTGAGGCTGTGATGGCCAGCGAGACCTGTGGGGAAGCCCGTGCGTGAATACCTGCTGACGCTCTGCATCACGGCCGCGGTGACGTATCTCCTGACGGGGCCGGTACGGAAGTTCGCGATCGTGGCCGGGGCGATGCCGGAGATCCGGGCCCGTGACGTGCACCGGGAGCCCACTCCGCGCCTCGGCGGTATCGCGATGTTCTTCGGACTGTGCGCGGGCCTGCTGGTCGCTGACCACCTGACGAACCTGAACGAGGTCTTCGCGAAGTCCAACGAGCCGCGGGCGCTGCTCTCCGGGGCCGCGCTGATCTGGCTGATCGGCGTCCTGGACGACAAGTTCGAGATCGACGCGCTGATCAAGCTGGGCGGCCAGATGATCGCCGCGGGCGTGATGGTCATGCAGGGTCTGACGATCCTGTGGCTGCCCATCCCGGGCGTCGGCAACGTCGCGCTGACCCAGTGGCAGGGCACGCTGCTGACGGTGGCCCTGGTGGTCATCACGATCAACGCGGTGAACTTCGTGGACGGCCTGGACGGGCTCGCGGCCGGCATGGTGTGCATCGCGGCGGGCTCGTTCTTCCTGTACGCCTACCGGATCTGGTACTCGTACGGCATCGAGGCGGCCGCCCCCGGCACCCTGTTCGCGGCCATCCTGATGGGCATGTGCCTGGGCTTCCTGCCGCACAACATGCACCCCGCGCGGATCTTCATGGGCGATTCGGGCTCGATGCTGATCGGCCTGGTGCTGTCGGCGGGCGCGATCTCGATCACCGGCCAGGTGGACCCGGACGCGCTGAACCTGTACGCCGGTTCGGAGAAGGCGGCGGTCCACCAGACGGTCCCGGTGTACATCCCGCTGCTGCTCCCGCTGACCATCATCGCCGTACCGGCCGCCGACCTGGTGCTCGCCATCGTCCGCCGCACCTGGCGCGGCCAGTCGCCGTTCGCCGCCGACCGCGGCCATCTGCACCACCGGCTGCTGGAGATCGGCCACTCGCACAGCCGGGCCGTGCTGATCATGTACTTCTGGTCGGCGCTGATCGGTTTCGGGGCGCTGGCGTACTCGGTCAACTCGGCGTCGATGTGGATCGTGCTGGGCGTGGTCTTCCTCAGCGCGGTCGGCCTGGTCCTGCTGCTGCTCCCGCGCTTCACCCCGCGTGTGCCGCTGTGGGCCCAGCGCTTCGTCCCGCCGCGCTACCGCAGGCGCCGTGTCCCCGGGGCCGCCGTCGACTCCGCCGCCCCGGAGGTCACGGAGAGCGAGGAGCGGGCCCCGGTCACGGCCGGCGTCTCGGGCGTCAACGGGGCGACTGCGATCGGCGCCCGTTCGCGTTTCCTCGACCGCCGTTGATACGGCCAAGGTAAGAATCTGACTAGAGCATTGCCAACTCGTGGGGGAGCAAAGCGCCCTAATACCAGACAACTGGGCGGCGTTTTTGCACAGACGGGCAGCTTCACTCTCATGTGTGACAGCCAGCACACCCAGCAGGTAAAGACCTCATCAAATAGTTTGTGATACGGTTCACGAGAACCCCGGATAGGACCGCAGAGCCTGAGTGCAACGGTCCGTAGGTGTGAGATCTCGATCACTCGGTCCGGGACTACGCTCGTCCATGACGACACCCTGCCCCCTGTGAAAGCGGAGTTGCCGCCATGCCGTCCAATGACGCCCGGATCCTGGCCCAGGCCGCAGTGCCCACGGCTGCCGTCGGTGTGATCGCCGCCGTCGTCAGCGCCGTGGTCGCCGGCGGCAAGGGGGCTGTCGGGGCCGTCGTGGCGACGCTGGTGGTCGTCGTCTTCATGGGGCTGGGCCTCTTCGTGCTCCAGCGCACCGCCAAATCCTTTCCCCAGCTGTTCCAGATGATGGGCCTGATGCTCTACGCGGCCCAGCTGTTGCTGCTGGTCATCTTCGTCGCGCTGTTCAAGAACACGACGCTGTTCAACCCGCGCGCCTTCGCCATCACGCTCGTGGTCGCCACCCTCGCGTGGATCGCCGCGCAGACGCGCGCCCACATGAAGGCGAAGATCCTCTACGTCGATCCCGATGCCTCGTCGAAGGGCGACAAGCCCACGAAGACAGGGCATTCGTCGTGAGAGGTAGGGCCGGGATAAAGGCGCACGAGAGATGCTGCTATCGTCCGGTGCCAACTGCGGCATCGCGGGCGCGGGCATCTGAGCTGACGCCTGCTCGATCGCGAGGCGAGATGCCCCACAGCCGCCCCCACATCCGTAACACCAGTCCCGTGCCGACCCGCGGCCGTGCGCCGCGCCGACACAACGAGGTTGCCGTACCTATGCGCCACGATGAAGGAGCCCGCGGTGAGTGCTGACCCGACGCAGACGCTCGCTTTCGAAACGAGCTGCCACCTGTTCGACGGGTGCGGCTTCCCGGCTCCGGGCCTGCACTCGTTCCTGTTCAAGCCGCTCTGGGGCGACGCGGACAGCAACTTGTACTTCAACAAGACGATGCTGCTGGCGCTCCTCGGTTCCATCATCATCGTGGGCTTCTTCTGGGCCGCCTTCGCCAAGCCGAAGGTCGTCCCGGGCAAGCTCCAGATGGTCGCCGAGTCGGGTTACGACTTCATCCGCCGCGGCGTCGTCTACGAGACCATCGGCAAGAAGGAAGGCGAGAAGTACGTCCCGCTGGTCGTCTCGCTCTTCTTCTTCGTCTGGATGATGAACCTCTGGTCCGTCATCCCGGTCGCCCAGTTCCCGGTGACCTCGATCATCTCGTACCCCGCCATCCTGGCCGGCATCGTCTACGTCCTCTGGGTCGGGCTGACCTTCAAGCGGCACGGCTTCGTCGGCGCCTTCAAGAACTTCACCGGCTACGACAAGTCCCTCGGCGCGGTGCTCCCGCTGTCGATGACGATCGAGCTGTTCTCGAACCTCCTCGTGCGGCCCTTCACCCACGCCGTCCGACTCTTCGCGAACATGTTCGCCGGGCACACGCTGCTGCTGCTCTTCACGATCGCCAGCTGGTACATGCTGAACGGCATCGGCATCGCCTACTCCGCCGTGTCGTTCGTGATGGTCATCGTGATGACCGCCTTCGAGCTCTTCATCCAGGCTGTCCAGGCGTATGTCTTCGTACTGCTGACCTGCAGCTTCATCCAGGGCGCGCTCGCCGAGCACCACTGAGCCACCCGATCACCCACCCAGACATCCGGTGGCCAACCCCCACCGGTCTTTGAAAGAGAAGGAAGAACCGGCATGTCCGCTCTCGAAACCCTTGCCGCCGGCGTCCAGATCAAGGGCAACCTCGGCTCCATCGGTTACGGTCTCGCCGCCATCGGCCCGGGCGTCGGCGTCGGCATCATCTTCGGTAACGGCACCCAGGCCCTCGCCCGCCAGCCCGAGGCGGCCGGTCTGATCCGCGCCAACCAGATCCTGGGCTTCGCCTTCTGTGAGGCGCTCGCCCTGATCGGTCTGGTCATGCCGTTCGTCTACCCGGCCTCCTGACCCGACCGCCGCGCACCAATAGACGAAAGGCACTGATATGAGCCCCCTGGTTCAGCTGGCGGCTGAGGAGGCCGAGAACCCCCTCATCCCGCCGATCCCAGAGCTCGTCATCGGCCTGATCGCCTTCGTCATCGTCTTCGCCTTCCTCGCCAAGAAGCTCCTCCCGAACATCAACAAGGTTCTGGAAGAGCGCCGGGAAGCCATCGAGGGCGGTATCGAAAAGGCCGAGGCCGCGCAGACCGAGGCCCAGAGCGTCCTTGAGCAGTACAAGGCCCAGCTCGCCGAGGCCCGGCACGAGGCCGCGCGCCTGCGCCAGGAGGCGCAGGAGCAGGGTGCCGCGCTCATCGCCGAGATGCGGGCCGAGGGCCAGCGCCAGCGCGAGGAGATCGTCGCCGCCGGTCACGCGCAGATCGAGGCCGACCGCAAGGCCGCCGCGTCCGCGCTGCGCCAGGACGTCGGCCGGCTCGCCACCGAACTGGCCGGCAAGCTCGTCGGCGAGTCCCTCGAGGACCACGCCCGCCAGAGCCGTGTGATCGACCGCTTCCTCGACGAGCTCGAGGAGAAGGCCGAGGCCACGCGATGAACGGAGCGAGCCGCGAGGCACTGGCAGCCGCACGGGAGCGTCTGGACGCGCTGACGGACTCCACGTCCGTGGACGCCGCGCAGCTCGCCGACGAGCTGGCGGCCGTCACCGCGCTGCTCGACCGCGAGGCCGGCCTGCGCCGGGTCCTCACCGACCCGGCGCAGCCCGGAGAGGCGAAGGCCCAGCTGGTCCAGCGGCTGATCGGCGGCCAGGTCAGCGGGACGACCGCCGACCTGCTGTCCGGGCTGGCCCGGTCCCGCTGGTCGCAGCCGCGCGACCTGGTGGACGCGCTGGAGGAACTGGCGAACATCGCCGACCTCACGGCCGCGGAGCAGACGGGCACGCTCGACGACGTCGAGGACGAGCTGTTCCGGTTCGGCCGGATCGTCTCCTCCAGCACCGAGCTGCGCGCCGCGCTCACCCACCGTGCCGCCGGCGCCCCGGCCAAGACCGAGCTGCTGCACCGGCTGCTGGGCGGACGGGCCAAGCCGGCCACCGAGCGACTGGTGACGCGCCTCGCCACCGCGCCCCGTGGACGTAGCCTGGAGGCGGGACTGGAGTCCCTGTCCAGGCTGGCCGCCGAGCGCCGGAACCGCGTGGTCGCCGTCGTCACCTCGGCGGTCCCGCTGAGCGACGGGCAGAAGCAGCGCCTCGGCGCCGCCCTGACCAAGCTCTACGGCCGTCGGATGCACCTCAACCTGGACGTCGACCCCGAGGTCATCGGCGGCATCCGGGTGCAGGTCGGCGACGAGGTCATCAACGGCTCCCTCGCGGACCGGCTCGACGAGGCCGCCCGCCGCATGGCGAGCTAGCAGCAACTCGACAGATCGGTCTTGTCGGTCTTCCGTAGAAGTCCGTAAGACGTAGTACGTACATACGGCCCTGGTTGGGCCGTGCAGAGGATTCACCTCCTGTTGGGGGGAGTCCCCATCCCCCCAAAGTGAAACTTCGGGCCCAACAAGGAGAGCAGGGAACCCAGATGGCGGAGCTCACGATCCGGCCGGAGGAGATCCGGGACGCGCTGGAGAACTTCGTCCAGTCGTACAAGCCGGACGCGGCCTCGCGCGAGGAGGTCGGTACGGTCACCCTTGCCGGCGACGGCATCGCGAAGGTCGAGGGCCTGCCCTCGGCCATGGCCAACGAACTGCTGAAGTTCGAGGACGGCACCCTCGGCCTCGCGCTGAACCTGGAAGAGCGCGAGATCGGCGCCATCGTCCTCGGTGAGTTCAGCGGCATCGAGGAGGGTCAGCCGGTCACGCGCACCGGCGAGGTCCTCTCCGTCGCGGTCGGCGAGGGCTACCTCGGCCGTGTCGTCGACCCGCTCGGCAACCCGATCGACGGCCTCGGCGAGATCGAGACCGACGGCCGCCGCGCCCTCGAGCTGCAGGCCCCCACGGTCATGCAGCGCAAGTCGGTGCACGAGCCGATGGAGACGGGCTACAAGGCCGTCGACGCGATGACCCCGATCGGCCGTGGCCAGCGTCAGCTGATCATCGGCGACCGCCAGACCGGCAAGACCGCCCTGGCCGTCGACACGATCATCAACCAGCGCGACAACTGGCGCTCGGGCGACCCCAAGAAGCAGGTCCGCTGCATCTACGTCGCCATCGGCCAGAAGGGCTCCACCATCGCGTCGGTCCGCCGCGCGCTGGAGGAGAACGGCGCGCTGGAGTACACGACCATCGTCGCCGCCCCGGCGTCCGACCCGGCCGGCTTCAAGTACCTGGCGCCGTACACCGGTTCGGCCATCGGCCAGCACTGGATGTACCAGGGCAAGCACGTCCTGATCATCTTCGACGACCTGTCGAAGCAGGCCGACGCCTACCGCGCCGTGTCGCTGCTGCTGCGCCGCCCGCCGGGCCGTGAGGCCTACCCGGGTGACGTCTTCTACCTGCACTCCCGTCTGCTGGAGCGCTGCGCCAAGCTCTCCGACGAGATGGGCGCGGGTTCGATGACCGGTCTGCCGATCGTCGAGACCAAGGCCAACGACGTCTCGGCGTTCATCCCGACCAACGTCATCTCCATCACCGACGGCCAGTGCTTCCTGGAGTCGGACCTCTTCAACGCCGGTCAGCGCCCCGCGCTGAACGTCGGTATCTCCGTCTCCCGAGTCGGTGGTTCCGCCCAGCACAAGGCGATGAAGCAGGTCTCCGGCCGCCTCCGCGTCGACCTCGCCCAGTTCCGTGAGCTGGAGGCGTTCGCCGCCTTCGGTTCCGACCTGGACGCCGCCTCCAAGGCCCAGCTGGAGCGCGGTCAGCGCATGGTCGAGCTGCTGAAGCAGGACCAGTACCAGCCGATGTCCACCGAGGACCAGGTCGTCTCCGTCTGGGCCGGCACCACCGGCAAGATGGACGAGGTGCCGGTCGCCGACATCCGCCGCTTCGAGAAGGAGCTGCTGGAGTACCTGCACCGCCAGGAGCAGGGCCTCATGACCTCCATCCGCGAGGGCGGCAAGATGTCCGACGACACCCTCACGGCCGTCGCCGACGCGATCGCGGACTTCAAGAAGCAGTTCGAGACCTCGGACGGCAAGCTGCTCGGCGAGGACGCCCCGTCCGCCGCCAAGTGACGTAAGGAAGGGACCTGACTCATGGGAGCCCAGCTCCGGGTCTATAAGCGTCGCATCCGATCCGTCACCGCGACCAAGAAGATCACGAAGGCGATGGAGATGATCGCCGCCTCGCGCGTCGTCAAGGCGCAGCGCAAGGTGGCGGCCTCCACTCCCTACGCGACCGAGCTGACGCGCGCGGTCACGGCGGTCGGTACGGGTTCGAACACCAAGCACCCGCTCACCACCGAGGCGGACAACCCGACCCGTGCCGCGGTCCTGCTCCTCACGAGCGACCGCGGCCTGGCCGGCGCCTTCAACTCCAACGCCATCAAGGCGGCGGAGCAGCTGACCGAGCGCTTGGAGCGCGAGGGCAAGCAGGTCGACACGTACATCGTCGGCCGGCGCGGTGTCGCCCACTACAACTTCCGTGAGCGCAAGGTCGCGGAGTCGTGGACGGGCTTCACCGACGAGCCGTCGTACGCGGACGCCAAGAAGGTGGCGGCGCCCCTGATCGAGGCCATCCAGAAGGACACGGCCGAGGGTGGTGTGGACGAACTCCACATCGTCTTCACCGAGTTCGTCTCGATGATGACGCAGACGGCGCTCGACGCCCGGCTGCTGCCGCTGCGCCTCGACGAGGTCGCCGAGGAGGTCAAGCCGCAGGGCGAGATCCTCCCGCTGTACGACTTCGAGCCCTCGGCGGAGGACGTCCTCGACGCCCTGCTGCCGCGCTACGTGGAGAGCCGCATCTACAACGCGCTGCTCCAGTCGGCCGCTTCGAAGCACGCCGCCACGCGGCGCGCGATGAAGTCGGCCACCGACAACGCGGGTGAGCTGATCAACACGCTCTCCCGTCTTGCCAACGCGGCCCGCCAGGCCGAAATCACCCAGGAAATCAGCGAGATCGTCGGTGGCGCGAGCGCCTTGGCCGACGCGACCGCGGGGAGTGACCGATAAATGACCACCACTGTTGAGACCGCGACGGCTACGGGCCGCGTCGCCCGGGTCATCGGCCCGGTCGTCGACGTGGAGTTCCCCGTCGACGCGATGCCGGAGATCTACAACGCCCTGCACGTCGAGGTCGCCGACCCGGCGAACGAGGGCGAGAAGAAGATCCTGACCCTGGAGGTCGCCCAGCACCTGGGTGACGGCCTGGTCCGCACCATCTCCATGCAGCCCACCGACGGCCTGGTCCGCCAGGCCCCGGTGACGGACACCGGCTCCGCCATCTCCGTCCCGGTCGGCGACTTCACCAAGGGCAAGGTGTTCAACACCCTCGGTGAGGTGCTGAACGTCGACGAGTCCTACGACGGTGAGCGCTGGCCGATCCACCGCAAGGCGCCGAACTTCGACGAGCTCGAGTCGAAGACCGAGATGTTCGAGACCGGCGTCAAGGTCATCGACCTGCTGACCCCGTACGTCAAGGGCGGCAAGATCGGTCTGTTCGGCGGTGCCGGCGTCGGCAAGACGGTGCTCATCCAGGAGATGATCTACCGTGTCGCCAACAACCACGACGGTGTCTCCGTGTTCGCCGGTGTGGGCGAGCGCACCCGTGAGGGCAACGACCTGATCGAGGAGATGTCCGACTCGGGCGTCATCGACAAGACCGCGCTGGTCTTCGGTCAGATGGACGAGCCCCCGGGCACCCGTCTGCGCGTCGCGCTGGCCGGCCTGACCATGGCCGAGTACTTCCGTGACGTCCAGAAGCAGGACGTGCTGTTCTTCATCGACAACATCTTCCGCTTCACGCAGGCCGGTTCCGAGGTCTCCACGCTGCTCGGCCGCATGCCGTCCGCGGTGGGTTACCAGCCGAACCTGGCCGACGAGATGGGTCTCCTCCAGGAGCGCATCACCTCGACCCGCGGTCACTCGATCACCTCGATGCAGGCGATCTACGTCCCCGCGGACGACCTGACCGACCCGGCCCCGGCCACCACCTTCGCCCACCTCGACGCGACGACGGTGCTCTCCCGTCCGATCTCCGAGAAGGGCATCTACCCGGCCGTGGACCCGCTGGACTCCACGTCCCGGATCCTGGACCCGCGCTACATCACGCAGGACCACTACAACGCGGCCATGCGCGTGAAGACGATCCTGCAGAAGTACAAGGACCTCCAGGACATCATCGCGATCCTCGGTATCGACGAGCTGGGCGAGGAGGACAAGCTGGTCGTCCACCGGGCCCGTCGCGTGGAGCGCTTCCTGTCCCAGAACACCCACGTCGCCAAGCAGTTCACCGGCGTGGACGGCTCGGACGTGCCGCTCGACGAGTCGATCGCCGCGTTCAACGCGATCTGCGACGGCGAGTACGACCACTTCCCCGAGCAGGCGTTCTTCATGTGCGGTGGTCTCGACGACCTCAAGAAGAACGCGAAGGAGCTGGGCGTCTCCTGAGCCCCGTGCTCGTCTGAGGGGGCGGGCGCGTCCCGCCCCCTCATCCACGCCCACTAGAATTGACCCCAACACCCGGCGCCCCTGCCGGGTGGTGACCCGAGGAGCCACTCTTGGCTGCTGAGCTGCACGTCGAGCTGGTCGCCGCCGACCGCCAGGTCTGGTCCGGCGAGGCCACCCTGGTCGTCGCGCGCACCACGTCCGGCGACATCGGCGTCATGCCCGGTCACCAGCCGCTGCTCGGTGTGCTGGAGTCGGGCCCGGTGACCATCCGTACGAGTGAAGGTGGAACGGTCGTCGCCGCGGTGCACGGCGGTTTCATCTCGTTCGCGGACAACAAGCTGTCCCTGCTGGCCGAGATCGCCGAGCTGTCGGACGAGATCGACGTCCAGCGGACGGAACGGGAGCTGGAGCGGGCGAAGGCGGAGGGCGACGCCGCCGCCGAGCGCCGCGCGGACGTCCGACTGCGTGCTGCGACGGCGCGCTGAACCAGCCGCGCGGTACGTTGACGTCACTCAGCCGCGGCCGGCCCGGAGCAATCCGGTGCCGGTCGCGGCTGAGGCAGATGTGGGTGTTTTTTCCGTTTCATTACTCAAATACAGAAGCAGTTCCCCCAACTGGAAGACGAGGAGGTCGGTGCCGATGGTCCTCGCTCTGACTGTGTGCGGAATCGTGGTCGCGCTCGTAGTGGTGGGACTGTTCCTGTTCGGGCTGCGGCGCCGGCTCATCCAGCGCTCCGGCGGCACCTTCGACTGCTCGCTGCGCTGGGACGTGCCCGAGAAACCGGACACGGGCGGCAAAGGCTGGTCCTACGGCGTCGCCCGCTACAACGGCGACCGCATCGAGTGGTACCGGGTCTTCTCCTACGCCGTCCGGCCCCGCCGTGTCCTGGAACGCTCGCAGATCGAGGTGGCCGGGCGCCGGCTGCCCGAGGGCGAGGAGGAACTGGCGCTGCTGTCCGACGCGGTGGTGCTGGCCTGTGTCCACCGGGACACCCGCCTCGAACTCGCCATGAGCGAAGACGCGCTGACCGGATTTCTCGCGTGGCTGGAAGCAGCCCCGCCCGGTCAGCGCGTCAATGTTGCGTAAGGGTTCTTACAGGTTGTCGCTGATGGCGCTCACCAGTTCGCCGTTGGCGGTGTCACCGGTGAAGTCCCAGAAGAACGCGCCGCCGAGGCCCTGGGTGTTGGCCCAGGCCATCTTCGTCTTGATGGTGGCGGGGGTGTCGTAGGACCACCAGTTGCTGCCGCAGTGCGCGTACGCGGTGCCCGCGACGGTGCCGGTGACCGGGCAGGAGGTCTTCAGGACCTTGTAGTCCTCGATGCCCTGCTCGTAGGTGCCGGCCGCCGGGCCGGTGGCGGTGCCGCCGGGGGCGTCCTGGGTGACGCCGGTCCAGCCGCGGCCGTAGAAGCCGATGCCGATGAGCAGCTTCTTGGCGGGGACGCCGATCGCCTTGAACTTGGCCATCGCGTCGGCGGTGGTGAAGCCCTCCTTCGGGATGCCGTTGTAGGAGGTCAGCGGGGAGTGCGGGGCGGTCGGGCCCTTCGCGTCCCAGGCGCCGAAGAAGTCGTACGTCATCACGTTGTACCAGTCGAGGTACTGGGCGGCGCCCGCGTAGTCCGCGGCGTCGATCTTGCCGCCGGCCGAGCCGTCGGCGGTGGTCGCGGCGGTGATCAGGTAGTTCGGGCCGAACTTGGCGCGCAGCGCGGCCATCAGGTTCTTGTAGGCCGCCGGGCCGCTGGTGTCACAGGTCAGACCGCAGGCGTTCGGGTACTCCCAGTCGATGTCGATGCCGTCGAAGACATCGGCCCAGCGCGGGTCCTCGACCAGGTCGTAGCAGGACTGCGCGAAGGCCGCCGGGTTCTTGGCCGCGTCACCGAAGCCGCCGGACCAGGTCCAGCCGCCGAAGGACCACAGCACCTTGATGTGCGGGTACTTGGCCTTCAGCTGGCGCAGCTGGTTGAAGTTGCCGCGCAGCGGCTGGTCCCACGTGTCCGCGACGCCGCTGACCGAGTTCTCGGCGGTGAACGCCTTGTCGTAGTCGGCGTAGGAGTCGCCGATCGCGCACTTGCCGCCGGTGACGTTGCCGAAGGCGTAGTTGATGTGGGTGATCTTGGCGGCCGAGCCGGACGTCACCAGATTCTTGACGTTGTAGTTGCGGCCGTAGATGCCCCACTCGGTGAAGTAGCCCATCTTCACCTTGTCACCGGTGGGCGGGGGAGTGGTGCCGCCGCCGGTGGTGTGCACCTTGACCGCGCCGCTGACCGGACCGGTCTGGTCGGCGGTGTCGCGGGCCTGCACGCTGTAGGAGTAGTCGGTGCCGGCGGTCAGGCCGGTGTCCGTGTACGACGTGGTGGTGACGGTGGCGACCTTCTTGCCGTCGCGCAGCACGTCGTAGTTCTTGACGCCCTTGTCGTCGGTGGCCGCGCTCCAGCTGAGCTTCACCGAGGTGTCGGTGACGGAGGAGGCGGTCGGGGTGCCGGGGGCGGACGGGGCGGCGTCGCCCGGCTGGGTCGAGCCGTCGCAGCTGTCGCCGTTCAGCTTGCAGTTGGACGGGGAGCCGGGGCCCGAGCCGTTGAAGCCGAAGGAGACGGAGGCGCCGGGGGCGATGGTGCCGTTCCAGCCGACGTTCTTGGCGGTCCAGTGGTCACCGGAGTTGGTGACCGTGGCGTCCCAGGCCGAGGCGACCTTGGTGCCCGAGGGGAAGTCCCACTCGATGGTCCAGGAGCTGATGCTGCTGGTACCGGTGTTCTTGACGGTCCACTGGCCGCCGAAGCCGGAGCCCCAGTCGCTGGTCTTCGTGAAGGTGGCCGTGGCGTTGCCCGCGGCCTGGGCGGGGCCCGCGAGAGCGACGGCGCCGGCCAGGGGGAGCAGCAGGGACGCGAACCCTGCCGCGGCTCTGTGTCTGAAGCGCATGCTGCGCCTCCCTCGTGGTAGAGGTGTCAGGGGCATGACTGAGCCTTCATGCCCCGCGGTGCTGCGAGGGTAGAAAGGTCTGGACCACAGGTCAATAGGTCTGGACCATTCTGGGGGCCATTCCGGCGGGCGCCCCGCTACAGCCCCAACTCCCTGGCCAGCACCGCCGCTTGCACCCGGCTGCGCAGCCCCAGCTTGGCCAGCAACCGGCTGACGTGCGTCTTCACCGTGCCCTCGGCCATGTCCAGCCGGCCGGCGATCTCCGCGTTCGACAGCCCCTCGCCGACACAGCCGA
The DNA here is from genome assembly GCF_040636485.1 of Streptomyces sp. NPDC038707. Lineage (NCBI taxonomy): Bacteria > Bacillati > Actinomycetota > Actinomycetes > Kitasatosporales > Streptomycetaceae > Streptomyces > Streptomyces sp. NPDC038707. The sequence goes on from NZ_JBEZUP010000021.1 coordinate 58,124, forward strand.
GCACCTCGCGCTCCCGCCGGGTCAGGTCCTCCAGCACCGCCGGGTCGGCCGCCGCACCCCGCTCCGGGACCGCGCCCGCGGCGAACTCGGCGATCAGCCGCCGGGTCACGGCCGGTGCCACCACCCCCTCCCCGCGCGCCACCGTCCGCACCGCCTCCAGCAGCTCCCGCGCCTCCGCGTGCTTCAGCAGGAACCCCGCCGCCCCGGCCCGCAGCGCCCCGAACACGTACTCGTCCAGATCGAACGTGGTCAGCACCAGGACGTCGGCGAGCCGCTCGGCCACGATCCGCCGGGTCGCGGACACCCCGTCCAGGACCGGCATCTGCACATCCATCAGCACCACGTCCGGCCGCAGCCGCCGGGCCAGCTCCACCGCCCGCTCCCCGTCCGCCGCCTCACCGGCCACCTCGATGTCGGGCGCGCTGCCCAGGATCAGCACCAGCCCGGCGCGGACGGCGGACTGGTCCTCGGCGACCAGGACACGGATCATGCGGAATCTCCTTCGGTGAGCGGAAGCGCGGCCCGTACGGTCCACCGGCCGTCCCGGGGCCCGGCCTCGAACGTGCCGCCGAGCAGCGCCGCCCGCTCCCGCATCCCGGTCAGTCCGGCACCGGAGCCCGGCGCGCGGGGACCGTCGCCCGGCCGGTACGGGCTGGTCACCCGGATGTCCAGCAGGTCGTCCCGCTGCCTCAGCACCACCCGCACGCACCCCTCGGCCGCGTGCTTCAGGGCGTTGGTCAGCGACTCCTGCACGATCCGGTAGGCGGCCAGCTCCACGGGCGCCGGCACCTCCCCGTGCCCGGCGTCCAGGCGCACGTCCAGGCCGTTGGCCCGGGCGGTGTCGACCAGCGCGCCGAGGCCCGCCAGTGTGGGGGAGGCGGCGGGCTCCCGGTCCCCCGAGCCGTCCCGCAGGATCCCGATCAGCCGGCGCATCTCGGCCAGCCCCGCCACGCTGTTCTCCCGGACGACGGCCAGCGCGTCCCGGGAGGTCTTCGCGTCGTCCAGGGAGAGCGCCGCCGTGGAGTGGATGGCGATGGCCGACAGGTGGTTGGCGACCATGTCGTGCAACTCCCGCGCCACCCGGGCCCGTTCCGCGGTCACCGCCTGGGTCCGGTCCATCTCGGCCAGCAGCGCGGTCTGCTCGGCCCGCAGCCGGGCGGACTCGGCGGCGTCCCGGTGCCCGCGCACCACGGCGCCGGTCGCGGCGGGGGCCAGCGCCACCACCCCGACGCCCAGCCCGATCAGCAGCCCCTGCGGATCGCGCCACAGCGCCACCGGCACCACCCCGCCGAGGACCGTCAGCATTCCGGTGATCCAGGGGATGCGGCGCGCCGAGGCCGGGGTGCCGTACAGGACGGCCGCGTACATCAGGTCGGTGTACAGCACGATCGTGACCACGCTGCCGAGCGTCACCGTGTCCAGCACCAGCATGAGGGTGCCGATCAGCAGGCCGGCACGCGGACGGACGCGGCGCAGCGGCTCGCACGCGGCGGTGAGCGCCAGCGGGACCAGGGCCGCCCAGGGCGCGTGCCACAGCACCAGGCTGTCCGCGGGGTCCCGGGGGTGGATGCCGAGCGCCCACAGCAGCAGCCCGCCGAGCAGCCCGCCCGCGGCGATCCACCAGTCGTCTCGGTGCGGGCGGGGGAACGTGCGGGCCATGCCCCCATCCAACACGGCCGCGGCCCGCCCCGCCTGCTCCCCGGGAAGGGTGCGGGAGTGCGACTTTCGTTTACGGCGCTCTCCTCAGCGCCGACGACGAAACCGCCCGGCCCGGCCGCGACCCTTGAGGGGTGGACGAGGGGAGCGAACCGTGATCGTCGGCCTGGTCATCGCCTGCGAGGCGGCGTTCTGGGTGCTGCTGGCGGCCGGACTGGCCTTCCGGTACGCGCTGCGGATGCCGCGCACCGGACTGGCGCTGCTGCTGTGCGAGCCGCTGCTGGAGGTCGTGCTCCTCGTCGCCACGGCGATCGACCTGAAGAACGGCGCCCAGCCGGACTGGCGGCACGGCCTCGCCGCGGTCTACATCGGCTTCACCGCCGGGCTCGGCCACTCCACCATCACGTGGGTGGACGCCCGGGTGGCCCACCGCTTCGCCGGCGGCCCGCCCCCGGTGAGACCGCCCAGGTACGGCTCCGCCCGCGCCGTCCACGAGTGGAAGGCCGCCGCCCGCTGGATCCTGGCCGCGGCCGTCGCCCTCGCCCTGCTCCAGGGCGCCGTCTGGTACGTCGGCGACGACGGCGACACCGGTCCCCTGCGCGGCTGGCAGCAGTCCATGCTGTGGCTGATCGGCATCAACGTGCTCATCGCGGCGAGCTACACGATCTTTCCGAAGCGGGAGCCGGCCGAGTGAACACCGCTCGTGTACACGCGGAAGCGTCCACTGGCGGCATGGACGAATCCGTTTCCGTGCGTGAGGCCCGGGCTCACCTTGCCAGGCTGCTCGACCAGGCCGAACAGGGAGAGCCCACGGTGATCACCCGCGGTGGGGCTCCGGTGGCCGCGATCGTGCCCATAGAGGAGTACGAGGCGCTGGAAGAGGCCGCCGATGAGTTGCTCGCCCGCAAGGCCCTCCAGACGCTCCGGGAGGAAGGCGACGCGCCGCGCGCCTCGTTGGCCGACGTGCTGGCGGACATCTTCGGGCCGTCGATCAGACGACCGCGTTGCGCATCCTGCACGCGCTCAGCCGCCTGGGCGACGACCCGTACCGTGACGACGCCGACGTCAGGAAACTGTCCGGCCACGGATCGCCTGCCTGATCGATGACGGCAAGCTCGTCATCCTGGTGATCGAGGCCGGCCCCCGCGGGGAAATCCACCGACGCCTTTGACGAGCCGCGGCTCGGGGCCGTCAGCGTTCTCCGCCCGGTACCCAGAGCACGTCCCCCGTCTCCTGGTTGGCGGTGCGGGCCAGGATGAACAGGAGGTCGGAGAGGCGGTTGAGGTAGGTGGCGGTGAGCGGGTTCATCGTGTCGCCGTGCACCTGAAGGGCCGCCCAGGTGGAGCGCTCGGCCCGCCGGACGACCGTGCACGCCTGGTGCAGCAGGGCCGCGCCCGGGGTGCCGCCCGGCAGGATGAAGGAGCGCAGCTTCTCCAGCCGCTCGTTGAACCGGTCGCAGTCCGCCTCCAGCCGGTCGACGTAGAACTGCTCCACCCGCAGCGGCGGGAACTCCGGATTCTCCACGACCGGCGTCGACAGGTCCGCACCCACGTCGAACAGGTCGTTCTGGACGCGGGTGAGGACCGCGACGACCTCCTCCGCCAGCCCGCCCAGCGCGATGGCCGTGCCGATCACCGCATTGGCCTCGTTGGCGTCCGCGTAGGCGGCGATCCTGAGGTCCGTCTTGGGCACCCGGCTCATGTCACCGAGGCTGGTGGTGCCCTGGTCGCCGGTCCTGGTGTAGATGCGCGTCAGATTGACCATGCGGCCAGCCTAGTTACGCCCCGGCCGTCCGGAACACCCGCGTGCCCGCCGTCACGGCCAGCGCCGTGAACCCCACGGCGACCAGGACGCCGTAGAGCATGTGCGCGCTCGTGTACTCGCCGACGTACGCGTCCCGGACCGCGTCCACCAGATAGCGGAACGGGACCAGGTGCGACAGCACGTCCAGCCAGGCGGGCGCGAGGGTCATCGGGAGCATCAGCCCGGACAGCAGCATCGAGGGCATCGACACCGCGTTGATCAGCGGGCCGAACTCCTGCGGAGTGCGCACCTTCATGCCGAGCGCGTACGACAGCGAGGCCAGCGCGACCGTCAGCAGGGCCACGAAGGCGAAGCCGATCAGGACGCCGGCCAGCGGCGCGCGCAGCCCCAGCACCAGCGCGGCCAGCACCAGCAGCACCGCCTGGAAGACGAACACGGTGGCGTCCCGCAGCACCCGGCCGAGCAGCAGGGCGAGCCGGCTGACCGGGGTCACCCGCATCCGCTCCAGCACCCCCTGCCCCTTCTCGAGGATGACCGTGAATCCGGCGAACAGGGCGCCGAACAGGCCGAGCTGGAGCAGCAGGCCGGGGACCAGCACCTGCCAGGAGCTGCCCTGCCCGCCCAGCGGCAGATCCGTGAGCAGCGGACCGTAGAAGAGCAGGTACAGCAGGGGCGTGAGCACGCCGAAGAGCAGGGCGAAGCGGGAGCGCAGGGACTGGCGGAGATAACGGCCGTAGACGAGGGCCGTGTCGTGGAGCAGCATCGTTTCCGGATCTCCTGTACGGCTATACGGCGACGGGGGCGGCGCCGGCCGGGGAGGGGCCGCGGCCGGTGATCGCGAGGAAGGTGTCCTGGAGGGTGGCGTCGGGCGAGCCGCCGTAGCGGAGCCTGAGCGCGCCGGGGGTGCCCTCGGCGGCGACCGTGCCCCGGTCGACGATCACCAGGCGGTCGGCGAGGGCGTCGGCCTCGTCCAGGTAGTGGGTGGTCAGGAAGACGGTCGTGCCGTGCTCGTCGCGCAGCCGGCGGACCAGTTCCCACAGGCCGGCACGGCTGCCGGGGTCGAGGCCGGTCGTCGGCTCGTCCAGGAACAGCACCGCCGGGCGGTGGGTGAGCGCCATCGCGATGTCCAGCCGGCGCCGCTGGCCGCCGGAGAGCGCGCCGGTCCTGCGGTCCAGGAACTCGGTGAGGTCCAGGTCGGCGGCCAGTTCGGCGGCGCGGGCGACGGCCCGCGCCTTCGGCAGGCGGTACAGCCGCCCCTGGGTGACCAGTTCCTCCCGCACGGTGATCTGCGGGTCGACGCCGCCGGACTGGGCGACGTAGCCGCTGACCCGGCGCACCCCGGCGGGATCGGTCACGAGGTCGCGGCCGGCCACGGTGGCCGCGCCGCCGGTCGGCTTCAGCAGGGTGGTGAGCATCCGCAGGGTGGTCGTCTTGCCGGCGCCGTTGGGGCCGAGGAAGCCGAGGATCTCGCCCTCGTGGACGGTGAGGTCGATGCCGCGGACGGCCTCGACGGTGCCGGACCTGGTCCGGAAGGTGCGGGCCAGGCCCGCCGTGCTGATGACTGGTGTCATGCCGCCAGAAAATCAGAGTCCCTTAAATTTTGCAATGACCCCAAAATTTCAGTGCGCCCAGCAAAGTTAGGATGCGGACATGGCTGAAGGGCTCAGAGAGCGGAAGAAGCGGCAGACCCGGCAGTACATCTCGGATGTCGCCACCGGGCTGTTCCTGGAGCGCGGCTTCGAGGCGGTGACCGTCGCGGAGATCGCCGAGGCGGCGAACGTCTCCGTCAACACCGTCTACAACTACTTCCCCGCCAAGGAGGACCTCTTCTTCGACCGCTCGGCCGGCGTGGCCGACCGGCTCTCCCGCTGGGTCCGCGGCCGGGACGAGGGGGAGTCCGCCGCGCGCGCCGTCCTGCGCGAACTGCGCTCGGAGGTCGAGGCGGTCTCGCCCCGGGTCGGTCTGATGGACGGCTACGACCGCTTCATGCGGGTCATCCGCGAGGCGCCCGCGCTGCGTTCGCGGCTGTGGAGCCTGCAGCAGGAGACCCACGACAACCTGGAGGCGACCCTGCGCGAGGAGACCGGCGCCGCCGGCGACGACCCGCTGCCGGACCTGATGGCCGGTCAGATCTGCTGGGTCCACCAGGCCGTCTTCGTCGCCATCGGCCGCGAGATGACCTCCGGCCGCAAACCGGCCGAAGTGTCACGAGAGGTACTCGTCCTGATGGACGACATCGAGGACCTGTTGAGCGAAAAGGTCCTCAACTACGCCGTCCGGGGCGAGGTCTGACCCCTGCCGGTGTGATGTCCGTCAATTGAGACGTGACGCGCGTTACTTACCGGTCACACCACGCCCCCGGAGCGCTAGGGTCCGCCGGAGAGGCAGACGTTCGGTGTGTTCTAAGGGGAGTCGGAGTGGCACGGAAGCTTGCCGTCATCGGGGCCGGTCTCATGGGATCCGGTATCGCCCAGGTCGCCGCGCAGGCGGGCTGGGAGGTGGTGCTGCGGGACGTCACCGACGAGGCGCTGAGGCGCGGCACCGACGGCATCAAGGCCTCGTACGACAAGTTCGTCGGCAAGGGCAGGCTGGCCGCCGGGGACGCCGAGGCCGCTCTCGCCCGCATCACCCCGACCACCGACCTGGACGCCGCCGCGGACGCGGACGTCGTCGTGGAGGCCGTCTTCGAGAAGCTGGAGGTCAAGCACGAGATCTTCCGCGCGCTCGACAAGCTCGTGCGCGAGGACACCGTGCTCGCCTCCAACACCTCCGCCATCCCGATCACCAAGATCGCGGCGGTCACCGAGCGCCCCGAGCGGGTCGTCGGCGTGCACTTCTTCTCGCCGGTGCCGATGATGCAGCTCGTCGAACTGGTCCGCGGCCACAAGACCAGCGACGAGGCCCTCGCCACCGCCCGGGAGTTCGCCGAGTCCGTCGGCAAGACCTGCATCGTCGTCAACCGGGACGTGGCCGGCTTCGTCACCACCCGGCTGATCTCCGCCCTCGTCGTCGAGGCGACCAAGCTCTACGAGTCCGGTGTCGCGACCGCCGAGGACATCGACCTCGCCTGCAAGCTGGGCTTCGGCCACGCCATGGGCCCCCTCGCCACCGCCGACCTGACCGGCGTGGACATCCTGCTGCACGCCGCGAGCAACATCTACACCGAGTCCCAGGACGAGAAGTTCGCCCCGCCGGAGCTGATGCGCCGGATGGTGGACGCCGGTGACATCGGCCGCAAGAGCGGGCAGGGCTTTTACAAGTACTAAACGGCACACGTCGTCACAAAGTCCCCGGGGGTATCACTCCCGGGGGTGAATTCGGTATCGGTTCGCTTACAACCAGCAACCGCACCGCCACCCGCACAGTCAGACGGGGCACAGCATCCGTCACCGAGTACGCCAACCGCACTCAACGGGGAGCGCATATGCACATCAGGGGCGACCACGCCGAGCTGGTCGTCGGGGGCCGCCTCGACGTCCGCAGCGCGGCGGACGCCCGTACGGCCCTGCACTCGGCCGTCGACACCGGAGTCGGCGACCTGGTGCTCGACCTGTCCGAACTGGATTCCTGGGACGCCACCGGACTCGGCGTGATCATGGGCGCCCACCGGCGGGCCGGCCGCTGCGGGCGCCGGCTGGTGCTGCGGGGCGTGCCCGCGCAGATGCAGCGCCTGCTGGTGGCCACCCGGCTGCACCGCATCCTGGCGATCGAGGGCGGCATCGGGGTGGAGTCGCTGCCCCGGGTGTGAGACACCCACGGCGGCACGGCGCGTACGAGCGCGTACGAGGGGGACCCGGGGGCAACCGTCGTAGCGTAGGCCGGGGGCAATCCTCCCGAGACCGTGACGTCTCGGACCGCATGGCACCCCGCCCTGTCGCGCGGACCCCGTGACGGTTTAGTGTGCGGTCGCCCGCCGTCTCGCGACCCTCCGAGCGGGCCCGGACCAGAAGCGACAGCGCGGTGTGCGACACGGCCGGGAGGGCCACAACACGGGCACACGACGCTTTTGGGGAGCTTGAACCCATGGACCCGATCAACCCGGGACCCGAGGACCACGGCCAGGCGCACCACCGCCGCCCGCCCCGGGACCCCCTCGCCGCCGACCTCGCGCCGGGCCCGCCCGCGCCCGCCCGCATGGAACGGCTGGTCTGCGGCGACCTCCAGCTGACCGTCAACCCGGTCGACGGCAGCGAGATCGAGCCCTGCCCGCCGGCCGAGCGCCCCGGCAGGCCCGCCAAGCGCACCGCGGCCGAGCGCGCCGAGGCCGCACTCGCCGCCCGTCCGCCCGCGCCGGCCGAACCCTCCGCGCCCGCCGTGCGGGAGCGTCAGGAGGAGCGCGAGCGCTTGGCCCGGCTGCTGGCCCGCGGGCGCTCCGTCCGCCTCACCGGCCCCGCGGGCTCGGGCCGTACCGCGCTGCTCGACGCGGTCGCCGAGGACTGCCGCGACCTCGCCCCCGACGGCGTGGTCCGGCTCAGCGGCTTCCGCCGGACGCCCGGCGACCTGCTGCACGGGCTGTTCCACGTGGTCCACGACGCCCCCGGGTACCGTCCCGATCCGGACGAACTTCTCGGGCTGGTCCGGGAGATCGGCGCGGTCGTCGTCGTGGACGACCTGGAGTTCGGCGGCACCGCCCTGGACGAACTGCTCGACGCCACCCCGGAGTGCGCGTTCCTGTTCGGCGCCACGCCCGACGTGCCCGCGCCCTCCGCCGAGGCGGACGTGGAGGAGGTCTTCCTCGGCGCTCTCGACCGGGCCGCCGGGCTGGCGATCCTGGAGCGGACCGCCGGCCGGCCGCTCACCGAGGAGGAGGTCAACTGGGCCGGCGACCTGTGGTTCGAGTCCGAGGGACTGCCGCTGCGGTTCGTGCAGGCCGGCGCCCTGCTGCGGCAGCGCGACCAACTGCGGGCGACCGCCGGGGCGGTGGACGAGTACGGCGTCTTCGAGGACGTACGCCGGCCCGCCGACCTGCCGGTGGAGCCGGGGGAGGAGGTCCCGCTGCCCTCCCTCGGCGAGGCGGCGGCGCCCGCCCCGCTGCTCGCCTCCCGGCTCAGCCCCTCCGCCCGGGCCGCCCTGCGCTTCGCGGTGGCGCTCGGCGGCGAGCTGCCGCACGCGGCGCAGCTGCCCGCCCTGGTCGGCGACACCCACGCCGACGCGGCCCTCGGTGAGCTGGCCGGCTGCGGGCTGGTCTCGCCGGTCGGTTCCCGCTACCGGCTCGCGGCCGGTGTGCGGGCCCAGCTGGAGGCCGCCGGGTACGCCGACGACGCCGCCGGGCACGCCCTCACCGCCGCCCGGCACTACGCCTGGTGGGCCGGGCACCCCTCGGTCACCCCGGACCGGGTGTGCGCGGAGGCCGACGCGGTGCTGGCCGCGCTGGCCGCCGTGGTCCCGCGTGCGGCGTCGTCCGCCGGGGACGAGGAGGGCGGCGCGGTACGGCTGGCGCGTACGGCCGCGCCCGCCTTCGCCGCGGGGCTGCACTGGAGCGCCTGGGAACGGGCCCTGCGGTCCGGCGCGGAGGCCGCCCGGCTGAGCGGCGAGGTGGCCGAACAAGCCTACTTCCATCACGAGTTGGGCATCCTCGCGCTGTGCTCCGGGCAGTTCGGCCGGGCCCGCGCGGAGCTGGAGGCGTCCAGCGGGCTGCGCGGCGCGCTCGCGGACAGGCGGGGCGCGGTGGCCGGCCGCCGGGCGCTGGCGCTGCTCGCCGACCGCGCCGGCGAGGCGCCGGGCCGGTCGGTGCCGAGTGCGTCGGCGCCGAGTGCCTTGATGCCGAGTGCCCCGGTGCCGGGGGAGGAGGAACCGGCGGAGGTACGGCAGGACGAGCCGGCGCCGGCGCCCTACGGTCCGCCGGGCGGGACCCAGCTCACCCGGCAGCTGACACAGCCCGTGCCGCAGCCGGTGACGCCGCCGGCGCCGGGACCCGCGACGCGGCCCGGGGCGCGGGGCGGCGGCCTTCGGCGGCTGGCCCGGCGCAACCTGGTGGCGGCCGGTGCCGGTGCCCTGCTCGCGGCCGTGCTCGGTACGGTCGTCACGCTCGGCATGACGTCCTCCGGCAGCACCGACCGGGACCCGGCGGGCAAGGTCGACGCCAATCCGTCGGCGAGCCAGGGGGTGGACGATGCCGACTCGGACGTGGAGCCGACGGACACCGGGGACACCGGCGCGGTCGGCGGCCGGCCCACGTCACCGGGTCCGGACGGCACGTACGGCACGGCGGACGACCCCGCGCCGCCGGACGCCACGGCCCGCCCCTCGGGGAGCGCCGAGCCGTCCCGTCCGGAAACCTCCTCCGGCTCGCCGTCGGCCTCGCCGCGGCCCGGCGGGACGGGCGGCTCCTCCACGGGCGGTACGACGGGCGGCACGTCCGACGGCTCGACCGGGGACGGCGACACGGGCACCACCGGTTCGACGGGCGGTACGCCTTCGGGCGGGACGACGGGGACCGAGACGGGCGGCTCGTCCTCGGACGGCACGACGGGGACCGAGACGGGCGGCACCACCGGTACGACGGGCGGGACCACCGGCGACTCGACGGACGGCACGTCCACGGACGGTACGACGGGCGGGACCACCGATACGGGCGGCACGACGACCGGCGACACCACCGGCACGACGACCACCGGTTCCACCGGCACCACCACGGCCTCGGCGACCCACCCGGCGCCGGCCACGACGACCCCGGTGATCTGATCCCGCCCACGACCCGGCGCGGACCGATGGGCCCGGGACCGTTTCGGCACCATCGACTCCGCCGCGGCGGACAGGGAGCCGGGGGTGCCGACGACGGGCGCAGGCCTCCTCCCCCGGCGTCTCCCGGCCCGTCGACCGGTCGGCGGGCAGGGTCAGTGCTCCCGAGGCGGTGCGGTCTTCCTGTGCCCGTTGCGGCGGCGGTGTCCGGCTGAGCGGTGGGCTTGGGGCCGGCTGGGACTGCTGACCCGCTTCGCGGTGGGCAGGGTGCCGGGGGAGGCGTGCCGGTGGCGGGTGTCGGCCCTTCCCTGGTGTCTCCCGGCCCGTCGACCGGTCGGCGGGCAGGGTCGGTGCTCCCGCGGCGGTGCGGTCTTCCTGCGCCCGTTGCGGCGGCGGTGTCCGGCTGAGCGGTGGGCTTGGGGCCGGCTGGGACTGCTGACCCGCTTCGCGGTGGGCAGGGTGCCGGTGGCGGGCGCCGGCCGCTTCCCCGGCGGCGCGGTCTTCTTGCCCTCGTTGCGGCGGCGGTGTCCGGCTAAGCGGTGGGCTTGGGGCCGGCTGGGGACCGCTGACCCGCTTCGCGGTGGACAGGGTGCCGGGGGAGGCGTGCCGGTGGCGGGTGTCGGCCCTTCCCTGGTGTCTCCCTGCCCGTCGACCGGTCGGCGGGCAGGGTCGGCGCTCCCGCGGCGGTGCGGTCTTCCTGCGCCCGTTGCGGCGGCGGTGTCCGGCTGAGCGGTGGGCCTGGGCCGGCTGGGGACTGCTGACCCGCTTCGCGGTGGACAGGGTGCCGGTGGCGGGCGTCGGCCGCTTCCCCGGCGTCTCCCGGCTCGCGCTCCCGCGGCGGCGCGGTCTCCCTGTCTCCCGTTGCGGCGGCAGGCGTGTGGCGATTGAGGGATGGGCCCGGGGCCGTCGACCCGCGCCGCTGCGGACAGGGGGCGGGGGTGGGTGGGTGCCGGTGACGAGGGCCGGCCCGGTCCTCCCGCCGCGAGGGAAGCCGATGGGGGCTCGGGAGTGTGCCCGTGGCGGGGCCGGGGGAGCCGCGCGGCTGTGAGGGGCGTCGGCCGCGTCGGCCCCCTCCGCCCCTCGCGCGGTGAACGGTGGGCCCTGGGCCGGCTGGCGTTCGCGGCGGGGAGGACGGGGGCCGGGGACTCAGAACAGGCGGAGTTTGTCGTCCTCGATGCCGCGGAGGGCGTCGTAGTCCAGGATGTGGCAGTTGATGCCGCGGTCGGTGGCGAGGACGCGGGCCTGGGGCTTGATCTCCTGCGCGGCGAAGACGCCGCGGACCGGCGCCAGATGGGGGTCGCGGTTCAGCAGCTCCAGGTAGCGGGTGAGCTGTTCGACGCCGTCGATCTCGCCCCGTCGCTTGATCTCCACCGCGACCGTCCCCCCGTCGGCGTCCCGGCACAGGATGTCGACCGGACCGATCGCGGTCATGTACTCGCGGCGGATGAGGGTGTATCCCTCGCCCAGGGTCTCGATGCGGTCGGCGAGCAGCTCCTGGAGGTGCGCTTCCACGCCGTCCTTGATCAGGCCGGGATCCACCCCGAGTTCGTGCGAGGAGTCGTGCAGGATCTCCTCCATCGTGATGATCAGTTTCTCGCCCGCCTTGTTGACGACGGTCCACACCCCCGCGTCCTCGCCGGTGCCCTCCTTCAGCGTGCAGGGCGGCGACATCCAGTTGAGCGGCTTGTAGGCCCGGTCGTCGGCGTGGATGGAGACGCTGCCGTCCGCCTTGACCAGGATCAGGCGCGGCGCCGAGGGAAGGTGGGCGGTGAGCCGGCCGGCGTAGTCGACCGAGCATCGGGCAATGACGAGACGCATGGTCGGCAACGCTACTCGACGCGCGCCGGTGCACGCGATCCGCCCATCCCGCTCCCTGTGGATCGCCCCAATTGTCCCTGGAAACTCTTGTTCATCCCTGGCCGATAGTGAGCATGAGCCGACCGTTCCATATACGCATTCTGCTGGTGTGGTCACCGACCGTTGCCTACCGTAGGGAACGGGAGGTTGCGGCCCCTGTACCGAGCGTGTCGGAAATCGCGAACTCCCCCATCTGTCCGCCAACCCCTGCGCTTCGGGGGTGCGAGAGGAGAACCCATGTCGCTCGACGTCTCACCGGCCCTACTCGAACAGGCCGAGCGAGGCGAGGTCGACGAAGCAGCATTCGTCGACTGCGTCCGGACCTCCCTGCCCTACGCATGGGAGATGATCAGCTCCCTGGTGGCCCAGCTGAAGGTGGACGGCGGCCCCTTCGCCGACAACCAGACGCCCCCGCCGGACGAGCAGGCGCGCGGTCAGCTGCTGCGTGCGCTCGCGAGTGACGCGATACGCGGCGCGCTGCAGCGGCACTTCGGTGTGCGGCTGGCCTTCCAGAACTGCCACCGTGTGGCGGTGTTCCCGCTGGACGCCTCGGTGGACGAGAGGCTGGCCCGCTTCACGTCGGTGCGCGCCCAGCTGCTGAACCAGTCCCCGGAACTCCGGGACTGCTGACGCGGCGGCGGCACGGCCGGGTCCGGGTCGGAGAGCCGTCGGCTTGCCGCTCCACCCCTCGGGAGGCGCACGCGTCGCCGGGGCGGCAAGCACCAGGCGGTCCCCAGGTGGTCCCGCGCCGGTTCACGGCGGGTCCCGCGCCGGTCACGGCCGGCGCGGTCAGCGCAACTGGGGCAGTACCTCCGCGCCGAGCCGCCGTAGGTTCTCCTCGGTGGCCGCGAGCTGGCCCGAGCCCTCGACCAGGAGGGCGAAGCGGGAGATCCCGGTGCGCTCCGAGGTGGCCGCGAGCCGGTCGGCGGCGAGCCGCGGGGTGCCCACCGGGTGCAGCCCGCAGAGCAGTTCCGTGTAGGCGTGCGGATCGCGCATGACCCGCTCCCGCCCGTCCACCGTCATATGGGCCGAGAGTCCCTGCCGCAGCCAGCCCGGCATCGCCTTCAGCAGGGTTTCGGCCGCGTCGGCGCGCCGGTCGGCGAGCTGGCAGACACCGGCCGAGACATGGGCGGCGCCCGCGATCTCCTCGGCCGGCCGGCCCGCCGCGCGGGCGCAGTCCCGCCACAGGGCGACCATTTCGGCCTTCTCCTCGTCCCCGACGTGCATGCCGAGCAGCATCGGCAGCCCGCGCTCGGCGGCCAGCCGCACACTCGCCGGCGAGGTGCAGGCCAGTACGACCTCGGGGCCGGGGGTGTCCGTCAGGGCGTCCGACGGGCGGGGCACGACCGGCACCTCGCGGAAGGAGTACCGCTCACCGGAGGCCGCCACCGCCGGTTCGCCCAGCCAGCGCAGCAGCAGATCGAGCGACTCCGGGAACCCGTGTTCGTACGCCTTCAGTCCCGCGCCGAACACCTCCAGGTCCACCCAGGGGCCGCCGCGCCCGACGCCCAGCGTGAACCGTCCGCCGCTGGTGACGTGGAGCAGCGCGGCCTGCTCGCCGAGGGCGACCGGGTGCGCGGTGGGCAGGACGCTGACCGCCGTGCCGACCCGGATGCGGTCGGTGCGGCCCAGCAGCAGCGCGGCCAGGGTGACCGCCGACGGGCATGTGCCGTAGGGCACGAAGTGGTGCTCGGCCAGCCATACGGCGTCCAGCCCGGCCTGCTCGGCGACCTCCGCCGAGCGGACCGCCCGGTGCAGCGCCTCGCCCGGACCCTGGCCGGGGAACTGGGCGGCCAGCACAAAAGTTCCTACGCGCATCGCAATTTCCTGCTTCCTTGGCTCCGACCCGGAGCTCCCCCACCGGGCATAACCGTCTGACACGTGCCAAGGACACGCTTCCGCAAGGAGATTTGCCGATTGTCTGCAGAATGGGTCACCCGAGAGGGAGACTTGTGGGGGTTGGTTCCGTACCCGTACCCCGGTCGGCGCCGCGTAGGCTGGATGGAGCCCGTGCTTCCTGTATAGCCCCGAGAGGTGTCCCGTGTCCCCGCGTCGCAACCGACCGAAGGCAGCCGGATCGTCGGGCCGGAGCGCCGAGGACGACCGGGCCGGCCGGTACGGCGGCTGGCAGTCCACGGAGAGCTGGCAGGGGGAGGACTGGAGCGTGCGGCACGTCGCGGGGGCCGGCGCGCAGGGCAAGAGCTACCGCTGCCCGGGCTGCGACCAGCTGATCCCCTCCGGCGTCCCGCACGTGGTGGCCTGGCCCGAGTTCGCGGGCGTCGACGACCGCAGGCACTGGCACAAGGCGTGCTGGAACGCGAAGGACCGCCGCACCACGCGGGTGCAGCGGTCCCGTAACGCGCCGAGGTTCTGAGCCGTACGGCCACACCCCGTCGTACGGCTCACCCGCCGTACGTCACATCACCCGCCGTACGTCACACGTCCCGGCTCTGCAGCAGCGCGTACGTGGCCGCGTACACCGCCGCCGTCACGCCCAGCATGATCCACAGCGGGTCCCAGCCGGACGGGCCGGACTCCGTCAGGGAGTTGGAGTAGAAGACGCTCAGCTGGTTCGGGATCGAGTACTCGAACAGCCAGTCGCGCAGCTTGTGCATCGACTCCGCGACCATGAACATCGCGATCACCAGCGGCGCCAGCACCACGCCGATCATGATGGTGATGCCGCCCGCGGAGTGCCGGATGACCGAGCCGATGAGCAGCGACAGCAGGCCGAGCAGCGCGATGTAGAGGCTGATGCCGACGGTGGCCTTCAGCCACTCCGAGCCGCTCGGGGTGCGGGCACCGGCGCTCTCCAGCATGGACACCTGGACCATCGCCACGAACGCGGACGTGACCAGGGTGAACACGAAGGCGACGGCGAAGAACACGATCGACTTGGCGGCGAGCACCCGGGCCCGGCTGGGGCACGCGGTCATCGTCGTCCGGATCATGCCCGTGCCGTACTCCGAGGCCGTGGTCAGCACGCCGAGCGTGATGATGCAGATGGAGCCGAGGAGCAGGCCGAAGAAGCCCAGCGTCAGGGGGTTCTCGCCGTCCAGGTCCGACGAGGTGGAATTGGCCGAGACCAGCGCGCCGGCGGCGAGACCGATGCCGACGACGAGCAGCACGAACACGCCGAGCGTCCACATCGTGGAGCGCACCGACCTGATCTTCGTCCACTCGGAGGCCAGCGCGTGCCCGAGGTGGGTGCGCACCACCGGGATGGGCGAGGTGTAACCGGCGTACGGCCCGCCAGGCGCCCGCCACTCGGGCGCGGCGGCCGGGGCCTGCGGCATCGGGGGCTGCGGGGTGCTCATCGGGCGTCCTCGGGCTGGGTCGTCGGGGCGGCGGAGACGGGGGCGTCGGCGGGTGCCGGAGAGGCATCGGCCGGGGCCGGGGGAGCGGCGGGGGCCGGGGGAGCGGCGGCCGGCGCCTGCTGCGGCGCGGGCGGGGCGGCGGGCGCGGCCGGAGCCTGCGGCGCGGCCGGCTTGGTCAGCAGCGTCGGCTGGTCCCGCACCACGGGGGCGGCGGAAGGAGCCGGGCCGGCGGAAGGAGCCGGGGCGGCGGAAGGAGCCGGTGCGGCGGGCTGGGCCGGGGCGGCCGGCTGGGCGTACGGATTGGCCGTACCCGCCCCCGGGCCCGGAGCGCCGTACCCGTTCGCCGGGGCGCCCGGCGCGTTCCCCGGTGCGACCCCGTACGGGCCGCCGCCCGGAGGCATCGCGAAGGCCTGGCCGCCCTGCTGCGGCGGCGGTGGGGCGTACCAGCCGGGCTGGCCCTGGCCGGGGACCGGCACGGGCGGCTGGGCGCCGGGCGGCAGCGGCTGCTGGAGGCCCGCCTTCTGGTCGACGGTCGAGCGGTAGTCCACGGCGGCCTGGGTCATCCGCATGTACGCCTCCTCCAGCGAGGCCTGGTGCGGGGACAGCTCCCACAGCCGGACGCCCGCCTCGTGCGCGAGGTCGCTGATGCGGGGCAGCGGCAGCCCGGTCACCCGCAGCGCGCCGTCCTGCTCGGGCAGCACGTGCCCGCCCGCCTCGGCGAGCGCGGCGCTGAGCTTCTCCCGCAGCTGCGGCTCGGTGTCGGGGGTGCGCACGCGCGCGAAGTCGGCCGAGTTCGCCGAGATGAAGTCCGTCACGCTCATGTCGGCGAGCAGCTGACCGCGTCCGATCACGATGAGGTGGTCGGCGGTCAGCGCCATCTCGCTCATCAGATGGGAGGAGACGAAGACCGTACGGCCCTCCGCCGCCAGCGCCCTCATCAGGTTGCGGACCCACAGGATGCCCTCGGGGTCGAGGCCGTTGACCGGCTCGTCGAAGAGCAGCACCTGCGGGTCGCCGAGCAGCGCGGCGGCGATGCCGAGGCGCTGGCCCATGCCCAGGGAGAAGCCCTTGGAGCGCTTCTTGGCCACGTCCTGGAGACCGACCACGCCCAGCACCTCGTCCACCCGGCGGGCCGGGATGCCCGACAGCTGGGCGAGGCTCAGCAGGTGGTTGCGGGCGGACCGGCCGCCGTGCACGGCCTTGGCGTCGAGCAGCGCGCCGACCTGCCGGGGTGCGTTGGGCAGCTTGCGGTACGGATAGCCGCCGATGGTGACCGATCCGGAGGTGGGGTTGTCCAGCCCGAGGATCATCCGCATCGTCGTGGACTTGCCCGAGCCGTTGGGCCCGAGGAAGCCGGTCACGGCGCCTGGCCGCACCTGGAAGGAAAGGTTGTACACGGCGGTCTTGTCGCCGTAGCGCTTGGTCAGGCCGACAGCCTCGATCATGCTCCGCACCCATCGGAAAGGTTCAGGAAGGCGGGGCACACGCCCCCGTAAGGGTTAGGAGGATATCCAGGCGCTGACGGTTCCGCCCAAGAGAACGTAAAGCCGGGACGGCGCGCGGGCCCGGCCGCCGGGGCTGCCGGGCGTCCCGGCGCCCGGGGCGGTCGCAGCCGCCCGCCGCCGCGGCGAGCACCCGCAGGGCCGAGCGCCCGAGCCCGGCCCGGGGACCACAGGGTGTGTCATCGCCCAGCCGGGAGACCACCCGCGGGCCGAGGGGGCCCGCAGGCCGGGCGGCCGGGGTATGCTCCAGCCTCCTTGATCATCGGGACATGACAGGGTCGGGGGAGACACGGGGGAGAGCCGGCAGACCGCGCGTGCCCTGGCGCGGGGGCCTCGCGGTGCCGGCCGAGGGGGCCGCCGCCGGGCTCGCGGTGGAGCTACCGCGCCGAGCACGTATCCGGCTGCGACCCGCGCGACGGGCGGCGGCTGCGGCACGGGCGGCGGGCGGCGGCTGCGGCACGCGGGCACGGCGGGCGTCGCCAGCCCGGTGCCGGCGGACCACGGCCGGGTGGTCGTACTCGGCGGTAATAGGCCCCTGTTCCCCCTCGACGCGGCCCACGGGGACACCATCGGGGAGGACGGCGGCAGCACGGTCCGTGCCACCCGGCCCGCCCCGGTCGCCCACCCAGCCGCTGCGAGCGGACGGCACCTGGGTGGTGGTCAACGGTGACGGCACCGACGAACCGCCCCTGCACGGGCTGCGTCCGTGAACGGCGAAGGGGCGGCGGGACCGGCCCCGCCGCCCCTTCACCTGCCGGTGCCCACGGCTACCGGGACTGCTGTGCCGGAACGCTCCGGGAGACCGGCTCGTCGTCGCTGGACGTGCCGGCCGCGGCCACCGCGGCGCCGGTCAGCGTGGCCAGCATCTCGCGGACGTTCGTCAGCTGCGCGTTGATGCTGTCGCGGCGGTTGGTGAGCGCCGCCAGCTCGCGCTCGGACTCCGAACGGATCCGGTCCGCCTTGGCGTTGGCGTCGGCCACGATGTCCTCGGCCTGCCGCTGGGCGGTCTCCACCGTCTGCCGGGCCCGGCGCTCGGCGTCGGTGCGCAGCTTCTCCGCCTCCAGGCGCAGCTGCTCGGCCCGGTGCTCGATCTCGGCGAGCCGCTTCTCCGCCTTCTGCTGACGCGACGCCAGATCCCGCTCGGACTGCTCGCGCCGCTTGGCCAGGTTGGTCTCGAAGTCGGCGGCGGCCTGCGCGGCCTTGGCGCGGGTCTCCTCGAAGAGGGCCTCCGCCTCCTCCCGCTTGGACTGCGCGTCCTTCTGTGCCTCGGTGCGCAGCTGGGCCGCGTCGGCCTTGGCCTTCTCGACGATCCGGACGCCCTCGTCCTCGGCCTTGGCCTTGCGCTCGGCCGCGTACGCCTCGGCGTCGTTGCGGACCTGCTGGGCCGCCGACTCGGCGAGGTCGCGGTGCTGCTCGGCCGCCCGCCGGGCCTCCTCACGCAGCTCCTTGGCCTCTTCCTCGGCCAGCCGCAGGATCTTCTCGACTCGCGCGCCGAGACCCGCGTACGACGGCTCGGCGTCCGTGATCTGGGCCTGGGCGTTCTGCGTCTCGAGGTGCAACTCCTCGATGCGCTTCTCCAGGGCGGTGATCCGGGCGAGAGCACTGTCACGGTCGGAGACGAGCTTGGAGATTCGTTCGTCCACCTGAGCGCGGTCGTATCCACGCCGCACAAGCTCGAAGCCGTAGGGGGAAGTGTCGCTCATGGGGTTCCTGTCGAATGAGACCGGTGAGTGAGGTGATAAAAGGAATCCTAGGCGCCGCAGCGGTGTGTCATCGAGCGGATACGGTTTTGATCTGGAGAATGGCACCTCTTTCGAGTGGCCCACCGCCGGACGGCCGGCCGAGGAGATGGGCAAAGCCACCAGAAAACACCGGAATCCTCCCTGAACGCTAGCCCTCTGACGCCTTGCCACCCGAACGGGGGGCGCCCACCGAGGCGCCCGCCTTGACCCCGCCGTCCTTGCCGGACGCGGGCGCGTCGAGGGACCCCAGTGCCTCCAGGACGTCCTGCACCCGGGAGATCTCGGCGTTGATGTCCTCGCGCCGGCGCATCAGGATCTCCAGCTCCCGCTTGCCCTCGTCGACGGTGCGCCGCGCCTCGCGGATCGCCTCCGCCTTCAGTTCCTCGGCCTCCTCCACCGTACGCCGTGCGTCGCGGACCGCCTCGGCCTTCAGCTCCTCGGCCTCCTTGACCAGGCGGGCCTTCTTCTGCTCGGCCTCCTTGAGCAGACCCTCCGCCTTCTTCACCGCGGCGATCCGCACCTTGCCCGCCTCGGAGCCGGCCTCCGAGACCAGCTCCTTGGCCTTCGCCTCGGCCTTCGCCAGCTGCTCCTCGGCGGCCTTGATGAGCGCGTCGCAGCGGTCGCCGGTCGACTTCATCGTCTCGGCGGCCTCGCGGCGGGCCCGCTCGTGCAGCTCCTCGATCTCCGTGGTGATCCGGCTCTGCAGCTCCTCGGCGCGCTCCCTTATCGCGGTGGCGTCCCGGCGCGCGCCGACCAACAGCTCGTCCGCGTCCGTACGGGCCTTCTCCACCACCGAGTTGCCCTCGATGGTCGCCTCGGCGACGATCCGCTCGGCCTCGCTGCGGGCCGCGCCCACCATCGCGTCGGCCTGCGACTCGGCGTCCGCCGTGGTCTTCAGGGCCTGCGCCTGCGCCTCGGCGAGCAGCTTGTCGGCCTCCGCCGTGGTCTCCGTGATGAGCTTGTCGACCTGCTCGGCCGCCTCCGAACGCCGCTTGTTGGCGTCCTTGCGGGCCTCGTCCAGGGTCCGTTCGGCCTCCTCGCGCGCGGAGCTGACGAGCCGTTCGGCCTCGGCCTCGGCGTCCGCCTTCGTGCGCTCGGCCTCCGCCCGCACCCGCTTGGCGTGCGCCTGCGCGGAACCGACCGTCTCGGCGGCCTCCGCCCGCAGCCGCTCGGCGTCGCCGGTGGCGTCCCCGACCAGCTGCTCGGCGTTCGCCACCGCCTCCGTGCGCACCCGGTCCGCCTCGGCCAGCGCCTCGGTGCGCACCCGCTCGGCTTCCGCGGCGGTCTCCGTCTGGAGCCGTTCGGCCTCGCTGCGGGCCTCGGTGATGAGGGTGTCGGCCTGGGTGGCGGCGTCCGAGCGGATGCGGTTGGCGTCCTGGCGGGCCTCCGCCCGGGTACGCGTCGCCGCCTCGTCGGCCTCGGTGAGCGTCCGGGACGCCTCCGTACGGATCCGCTCCGCCTCGGCGGCCGTCTCGCTCCGCAGCCGCTCGGCCTCCGTCACCGCCTCGGTGCGCACCCGCTCGGCTTCCGCGGCGGTCTCCGTCTGGAGCCGTTCGGCCTCGCTGCGGGCCTCGGTGATGAGGGTGTCGGCCTGGGTGGCGGCGTCCGAGCGGATGCGGTTGGCGTCCTCGCGGGCGTCCGCCCGGGTACGGGCCGCCGCCTGGTCCGCCTCGGCGAGCGCGTCCGACGCCTCGGTACGCACCCGCTGCGCGTACTCGCCCGCGTCCGCGCGCAGCCGCTCGGCCTCGGCGATCGCCTCCGCCGTCGTCCGCTCGGCCAGCGCCTTCGCGGCCTCCGTCTCCTCGTGCGCCTCGCGCCGGATCCGGGCCGCGTCCTCGCCGGCCCGCTCCCGCTCGGCGTAGGCGTCGGAGCGGACCCGGTCCGCCTCCTCCTCGGCCTCCCGCCGGGTACGGTCCGCCGCGTGCTCGGCGGCCGAGCGCAGCCCGGCGATCTCCTCCTGCGCCTGCTCGTGCAGCCCGGCGACGGAGTCCCGGACCTGCTGGGCGTGCTGCTCGGCCGCGGCGACCATCTCGCCGGCCCGCCGGTCGGCCTCCTCCACCAGCCGGGTCGCCTCGGCCTGCGCCTCCTCGACCCGCTTGCGGGCGGCGGCCAGCAGCTCCTCGCTCTGCTCCCGGGCCCGCTGCCGCTCCTGGTCGGCCTCCTCGCGGGCGGCCCCGAGCAGTTCCTCGGCCTCGCGGCGGCGCCGGGCGGCCTCCTCCTGCGCGGCGGCCAGCGTTTCGGATGCCTCGGCGCCCAGCCGCTCGGCGGCGGCCTGCGCCTCCGCGCGCACCCGGTCGGCGGTGTCCTGCGCCTCCGTCCTCAGCCGCTCCGCCTCCGCGGCTGCCTCCGACCGCAGCCGCACGGCGAGGGCCTCGCCCTCGGCGCGGGAGGCGGACGCGTCGGACGCGGCCTCGGTGCGCAGCCGCTCGGCCTCGGCCTCGGCCTGCTGCTGGAGCGTACGGATCCGCTCGGCGGCCTCCGCGCGCAGCCGCTCGCTCTCCTCGGCGGTCTCCCGGCGGATCCGGGCGGCCTCCTCGCGGGCGTCGGCGAGGGCCTGCTCGGCCGACGCCAGCCGCTCCTGCGCCTCCGTCTGCAGCCGGGACAGCTCCTCGGCGGTCTCGGCCCGGCGGGCCTCGACGGCCTTCTCGGTCTCCTCGCGCAGCTCCCGCGCCGCCTTCTCGGCGTCCGCGCGGGCCGTCTCGGCCTGCTCGGCGGCCTCCGCGCGCAGCCGCTCGGCCTCCTCGCGGGCGCGCTCCAGGGTCTCCTCGGCCTGCCGGCGCAGCGCGGTGGCGCGCTCGGCGGCCTCCGTACGGACCTTCTCGCTGTCGGCGGTCGCGGTCTGCCGCAGCTCCTCGGCGTCCGCCTTGGCCTTGCCCAGCAGCTCCTCGGCGGACCTGGCCGCCTCCTCGATCTTGGCGACGGCCTCGCGGCGGGCCTCGGCGCGGATCGACTCGCCCTCGGACACCGCGTCGGCGCGCAACTGCTCGGCCTCGCCGCGCAGCCGGCGGGCCTCCTCCTGGAGCGCGACCGTCTTGGCCCGGTACTCCTTGGTGTCGTCCTTGGCCGCGCCCTTGAGCTGCTCGGCGATGTCGTGCGCCTCGGCGCGCAGCCGGTCCGCCTCCGCCTCGGCCTCGGAACGGATCCGCTCGGCCTCCTCGGCGGCGGCCCGGGTCGTCTTCCGGGCGTCCTCCGACGCCTTGTTGAGCACGTCCTCGGCGGTCTTGGCCGCCTTGGACAGCTGGGTGGCCGTCTCCTCGGCGGCGATCGTACGGGCCTTCTCGGCAGCCTCGGCGACGATCTTCTCGGCCTCGGCGCGGGCGTCCGCGACCAGCTGCTCGGCCTCGGAGCGGGTGTGCTCGGCCTCCTTGGTGGCCTCCTCGACCAGCCGGGCGACCTGCTCCTTGGCGGTGCGCGTCCGCGTCTCGTTGGCGGCCTCGGCGCTCGACAGGGCCTTGGCGGCGGCCTCCTTCGCCTCGGTGACCACCTTCTCGGCCTCGGTCTGCGCCTTGCGTAGCGCCTCCTCGGCCGCCGCCATCCGCTCCTCGGCGGCCCGGCTCAGCTCGGCGGCCTGCCGGCGGGCCGCGTCCGACTCGGTGACCGTAGCGGTGCGCAGCTGCTCGGCGTGCTCGGTGGCCTCCTGCGCCTGCGTGGAGGCCGCGTTCAGCAGCCGCTCGGCGTCCGCGCGGGCCCGGCGCAGGATCTGGTCGGCCTCGGCGCGGGCGGCCTCGGCCTCGTCGCGCAGCCGCTCCCGGGCCTGACGGGTCAGCCGCTCGGCCTCCTCGCGGGCGGCGGCCAGCGCCTGCTCGGCCTCCGCGCGGGACTCCTCCAGCAGCCGGCGGGCCTGCTGCTCGGTGCGGGCGCGCAACTGCTCCGCCCACGCCACGTTCTCGTTGACGTGCGACTCGACGGTGGCGCGGCGCTCGGCCAGCTCCTGGTCGAGCTGCTGGCGCCGGGTCACCGCCTCCTGGTGCAGCTCCGCCTGGAGCCGGGCGGCCTGCTCGGCGTGCTCCTGGAGGATGCGCTGGGTCTGCGCGCGGGCCTGGCTCAGCTCCCGCTCGGCGTCCTGGCGCAGCTGCTCGGCCTGCATCTGGGCGTTACGGAGCAACTGCTCGGCCTGGTAACCGATGTCGCCGCCGTCATAGGCGGGCCGGGTCATGAGGGTACGGCGCGCCTCGTGCAGCTTGGCGCGCAGCACCTCGACCTGGTAGCCGAGGTCCTCGGCGTGCTGGATCGCCTTCTCCCGCTCGGTCCTCAGCCGCTTCATCTCGGCCTCGAACCGAGAGAGGTGGTCGACGTCAGCCGCCGGCTCTCGCTCCTGGCTCTCGTAGCCCCGCACTGCGCGGTCCCATCCGTCCCCTGGTCAGCTTCTCCAACGAGCTCCGTCCAACCGCCGAACGGGGCCCCCGGGGAAGGGTGTCGGACAGACGGCGGAACACGGGCTGCTGCCCCGACGCTCGCCCCCGAAACCCGGGCCCCGGCTCGGTCCCGCCCGCAACGGCAGGACCCGGTCGCCCCGGTTGACGGGACGACCGCCCCCAACCCTACCGGCCCTTATGTACGGGGGTCAGTGCTCGGGCGACTCAACAGGGGCCGAAGTGACCAGTTCTGTGAGGACACCGTGGCAGTCCTTGGGGTGCAGGAACGTGATCCGCGACCCCATGGAGCCGCGCCGGGGCTCGTCGTAGAGCACCCGCACGCCCTTGCCCCGGATCTCCTCGGAGTCGGCGTCCACGTCCGCGGTGCCGAAGGCGATGTGGTGGACGCCCTCCCCGTTCTTCGCGAGCCACTTGGCGACCGTGGAGTCCTCGCGGACCGGTTCCAGCAGCTGGAGGTAGGAGGCGCCGCCGTCGGAGGTGCCGTTGATCCGGAGCATGGCCTCGCGCACGCCCTGCTCCTCGTTGACCTCGGTGTGGAACACCTCGAAGCCGTACGTGGCCCGGTAGAACTCGACGGTCGCGTCGAGGTCGTGGCAGGCGATCCCGATGTGGTCGATTCGCGTCAGCATGGATTCAGTGCAGCGCTCCCCGGGTGGTTACGCAACGTGCGCGCGATCACACCGACGGGCCGATGACGGCATGTCCAACCGCTCAGTACATTCGAAGTAAACCCTCGTTCACTCCTCGGCTGCGCGCAGCTGGAAGGGGATCGCACCTCATGTCTTCTGGAACGACCAGCTCGGTGATCGTCGCGGGCGCCCGCACGCCCATGGGGCGGCTGCTGGGCTCCCTGAAGTCCTTCTCCGGAGCCGACCTCGGCGGCTTCGCGATCAAGGCCGCCCTCGACCGTGCGGGCATCGGCGGCGACCAGGTGCAGTACGTGATCATGGGCCAGGTGCTGCAGGCCGGCGCCGGCCAGATCCCGGCCCGCCAGGCCGCCGTCAAGGCCGGCATCCCGATGAACGTGCCGGCGCTCACCGTCAACAAGGTGTGCCTCTCCGGCCTCGACGCCATCGCCCTCGCCGACCAGCTGATCCGCGCCGGCGAGTTCGACATCGTCGTGGCGGGCGGCCAGGAGTCCATGACCAACGCCCCGCACCTGCTGCCGGGCTCCCGCGAGGGCTACAAGTACGGCGCGCTCCAGATGCTCGACGCGATGGCCCACGACGGCCTGACCGACCCGTGGGAGAACGTCCCGATGGGCGAGTCCACCGAGAAGCACAACACCCGCCTCGGCATCAAGCGCCCCGAGCAGGACGAGATCGCCGCCCTGTCCCACCAGCGGGCCGCCGCCGCCCAGAAGAACGGCCTGTTCGAGGCCGAGATCACCCCGGTGGAGATCCCGCAGCGCAAGGGCGACCCGGTGCTGTTCAGCAAGGACGAGGGCATCCGCGCCGACACCACCGTGGAGTCCCTGGGCAAGCTGCGCCCGGCCTTCGCCAAGGACGGCACGATCACCGCCGGCTCCTCCTCGCAGATCTCCGACGGCGCCGCCGCCGTGGTCGTGATGAGCAAGGCCAAGGCCGAGGAACTGGGCCTTCAGTGGCTCGCCGAGATCGGCGCGCACGGCAATGTGGCCGGCCCCGACAACTCCCTCCAGTCGCAGCCGTCCAACGCCATCCGGCACGCGCTGGAGAAGGAGGGCCTGGACGTCTCCGACCTCGACCTGATCGAGATCAACGAGGCCTTCGCCGCGGTCGCCGTGCAGTCAATGAAGGACCTCGGCGTGTCCACGGAAAAGGTGAACGTCAACGGCGGCGCCATCGCGCTGGGCCACCCGATCGGCATGTCCGGCGCCCGCCTCGTGCTGCACTTGGCGCTGGAGCTCAAGCGCCGGGGCGGCGGGGTCGGGGCCGCCGCGCTGTGCGGCGGCGGCGGCCAGGGCGACGCGCTGATCGTGCGGGTGCCGAAGGCCTGAGAACCCGTAGGTCCCTTCCGGTACGTCGGTGAAGTGAACGGAGCTGTGATGCAGGACGTCTCCTCTCTGGTGGCCCAGGCCAGGGAAGGCCGGCCGCGGGCCGTGGCCCGGTTGATCTCCCTGGTGGAGGGGGCGTCACCGCAGCTCAGGGAGGTCATGGCGGCGCTGGCCCCGCTGACCGGCAACGCCTATGTGGTGGGCCTGACCGGCTCGCCCGGCGTCGGCAAGTCGACCTCCACCTCCGCGTTGGTCACCGCCTACCGCAAGCAGGGCAGGAGGGTCGGCGTCCTGGCCGTCGACCCGTCCTCGCCGTTCTCCGGCGGCGCCCTGCTCGGCGACCGGGTCCGGATGTCCGACCACGCCTCCGACCCCGGCGTCTACATCCGCTCCATGGCCACCCGCGGCCACCTCGGCGGGCTGGCCTGGGCCGCCCCGCAGGCCATCCGGGTGCTGGACGCGGCGGGCTGCGACGTGATCCTGGTCGAGACGGTCGGCGTCGGCCAGTCCGAGGTCGAGATCGCCTCCCAGGCCGACACCAGCGTGGTGCTGCTCGCCCCGGGCATGGGTGACGGCATCCAGGCCGCGAAGGCCGGGATCCTGGAGATCGGCGACGTCTACGTGGTCAACAAGGCCGACCGGGACGGCGCCGACGCCACCGCCCGCGAGCTGAACCACATGCTGGGCCTGGGCGAGGCCCGCGGTCCCGGTGACTGGCGTCCGCCCATCGTCAAGACCGTCGCCGCCCGCGCCGAGGGCGTCGACGAGGTCGTGGAGGCCCTGGAGAAGCACCGGGCCTGGATGGAGGAGCGGGGCGTCCTCGCCGAGCGCCGCGCGGCCCGCGCGGCCCGCGAGGTGGAGACCATCGCCGTCACCGCGCTGCGCGAACGCATCGGCGACCTGCACGGCGACCGCCGGCTCGGCGCCCTGGCCGAACGCATCGTCGCCGGCGAACTGGACCCCTACCGCGCGGCGGACGAACTGGTCGCGGGACTGACCCAGGGCTGAACCCTGGCCGGTCCGGTGATCACACTGCTACCGTGACCGGCATGTTCCTCCTCATGGCGTAGGGCACACCCGGGCGAACGGGGCCGCACAGCCGGCCACCCGCCCCCAGGTGTTCCCTTTTCCGCCTCCCACAGAGGAACTCCCGCGTGCCCACGCCCCCTTCGCGGCCCTCGTACGCCGCCGTGCTCCGCGTGCCCCAGGCCCGCCGCACCTTCACCGCCGCCCTGACGGCCCGCCTCTCCTACGGCACGGCGGGCCTGGCGGTGCCGCTGTCCGTCACCGGCGCCACCGGCTCCTGGGCCGTCTCCGGCGCCGTGCTGTCCCTGTTCGGCGCCACCACGGTCCTGCTGCTGCCGCTGCGCGCCGCCCTCGTCGACCGCCACGGCCCGCGCCGCACCCTGCTGCCCATGTCGGTCCTCTACGGCGCCCTGCTGGCCGTCCTGGCCGCCCTGACCTGGCGCCCGGGCGCCCCGGCGGCGGCCGTCGCCGGGGCCGCCGCGCTCGCGGGCTGCTGCGCCCCGCCGCTGGGGCCGGTCATGCGCGCCGTGTGGTCGCGACTGATGCCGGACGACGCCCTGTTGTGGCGCGCCTACAGCCTCGACGGCGTCGCCGAGGAACTGCTGTACGTCTCCGGGCCGGCGCTGGTCGGCGCCCTCCTCGGCGTCACCCCGCCGGCCGCCGGAATCCTGCTGAGCGCCGCCCTGAACGTGGCCGGCACCTGCGTCTTCGTCACCTCCCCGGCGCTCACCGGCCCGCGCCGCCCCGCCGTCCGCCGGGCACGGCCCGTCCCGGTACGGGGCCTGCTGCCGGCGGTCGTGGTCGCACTGGGTCTCGGGCTGGCCCTCAGCGCCGTGGAACTGCTGGTGCTGGCCTTCGCCGCGGCCCACTCCTACGGCACCGCGCCGGTCCCCTGGGTGCTGGGCGCCCTCTCGGCGGGCAGCGCGCTCGGCGGGCTCGTGGGCGGTGCGGTGCGCCGGCGCGGGGCCGCCCGGGCCCGGCTGTACCGGCTCGCGGCGGCCTTCGGCCTGGTGCTGGCGGCGGCGGGCCTGGCCCCCGGCCTGTGGACCCTGTCGGGGGTGCTGGCCCTCGCGGGCGCCTTCCTCGCCCCCGCGATGACGGCCGCGTACGTCCTGGCCGACGAGACGGCGACGGAGGACACCCGCACCCGGGCCGGCGCCTGGGTGAACGCCGGTGTGAACGCGGGAAGCTCGGCCGGCGCCCTGGCGGCCGGCCTGCTGATCGACCGCCTCCCCCTCCCCCTGTGCTTCGCCCTGGCAGGCGCCACCGCCCTGACAGCGGCCACATCCGCCGCAGCGGTCACCGGCTGGGCGAGCCGGGTGCGTTCGGCGGTGAGCGGGGCGGGCAGGGACGGCGCCGGCCGGGCCGGCCGGGCTGAGGACACGGGCGGGGCCGGGGAGCCGAGGACGTCGGCCGGGCCGACGGTGCGGGCCGGGTGACGCGGGCGGCGGAGCCGGCACCCGGCGGGTGCCGGTGAGCGATTCCGGCCCCACCCGGTGGACGCCGGTGAGCGGAGCGGCCTCGCCTGGCGGGTGTCGGTGGGTGGGCTGGCTCTGTCTGGCGGGTGCCGGTGAGCGGGGCGTCCCTGCCCGGTGGACGTCGGTGAGCGGAGCGGCCTCGCCTGGCGGGTGTCGGTGGGTGGGCTGGCTCTGTCTGGCGGGTGCCGGTGAGCGGGGCGTCCCTGCCCGGTGGACGTCGGTGAGCGGAGCGGCCCCGCCTGGCGGGTGCCGGTGAGCGGGGCGTCCCTGCCCGGTGGACGCCGGTGAACGGAGCGGCCTCGCCCGGCGGGTGTCGGTGGGTGGGCTGGCTCTGTCTGGCGGGTGCCGGTGAGCGGGGCGCCCCTGCCCGGTGGACGCCGGTGAGCGGAGCGGCCTCGCCTGGCGGGTGTCGGTGGGTGGGCTGGCTCTGTCTGGCGGGTGCCGGTGAGCGGGGCGTCCCTGCCCGGTGGACGCCGGTGAGCGGAGCGGCCCCGCCTGGCGGGTGCCGGTGAGTGGGCCGTCCCTGCCCGGTGAGTTCCGGCAGGCGGGACCCGTCCCTGCCCGGTGAGTTCCGGCAAGCGGACCCCTCCCCGCCCGGCAAGAAGGCCGTCCCCCGCCCGGCAGGAGGGCTGTCCCCCGCCCGGGGGACCTCGGCGGGTGCCCCGCCCGTGCCCGGTGGACGTGGGCGGGGCACATGACCTCACCCGGCGGGTCCCGGTAGGCGGCCCGGCCTCCGCCCGCGGAGTACCGCAGCCCGGAGCCGCCCGGCCCCCGCCCGGGGAGTGCCGCAGCCCGCCCGGCAGGAGGGCCGTTCCCTGCCCGGGGAGTGCCGCAGCCCGGAGCCGCCCGGCCCCCGCCCGGGGAGTGCCGCAGCCCCGCCCGGCAGGAGGGCCGTTCCCCGTCCGGGGAGTGCCGCAGCCCGGGGCCGCCCGGCAGGTGCCCGCGTCCGGTCCCCGCCCGGTGGGCCGCCGTGTCCGGGGGGCCTCACCGGCGCGGCTCAGGGGCGTCCCCGCTGGCCTCTCAGGTGTTCGGCGACCGGCTTGAGCGCCTTCTCCAGTTCCATCAGCGCGTCCGGGGACAGCAGATCGATGAAGTGCCGGCGCACCGAGGCCACGTGGTGCGGGGCGACCTTCCGCATCGTCTCCATGCCGTGGTCCGTGAGTACGGCGTACAGCCCCCGCCGGTCCGTGTCGCAGTTCTCGCGGCGCACCAGGTTGGCGTTCTCCATGCGCGTGATCTGGTGCGAGAGCCGGCTCTTGGACTGCAGGGTCGCGGAGGCCAGGTCGCTCATCCGCATCCGTACGTCCTCGGACTCGGACAGGTTCACCAGGATCTCGTAGTCGTTCATTGTCAGGCCGAACGGCTGCAGATCCTTCTCGAGCTGGTACGTCAACAGCCTGTTGACCTCCAGGTGGGTGCGCCAGGCGCACTGCTCCGCATCGGTCAGCCAGCGCGTGGCCGTCTCGGTCTCCATGAATGAAGTCTACCTAAGAAGTTGAATGGCGAACTATTTCGGGTGGTGTGACGTGCGCACGCGTTCGACGTCACACTCCGCAGACTACCGCTCACAGCCCGAAGCGACGCTGGAGGTCTCCCAGCTGTCCGGGAAGGCGCGGTGCACCCGTCGATTGCGGACCGTGTCCACCCGGTGCCGTTCCGCCACCCCCGGGGACCCCCGGTTCCGACGGAACCGCCCCCGTCGCCGCCTCGTCCATGAGGCTCTCGGTCGACTGCAGCAGGACCGTCCCCGCGCCGACGAACTCGAACTGGTGCTCCTCCCCGGAGACCCCGCCGAGGCCCGTCATCGCACGTAGACCGCCCAGTACACCCGTCAGGTACCCATGGTCGTAGTGATGGCACGGGGACGGGCAGTCGGCCCACCCGACGAGCGCCTGCGGGTCCACCCGGATCGGCGGTTCCACGAACACCACCGGACCGTTTGATGCGGCCACGAACGTGCCGGTTCCGATGAGGGTCAGAAAACCCGGGACGATCGACTGTTTGAGCGCGAGACTTGGCTGAAAAGCGAGCAGATTGCCCGCGCGAATGGTCAAGTTCCCGTCGTCCAGATCGTAGGAGTTGACGTCGAAGGCCCGGTCGGCCAGCAGCATCTTCCCTGAGCCCTCCGCCACGACCCAGTCGCTCGCGTGCAGTGGCGAATGAAACGACGTACGGACGAGACGGTCGAGTCGCCCGTGCCCGATGCCGTTGAACGTGATCGTCCCGTAGTAGGCGATCATCTTCCCCTTCTGCAGGAACCACTGCCCGCCCGTCAGCTCCACGCAGAAGGTGTACGCGTTGACGTTGTCGGCGGCGGGCAGCGTCAGCGGGTCGTGCACGACCGGTCCGGTGCCCGGGGTTCCGTACGCGCTCACAGCTTCTCCTCCGACGCCTGGACGTACACCGTGCCGTTGCCGCTCAGCTCCAGCTGGAAGGCCTCGCCGGAGCCGCGGCCCACCATCTCGCGCCAGCCGAGCGCGGTGGACAGTCTGTTGCGGAGTTCGCCGTGATGGGCGACGTACGCCTGCGGGTCGACGTGGACCGGGCGCTGCGGGGTGACCGGCACCTCGAAGACGCCGCCGTGCGCCATCACCGCCACCGAGCCGTGCCCCTGGAGCGTGGTCGTGAACAGCCCCTGTCCGGTGACCTGCCCGCGCACCAGGCCCATCACCCCGCCCTGGGAGCCCATGAACATCGTGCCCTGCCGCAGGGTGCCCTCGAAGGCGAGCAGCCGGTCGGCCTCCACGTAGAGCGTGTCACCGGAGAGGGTGATCACATGGACGTGGTGGCCGCCGTGCCCGAAGAAGACCGTGCCGCTGCCCTCCACGGTCATCAGCGGGGTCGCCTCGCCGGCCACCCGCCGCCCGATCATGGACATCAGCCCGCCCTGGCCGCCCTGGACGTTGGGGGTGAAGGACACCTCCCCGCGGTAGGCGAGCATCGCGCCGCGCTGGCTGAACAGCCGTTGCCCCGGCGCCACGGTCGCCTCCACCAT
Organism: Streptomyces sp. NPDC038707; assembly: GCF_040636485.1. Lineage (NCBI taxonomy): Bacteria > Bacillati > Actinomycetota > Actinomycetes > Kitasatosporales > Streptomycetaceae > Streptomyces > Streptomyces sp. NPDC038707. The sequence goes on from NZ_JBEZUP010000021.1 coordinate 88,493, forward strand.
CTTGGAGTTGAGCTCCCGGAAGGTCATCACACGTCCCCCGCGATCGTGGTCCGCTCGCTCGGCTGCACGTACACCAGGCCGTCGCCCTCGAAGCGGATCTGGAAGGCCTCGCCGCCGCCCTCCCCGAAGAAGGTGCGGAACGTCACACCGGACTGGAAGGACTGCCGGACATCGCCCTGGTGGGCGACATAGGCGCCCGGATCCACGGTCAGCGGGTACTGCGGGGTCACCCGGAGGACGACCGCCGGACCGTCGGAGAGGATCGCCGCCTGCCCGTGGCCCTCCACGGTCGTCGTGAACAGGCCGTTGCCCTGGGAGGCCCCGCGCACCCCGGTGAACGTGGTGCCCGTGCGCAGCCCCGCGTCCGTCGCCAGCAGATTGCCCGCCTCGACGTAGAGCTTGTCCCCCTGAAGGCTGACCAGGTTGATCTCGGACGCCCGGTCCGCGAACCAGCACGTCCCCTGCCCTCTCACCTCCATCACCGTCATCTGTTCGCCGGTGAGCCGCCGGGTCACCATCCCCCGCAGCCCCTCGCCGCCGCCGCTCAGCTTCTTGAAGGCCATCTGCCCGTCGTACGCGACCATCGAGCCGTTCTTCGCCTTCACGGCATCCCCGGTCATGTCGACGGCGAGCACCTTGCTGCCCTGGAGTCTGAACATCGCCACGCTGCGAAAGTAGCGGCGGCGCGGGTGGGCGGAACAGGGCCCACGGGTGGAAACCCACCCTGAGCGGACCCCTAGGGGCGCGGTTTGCCACAATGGGGGGACGCTTGTGCGTGCGTTCACAAATCAGAGCGCGAACGACCGTGCCCTCAGCGCCCCTCCCACCGAAGGTGACCCGTGGACATCAAGACCGCCACCGCCCTCCGCCGCCTCCGCCTGGTCTCGGCCCCGGAGGCCGTGTCCTTCCTGATCCTGCTCGTCTGCTCGGTGCTGAAGCGGACCACGGACTTCGACGCGGTCCCCGTGATGGGCGCGATCCACGGCGTCCTCTTCGTCCTGTACGTGATCTTCTGGGCGGACGCCTGGAACCGTGCCAAGTGGCCGCTGAAGACGGCCGCCCTCTACTTCGTCCTGTCGGTGCTGCCCACCGGCGGCTTCTTCGCCGAGCGCAAGCTGCGCCGCGAGGCCGAGGACGCCGTCATCGCCGCCCGTGCCCGCAAGGAAGGAACCGTGAACGCATGATCGTCGCCTTCTCCGTGACGCCGCTCGGTGTCGGTGAGGACGTGGGGGAGTACGTCGCCGACGCCGTACGGGTGGTCCGCGAGTCGGGCCTGCCCCACCGTACCGACGCCATGTTCACCTCGGTCGAGGGCGAGTGGGACGAGGTCATGGACGTCGTCAAGCGTGCCGTCGCCGCCGTGGAGGCCCGCGCCCCGCGGGTGTCGCTCGTCCTGAAGGCCGACATCCGTCCCGGCGTGACCGACGGGCTCACCAGCAAGGTGGAGACCGTCGAGCGGTACCTCGCCCGGTAGGCGCGACCCGCCTCCGCGAAACCCCGGTCCCCAGGGCCGGGGTTTTCGCGTCCCCGGTATTTGAGCGACCGCTCAAATAGGTGTACGTTCGCGCCAGACGTTTTGAGCAGTCGCTCAAACACCGCGCCCACGTGGGGGAACACATGGGTCTCTACATAGAGACGCACATCCGCGCCGACCTCGACGAACTGTGGGCGCGCACCCAGGACCCCGCCCGGCACCAGCGCTGGGACCTGCGTTTCACCGAGATCGATCACCTCCCGCGCGCGGAGGGCGAACCGCAGCGCTTCCGGTACGCCACGCGCGTGCTGCCCTTCCTCACGGTCGCCGGCACCGGCGTCGCCGCCAGCGAGAAGGAACGCGCGGACGGCACCCGCACCTCCGCCCTGCGCTTCGCCTCCCCGCACCCCCTGTCCCTCATCGCCGAGGGCAGCGGCTACTGGCGCTACGTGCCCGACGCCCACGGTGTCCGCTTCCTCACCGGCTACGACTACCGCCCGCGCTGGGGCCCCCTCGGCGCCCTCGCCGACCGCCTGCTGTTCCGCCCGCTCATGGGCTGGGCGACCGCCTGGTCCTTCGACCGGCTCCGGCTCTGGCTGGAGCGCGGCATCACCCCCGAGCGGGCCCTGCGCAACTGGCTCGCGGAGATCACCGTCCGGGCCCTCGTCCTCGCCCTCTGCCTGACCGTGCTCGGCCACGGCTCGCTCCCCGGCCTGCCCGGCCCCTTCGCCGACACGCTGGCCTACCTGTGCCCGCTGCTGCTCGTCCTCGGCGTCTTCCTCGCCCTGTTCAAGGCCCCCCTCGCCGGCACCCCGGCCGCCCGCCGCTGCCTGCGCACCCCCGTCGGCCGTGCCCGCGCGCCCCGCCTGCTGAACACGCTGGAGGAGCACGGATGACGGCCGTGGAGCGGCACGGAGGACGCCTCCCCGCGGCAGCGCCTTCCCCGGCCGGCGCCGGCGGAGCCGCGACGACCTCGACACCCCCGGAGAAGCACCGATGACCTCGATCTTCCGCACCGCGATGGGCCCCGCCTTCGACCGCCTCCACCCCGCCCTGCGCCGCCGCTTCTCGGTGGGCCTGGCCGGCGGCGAGGCGTGCACCGGCCGGGGCGTGATGGACCGCGTCTGGCACGGACCGGCGTTCGTGAAGCCGTTCCTCGCCCTCGGCGGCACCCGCAACATCCTCGTCCCGCGAGCCGGCCGGAACGTCCCCTTCGTGATCGAGAACGTGCCGTACACCGACGGCTTCGGCCGTGAGACGGTGAGCTTCGTGCGCACCTTCGACCTGCCCGGCGGGCCCCGCCGCTTCGACGCGCAGATGGTCCTCGGCCCCCGCGGCGACCGCGTCCTGGACTACCTGGGCACCCACCAGCACCTCGCCACCGACCTGCACTTCCACGCCGAGCCCGACGGTTCCCTGCTCATCCGCTCCGGAACACACCGGTTCCGCGAGGGCCCGGTGGACCTCCGCGTCCCCGAACTCGTCGGCGCCACCGCCGAGGTGCGCGAGTCCTACGACGACACAGCAGGCCGCTTCCGCGTCCGGGTACGCGTGGTGAACCGGTACTTCGGGCCGCTCTTCGGCTACGAGGGCTCCTTCACCGCCTCGTACACCGACCTCCGCACCTGCGGCGTACGGCCCGGACTGCGCCCGGTGCGGGAGGAGGCGCGCGCATGAGCCCGGAGACCGCGAGGTCCCAGGAGACCAAGACCAGGCTGCTGGAGGGCGCCCTGCGCACCCTCACCGAACAGGGCATCGCCAAGACCTCGGCCCGTACGGTGGCCGCGGCGGCCGGCGTCAACCAGGCGCTGGTCTTCTACCACTTCGGTTCCGTGGACGAGCTGCTCGCCGCGGCCTGCCGGTACGGCGCGGAGCAGGCGGTGGCCCGCTACCGGGAGCGGCTCGCCGAGGTGGGCACGCTGTCCGAACTCCTGACCGTCGGCCGCGAGATCCACGAGCGCGAGCGGTCCGGGGGCCACGTCGCCCTGCTCGGCCAGCTGCTGGCCGGCGCCCCGACCCACCCCGGCCTGGGCCCGGCCACCGCCGCCGGGCTCGACCTGTGGATCACCGAGATCGAGCAGGTGCTCCGCCGGGTCCTGGCGGCCACCCCCTTCGGCGAGTTCACCGACCCGGCGGGGCTGGCGCGCGCGGTCGCCGCGTCCTTCGTCGGCATCGAGCTGTACGAAGGGGTGGACGAGGCCGGGGCCGGAGCGGCCCTGGACGCCCTGGAGCAGCTCGGGGCCCTGGTCGCCGCGGTCGAGTCCCTGGGCCCGGTCGCCCAGCGCGCCGTACGGCACCAGCTGCGACGACGGGCCCAGTAGCGACGACGGGCCCGACAGCCGCACGGTGTCCTGCGGCACGGGCCGTCACGCTCCCGACGCCAGCGCCGTCCCCAGTGGTGTCCGTTCGTACAGCACCTGGTGGCCGTAGCGGCGGGCGGTCAGCAGGCCCGCGTCGCGCAGGATCGTCAGGTGGGACGAGACCGAGGACGGCGCGAGGCCCAGCCGGTGCGCGAGGACACCGGTCGCCGCGGGTTCCGCCAACGCCATCAGGACGGCGGCGCGGTTGCGGCCCAGCAGCCGTACCAGCGCCTCGGAGGCCCGCGCGCCGGGCTCCGTCCACAGGCCCGCCAGACCGCGGGCCGGATAGACCAGCGTGGGCTGCCACGGGGCCTCGAAACCCGTCACCACGTCCGGCCAGGAGAAGACGCTCGGCATCAGCACCAGCCCCCGGCCGTCGAGGTCGCGGGCGTGCTCGACGTGCAGCGCGAGCGTCAGGGCACGGCCGTTCCAGGACAGCCGGGAGTCCAGCTCCGGCAGCAGCCTGCCGAGCCCCACCTCGGCCAGCCGCCGCGAGTGGAAGGCCACATCCGCCTCCAGCAGGGCCCGCAGCCGCGGCCAGTCGGGCTCGACCAGCACCCGCCATGCCCGCTCCAGGCCGTCCGCCAGCTCCCGCACCATCCGTGCCGGGTCCGCCAGCCACGCCCGGCCGTATGCCGACTCCAGCGCGCCCGGGGTGCAGGCCAGCGCACGGGCGGTGTCCGCGCGGGCCGCCGCCGGGTCCGACGCCCGTACCGCCTCGATCTCCTCCTCGAACGTGGCGGCCGGCCCGAGCGGCGGAGGCCCGAGCCAGTCCGGCGAATGCCCCCGCCGGGGCATCAGCAGCCACAGCGGCCGCAGATCCAGCCCCGCCGCGGCCGCCCGGATCCGCCGCAGCCACGGCGCGTGATACCCGTGCCGGTCCGGCCGCTTCAGGGTCCGCACCGCCTCGTGCGTCTCCCACAGCGGCGAGAGCGCGAACCGGCAGCGCAGGAGGTCGTCGTCGCCGAAGCGCAGGTGCGAGGTCATGGCCGCCTCCCCGATGTCGCTCCGCCCCTACGGGATGCCCGGCCCTCCCACCGGTACGGCACCGGCATTCGGCCTGAGCCGAAACTCTACGGCCGGCCCGCCCGCGCCCGGCACGCTGGCCCGCATGTCCGCTCCCTCCCGGACGGCCCCGGCGCGTTCCGCCGGCTACGGCCGTCTCTTCGCCGTGCCCGAGTTCAGGGCCGTCTTCGCCGCGCACGTCCTGTCCATGCTCGGCGTGATCGTCAGCGAGGTCGCCCTTTCCGTCCTCGTCTACGACCGCACCGGCTCACCCCTGCTGAGCGCCCTCACCTTCGCCCTGGGCTTCCTGCCGTACGCCCTCGGCGGCACCCTGCTCGCCCCGGTCGCCGACCGCTTCCCGGCCAGGCGGGTGCTGGTGACCTGCGACCTGGTCTGCGCGGCCTGCGTGGCCGTGATGGCGGCCCCCGGCACCGGCATCGGTGCCCTGCTCGCGCTGCGCTGCTGTCTCGCCGTCGTCTCCCCGGTCTTCGCCGGCACCCGCATGGCCACGCTCGCCGACGTCCTCGAGGACGGCGGCCTGTTCGTGCTCGGCCGCTCCGTCCTGCGCATGGTCGCCCAGAGCGCCCTGCTCGCCGGCTACGGCCTGGGCGGCCTGCTGCTCACCGCCGTCACCCCCCGTCACACCCTCCTGATCACCGTCGGCACCTTCCTCGCCTCCGCCACCCTCCTCCGCCTCGGCACCCGGCACCGCCCCGCCCGCGACCGGCACCCCGCGGCCCCCGGCCCCGGCCTCCGGGCCGTCCTCGCCCACCCCCGGATCCGCCCGCTGCTCCTGCTGTTCTGGGTGCCGCCCGCCTTCTCCGTCGTCCCCGAAGCCCTCGCCGCGCCCTACGCCGACGCCCTCGGCAGCGGCCCCGCCGGGCTCGGCCTGCTGATGTGCGCGCTGCCCGTCGGCACGGTGGCGGGCGAACTGTTCGCCGGTGCCCGGCTACGGCCACCGGCCCGCGAACGCATCGCGCTCCCGCTGCTCTGCCTCGCCCCGCTGCCGTACCTCGGCTTCGCCCTGCGCCCCGGGCTCACCGGCTCCCTGCTGCTCCTGCTGCTGTCGGGGGCCGGAGCGGCGTACACCCTCGGGCTGGACCAGTGGTTCGTGCGGGCGGTGCCCGAGGGGCTGCGCGGGAGGGCCATGACCCTGCTGAGCGCCGGGCTGATGACGGCCCAGGGCGTGGGCATGACGCTGGCCGGGCTGGCGGCGCAGGCGGTGGGGGTGCGGGCGGCCGTGGCGGGCGCCGGCGCGCTGGGCACGCTGTGCTGCTGCGCGCTCGCCCTGCGCGCCCGGACGGGCGGTGACCGAAAGCCGAGACAGAGCTGACCGGCATATGACCGGCCGGTAGGGTCTGATGACGTGCCCAAGCCTCTCAGCCTTCCGTTCGACCCCATCGCCCGCGCCGACCAGCTGTGGAAGCAGCGCTGGGGAAACGTGCCCTCCATGGCCGCGATTACCTCCATCATGCGGGCCCAGCAGATCCTGCTCGCGGAGGTCGACGCGGTGGTCAAGCCGTACGGGCTGACGTTCGCCCGTTACGAGGCGCTGGTGCTGCTCACCTTCTCCAAGGCCGGCGAGCTGCCGATGTCCAAGATCGGCGAGAGGCTGATGGTGCACCCCACGTCCGTGACGAACACCGTGGACCGGCTGGTGAAGTCCGGGCTGGTGGCCAAGCGCCCCAACCCGAACGACGGCCGGGGCACCCTCGCCGTCATCACCGACAAGGGCCGCGAGGTGGTCGACGCGGCCACCCGTGACCTGATGGCCATGGACTTCGGGCTCGGGGTGTACGACGCGGAGGAGTGCCGCGAGATCTTCGCGATGTTCCGCCCCCTGCGGATCGCGGCACACGACTTCACGGACGAGTGACCCGGGGCAAGATCTCCCGGAACGGGTGGTTACGCTCGACTCCATGAAAAAGAGCGTGCTGACCCGCTACCGCGTCCTGGCCTACACCACCGGTGTCCTGCTGGTGCTGCTGTGCCTGAGCATGATCGCGAAGTACGGACTGGACATGAGCGGTGCCGCCGACTTCACGCGGGTCGTCGCCATCGCCCACGGCTGGCTGTACGTGGTCTACCTGGTCTTCGCCTTCGACCTGGGCTCCAAGGCGAAGTGGCCGGTCGGCAAGCAGCTGTGGGTGCTGATCGCGGGCACCATTCCCACCGCCGCGTTCTTCGTCGAGCGCAGGATCAGCCGCGAGCTCGACGCCAAGGTCGCCGGGCAGACCCCGGCCGTCGCCGAGGCGTAGCGACACCGCCGTACGGATGCCGTGCGGCGGTCTGCCATCGACATTTACTAGGACGTCCAAGTAAATTCGGGGGTATGGACGCTCACGCCATCGAGGAAGGCCGCCGTCGCTGGCAGGCCCGTTACGACGCCACACGCAAGCGGGACGCGGACTTCACCACGCTCTCCGGCGACCCCGTGGAGCCGGTGTACGGGCCCCGGCCGGGTGACACGTACGAGGGATTCGAGCGGATCGGCTGGCCCGGGGAGTACCCCTTCACGCGCGGGCTCCATCCGACCGGCTACCGGGGCCGCACCTGGACGATCCGCCAGTTCGCCGGCTTCGGCAACGCAGAGCAGACCAACGAGCGCTACAAGATGATCCTCGCGGCGGGCGGCGGAGGGCTGTCCGTCGCCTTCGACATGCCGACGCTCATGGGGCGTGACTCCGACGACCCCCGCTCGCTCGGCGAGGTCGGGCACTGCGGGGTCGCCATCGACTCCGCCGCCGACATGGAGGTGCTGTTCAAGGACATCCCGCTGGGGGACGTGACGACCTCCATGACCATCAGCGGCCCGGCCGTCCCCGTCTTCTGCATGTACCTGGTCGCCGCCGAGCGCCAGGGCGTCGATCCGCGAGTGCTCAACGGCACGCTCCAGACCGACATCTTCAAGGAGTACATCGCGCAGAAGGAGTGGCTGTTCCAGCCGGAGCCCCATCTGCGGCTGATCGGCGACCTGATGGAGTACTGCGCGGCGGGCATCCCCGCGTACAAGCCGCTGTCGGTCTCCGGCTACCACATCCGGGAGGCCGGGGCCACGGCCGCGCAGGAGCTGGCGTACACCCTGGCCGACGGGTTCGGGTACGTCGAGCTGGGGCTCAGCCGCGGCCTGGACGTGGACGTCTTCGCGCCCGGGCTGTCCTTCTTCTTCGACGCGCACGTGGACTTCTTCGAGGAGATCGCCAAGTTCCGCGCGGCCCGGCGCATCTGGGCGCGGTGGATGCGGGACGTCTACGGGGCGCGGAGCGACAAGGCGCAGTGGCTCCGCTTCCACACCCAGACGGCCGGTGTGTCGCTGACCGCGCAGCAGCCGTACAACAACGTGGTGCGCACGGCCGTGGAGGCGCTGGCCGCCGTGCTCGGCGGGACCAACTCGCTGCACACCAACGCCCTGGACGAGACCCTGGCGCTGCCCAGTGAGCAGGCCGCGGAGATCGCGCTGCGCACCCAGCAGGTGCTGATGGAGGAGACCGGCGTCGCCAATGTCGCCGACCCGCTGGGCGGTTCCTGGTACGTGGAGCAGCTGACGGACCGGATCGAGGCGGACGCGGAGAAGATATTCGAGCAGATCAAGGAGCGGGGCCTCAGGGCTCACCCGGACGGGCGTCATCCGATCGGGCCCATCACCTCCGGGATCCTGCGCGGGATAGAGGACGGCTGGTTCACCGGCGAGATAGCCGAGTCCGCCTTCCGCTACCAGCAGGCGCTGGAGAAGGGTGACAAGAAGGTGGTGGGCGTCAACGTCCACACCGGGTCGGTGACCGGGGACCTGGAGATCCTGCGGGTCAGTCACGAGGTGGAGCGCGAGCAGGTCCGCGTCCTCGCCGAGCGCAAGGCCGCCCGCGACGAGCCGGCCGTGCGCGCCGCCCTCGAAGGCATGCTGGCGGCGGCCCGCTCCGGGGCCAACATGATCGAGCCGATGCTGGACGCCGTACGCGCCGAGGCCACCCTGGGCGAGATCTGCGGGGTGCTGCGGGACGAGTGGGGGGTGTACACGGAGCCGGCCGGCTTCTGACCGGAGCGGCCGGTCTCCGGCCGCATCGCCGACGCGCCGCCCGCCGGGGAGTGTCCCGGCGGGCGGCGCCGTCGTTGCTACGGCGTCCGGGACGCTCCCACCAGGCCCAGCAGGAGGATGCGGATGAAGCTGTGGACCCACTCCCCGTCGGCCGGTTTGCCGCTGACCAGGGTGCGGTGGACCACCGCGCCCGCGACCATGTCGAAGATCAGGTCGACCGTGCGGGCGGCCTCCTGCGGGTCCGGCTCCGGGGGGAGTTCGCCGCGGCACTGGGCGCGGGCGCGGCCCTGGAGGACCAGGCGCAGCTGCCGGTCCACGATCGAGGCGCGGATGCGTTCGCGCAGCGCGTCGTCGCGGGTGGACTCGGCGACCACCGCCATCAGCCCGCTCCTGGCCTCCGGGCGGGCGAGGATGGCCGCGAACTGGAGGACCACGCCCTCGATGTCGGCGGCGAGGCTGCCGAGGTCGGGGACCTCGAGTTCGTCGAAGAGTTCCGCGACGGCGTCCACGACCAGTTCGTTCTTGCCGGCCCAGCGGCGGTACAGCGTCGTCTTGGCAACCCCGGCCCGGGTCGCGACGTCTGACAGGGTGAGCTTGGACCAGCCCAGTTCGACCAGAGCCTCCCGGGTCGCGGCCAGGATCGCGGTGTCCGCGGCGGCGCTGCGCGGGCGTCCGGTACGGCTGGCGGGGGTGCGGCTCTGCATGTCCCGACCATAACCGGCGGGTCCGGGGGCGCCGTGAGGGAGATCACCGGGATGCGGTGTCGCGTGGCGCCCTCTTGGCATTACGCTACGACTCGTAGCGAAAGCCCGTGAGGGACGTACACGGGCGGCGGCCACACGGCGCGGGTGGGGACCCGGCGCCGCACCATGCTTTTTCGTTCAGGCGCCGGCTCGGGGGAGGATAGACGCATGCAGCCACGGAACATGTCCATGAGCGGTGTCGTCGACCTCGCCGCGGTGAAGGCGGCCCAAGAGGCCAAGGCCAAGGCCGAGCAGGCGCGCGCCGAAGCGGCCCGGCACGGCGGCACGGGAGCCGTCTCCCCGGCCGATCTCGTCATCGACGTCGATGAGGCGGGATTCGAGCAGGAGGTCCTGCAGCGCTCCGCCGAAGTCCCCGTCGTCATCGACTTCTGGGCCGAGTGGTGTCAGCCCTGCAAGCAGCTGAGCCCGGTCCTGGAGCGACTGGCCGTCGAGTACAACGGGCGCTTCCTCCTCGCCAAGATCGACGTCGACGCCAACCAGATGCTGATGCAGCAGTTCGGGGTGCAGGGCATCCCGGCCGTGTTCGCCGTCGTCGCGGGCCAGGCGCTCCCGCTGTTCCAGGGCGCGGCCGGCGAGCAGCAGATCCGGCAGACCCTGGACCAGCTGGTGGCGGTGGCCGAGCAGCGCTTCGGGCTGACCGGCCTGACCGTCGACCCGGAGGCCGAGCCGGGCGGTGCGGCGGTGGCCGCGCCGGCCGAGGGCCCCTACGACGCGGCGCTGAACGCGGCCGCGCAGGCGCTGGACGCCGGCGACCTGGACGGGGCCGCCCGGGCGTACCGGAACGTGCTGGCCGACGACCCGGCCCACCCGGAGGCCAAGCTGGGCCTCGCACAGGCCGAGTTGCTCCAGCGGGTGCAGGGCATGGACCCGCAGAAGGTGCGTCAGGAAGCCGCGGACAGGCCCAAGGACGCCGAGGCGCAGATCGCCGCCGCCGACCTGGATCTGGTGGGGGGTCATGTCGAGGACGCGTTCGGCCGGTTGATCGAGGCCGTGCAGCGTACGGCGGGTGACGACCGGGACGCCGTACGGCGCCGGCTGCTGGAGCTGTTCGAGGTCGTGGGCCCGGAGGACCCGCGGGTGGTGGGGGCTCGCCGGGCCCTCGCGCGTGCCCTTTTCTGAGGGGACACGACCCGGCCACGGCTGTGAGGCCGTGGTGAAAGATTCGCCGCAAAGGCGTCACGGCGGCCGCGCTTTACCAAATCTTGGGAATCGCGGCCGCTGTTACTGCGAGTAAATCGAGGCCGTTGGTCTGTCTGGATTCGTCCAGGGATCAACGGCTTTGCTCTGCCCAGTGATGCGACCGTACGTCGCACTCCGAGACCGGTCGGACGTATTCCGGTTATCTCGCCGTTACTAGCCAGTAACGAACCCCCTTGTGTCCAGGCCGAGAATGCACCACGATCGGCGACGCTCGGTCCCTTCCCGCACCCCGGCAGCCGGCCGGGTCGCGGGGCAGTCGGGGTCCCCACCGAGCGGGGCCGGCGGCAGTGGCGCCGGGTCCAGGGCAGGGGGGTCTTCGCCGCCCCGGCGAAGCCTGTCCAGCAAGGTTGTGCGTGATGCGTGTCAGGCGCGACCCAGTGGTTGTCGCTCGGGGGTGATCGCCGGTGATTCGGGCGCGTAGTGCGCCGCCGAGTGCGGGCGCTCTCCTTTCCGAGGACGTAGCACTTCTCCCATCCCTGCCCGGCAGAGCCGCCGACCGAGGGCGAGTCCGGGCCAGGAGATGTACGTCCGAGAAGGAGGAAATATGGAGTCCCAGGTGCGTGGCGGGACCAGATGGAAGCGGTTCGCTGTGGTCATGGTGCCCAGCGTGGCCGCTACAGCCGCGATAGGTGTCGCCCTCGCGCAGGGCGCTCTCGCGGCTTCGTTCAGTGTGTCGGGGCAGTCGTTCAAGGTGACGGCGCAGTCGCTGCACGGAACCGGGTTCTCGCAGTACGGCGCGATCGACGAGGGATACACCCTCACCGGCGGCAAGGCGTCTCACCCCGTCGCGGTCTCGGCCTTCGAGACGGCCCGGATCCAGAAGATGTGCCAGTCGGTCGTCACCCCGGTGCCGATCATCGGCGATGTCACGCTGCGGCTGGAGGCGGGCGACAGCCCCGACGAGAAGAAGCAGGTTCACGCGAAGAACCTGTACATCGACGTCGAGGACCTGCAGGCGGACGCCACGTTCAACGGCCTCGACATCGGCGTCGCCGGACGGGATCTCAAGGGCGCCCGCATAAAGGACGCCGAGATCCAGAACAAGCAGGCCAATCCGTTCGGCTTCGCCCAGCAGGCGGACTCGGTGGACCTGACCGGTGTGAGGCAGACGGCGTGGGCGACCACCGCCGGAACCTTCACGCTCAGCGGACTGCACATGTCGTTGCAGAAGGGCAGCGGCAAGGACATCGAGTGCTACTGAGCGCGAGCTGACGGGCGGGGGAGCCGTGGCGCCCCCGCCCGTCCACCCTCCGGCCGTGTCTTCGTGACCGGCCCCCATCACCACCACAGCAACGCCGCACCAGGGAGCTGTTTTCCATGAGCGCCGAGACTCCTGCCGCCGCACCCGGCCAGTTCACCCGCCGGAGGCTGCAGTTCCGCGCCTGGCGGGGCACGCGTCCGTTCTGGGCCGGTCTGCTCGTCATGTTCGGCGGCTTTCTGATCCTGTACTTCCCGTACGCGCACCTGCAGCTCGGCCACCTCAGCATGACGGTCGGAACGCCCGGCGGCTCCAGTTCCCTGATCATCGGTGGACTGCTCATCGCTCTCGGGCTCATCCTCTGGTTCCAGCAGCACATCCGGGTCTTCGGGGGTGTCGCGGCGATCCTGCTGGCGCTGGTGTCCATCCCGTTGTCCAACATCGGCGGCTTCGTCGTCGGGTTCCTGTGCTCGCTGACCGGCGGAGCGATGGCCATCGCCTGGGCGCCGGGCGCCCCTCCGCAGCAGCAGCCGACGGACGGGGCGGCGGACCACGGGGACTCCCCCGCCGCCGTGCCCCTGCCGGAACAGCGCGTGCACGGGCTGGACGAGCCGAACGACCTGTCAGGAACGAACCCGGCCAACGGGGCGAACGGGAGGCACAGTGCCGGCTGACGAGGTGACCCGCGGGAGTGACGCGGACGGGTCCCGTGCGAGAACCGGACCCCGCCACGCGGCCCCCAGGAAGCCGCTGTTCACCAGGTTCCACATGCCGGCCGGCAAGGCCATAGCCTCCGTGGCGATGCCCACGGCCGTGCTCATGGGCATGGGCCTCACGTCCACGCTGGCCCTCGCCGACAACAACGGCAACCCCTCGTCGTCCCCGTCCGCGCCGGCCTCCACGTCGGCCAAGGACATGACGCGCGAGGAGTACGAGGCCTGCGTCAAGGCGCTGGACGAGGACAAGGACAAGGACAAGGACAAGGACCCCTCTCAGTCGCCGTCGCCGTCCGCCTCCGAGAGCGCGTCCGGGTCGCCGTCGCCGTCGAAGACCACCGGGAGCGGAAAAGGGAGCGAGAGCGGGAAGACGCGGGAGAAGGAAGGCACCTCTTCGCCGGATTCAGGTTCCGACGACGAGGCCACGCCCACCCCGACCGCGGCCTCCGACTCCCCTTCCGCCGTGCCGGACGCGGACACCCCCGGTGCGGCCGGAACGGGTTCCGGTTCCGCCGCCTCCGACTCCGGTGCGGCCGGCCCGGGTTCGGGCTCCGGCGGTGACACGGACGCGCCGGAGAAGACCCGGGACGGGAACATCCTGGACACCATCGGCGACACGATCGGTGACATCCTCACGGGCGGCAAGGACACGGGCGCGGACACGGGCACCGGTACCTCGCCGGAGGCCCCGGACCCGACCCCGACGGAGTCCCGGTCGCCGGAGGCCGAGGATTCCGGCGCCGGTGGGAAGACCGCCGGGGACACGGGCGGGAAGGCCGACGACACCACCACCGGCACCGGTACGAAGACCGGGGAGGACGGCACCGGCGGACCGGCCGGGGACGCGACCCCGACCCCGTCGTCCAGCCCGTCCTCCAGCCCGTCGTCCAGCCCGTCCTCCAGTCCCACGCCCAGCCCCTCGTCCACTCCCTCGGACACACCGAGCCCGTCCGGGAGCGAGTCCGCCTCCGCCGAGGACTGCCCGGCGGCCACGGACCACGAGGGCGGCGTCGACAACGCGGTGGCGGTGGCGGACGACCCCTGGTACCTGGACGCCAGTTCCCTGCTCCTCAAGGGCGCCGACTACCAGGGCGTCGTGGAGGTGAGGCGGGCGAACGGCACCACGAAGAAGGTGCTGAAGTACGTCATCTCCAAGGGCACCGAGATCGGGGACCTGCACCAGACGGTCAAGGACAAGCAGGCGGACAAGACGTACCACGTCCAGGCCGCCAAGGGTTCGAAGTCCACCATCACCGGCGGTGACACGGTGATGTACACCGAGAGCATCTCCGGGAACCTGTTCGGGCTGCTGCCGGTGACCTTCAGCCCCGACAGCCCGCCGCCGCTGAACATCCCGACGATCTACTTCACCCACGTCAAGGTGGTCCAGGCGGCCCAGTTCGGCGGCGATCTGCACATCCCCGGCATGCGCGTGTACACGACCGACTGAGCGGTCGCACAAGCCGCCGGGCGGCCCCGGCGGCAGCGGTCGGGAGGAACGATGGTGAGAACACGGCTGAAGCTGACGCGCGACGGCGACGCGTTCCTGTTGCTCGGCGCGGGACGGGAGGCGGTCGACGCACTCCTGGAGCGCCTGGCGGGACCGGACACCGTGTCACGCGACGTCCGGCTGACCCCGCGGGAACTGCGCATGGTGCACAGCGCGCTGACCGCCGCGCCCACCATGTTCCTGGTGCCCGGCGGTGTGTTCGCCGAGGAGCCGTTCCACATCCGGCTGGGCTTCTACCGGGCTGACTTCGACACCCTGGCGCACGCCGTCGCGCAGGCGGTGGCCGAGGTCTGACAGCGTCGGGAGACAGCGAGGGCGCCCCTGTCGCAGGGGGGCGCCCTCGGTGTGTGCGGTGGGTCAGCTGCTCTGGTCGCCCAGGTGGTGGACGCGGATCATGTTGGTGGTGCCGGGGACGCCGGGGGGCGAACCGGCGGTGATGATCACGGTGTCGCCCGCGTCGAACCGGCCCAGCTTGGCGACCTCCTGGTCCACCAGGTCGACCATCTCGTCCGTGGTGTTCACGAACGGCACGACGTGGGACTCGACGCCCCAGCTCAGGGTGAGCTGGTTGCGGGTCGACTCGTCCGTGGTGAAGGCGACGATCGGCTGGGTGGCGCGGTAGCGGGAGAGCCGGCGCGCGGTGTCACCGGACTTGGTGAACGCGATCAGGCCCTTGCCGCCGAGGAAGTCGGCGATCTCGCAGGCCGCGCGGGCCACCGAACCGCCCTGGGTGCGCGGCTTCTTGCCCGGCACCAGCGGCTGGAGCCCCTTGGACAGCAGCTCCTGCTCGGCCGCGGCGACGATCTTCGACATGGTCTTGACCGTCTCGATCGGGTACGCGCCCACCGAGGACTCGGCCGACAGCATGACCGCGTCGGCGCCGTCCAGGATCGCGTTGGCCACGTCCGAGGCCTCGGCGCGGGTCGGCCGCGAGTTGGTGATCATCGACTCCATCATCTGGGTCGCGACGATCACCGGCTTGGCGTTGCGCCGGCACAGCTCGATCAGGCGCTTCTGCACCATCGGGACCTTCTCGAGCGGGTACTCGACGGCGAGGTCACCGCGGGCGACCATCACGGCGTCGAACGCCGCGACGACGTCCTCCATGTTCTCCACCGCCTGCGGCTTCTCCACCTTGGCGATGACGGGGACGCGGCGGCCCTCCTCGTCCATGACGCGGTGCACGTCCTGGACGTCCTTGGCGTCCCGGACGAAGGACAGCGCGACCATGTCGCAGCCCATGCGGAGGGCGAAGCGCAGGTCCTCGACGTCCTTCTCGCTCAGCGCGGGCACGTTGACGGCCGCGCCGGGCAGGTTGATGCCCTTGTGGTCGGAGACGACACCGCCCTCGATGACGATCGTCCGCACCCGCGGGCCCTCGACGTCCAGGACCTTCAGCTCGACGTTGCCGTCGTTGATCAGGACCTGGTCGCCGCGCGAGACGTCGCCCGGCAGCCCCTTGTACGTCGTGCCGCAGATGTGCTTGTCGCCGGGCACGTCCTCGGTCGTGATGACGAACTCGTCACCGCGCTCGAGCTCGACCGGACCCTCGGCGAAGGTCTCCAGACGGATCTTCGGGCCCTGGAGGTCGGCGAGGACGCCGATGGGGCGGCCGGTCTCCTTGGAGGCGGCCCGGACGCGGTCGTACCGCGCCTGGTGCTCGGCGTGGGTGCCGTGGCTGAAGTTGAAGCGGGCTACGTTCATGCCCGCCTCGATCATGGCGACGAGCATCTCGTGGGAGTCGACCGCGGGGCCGAGAGTACAGACGATTTTCGAACGGCGCATGGGGCGATCCTATCGGTTTGTTTCGCTACGGAATATTCCGTCTGGCGGAAGATACAAATGAGTGCCACACCGCTCAGGTGCTATTCAGTCGTTCTTTCCGACCAGTGCGTAGGTCTGCGTCGCGATCTCCAGTTCTTCATCCGTCGGCACCACGGCGACCGCCACCCGGGCGGATTCGGGCGAAATCAGCCGCGCCCCGCCCCCGCGCACGGCGTTGCGCTCCGGGTCGACCGCCAGCCCCAGGCCCTCCAGGCCCGCGACCGCCGCCTCCCGCACCGGTGCCGCGTTCTCGCCGACCCCGGCGGTGAAGGCCACCGCGTCCACGGTGCCGAGCACCGCGTAATAGGCGCCGATGTACTTCTTGATCCGGTGAATGTAAATGTCGAAGGCGAGCGCGGCCTCTTCGTCGCCCTCGTCGATCCGGCGGCGGATCTCCCGCATGTCGTTGTCCCCGCACAGACCGAACAGACCGCTCCTCTTGTTGAGAAGAGCGTCGATCTCGTCCATGGACATATCGCCGACCCGGGCCAAATGAAAGATGACCGCCGGGTCCAGATCACCGGACCGCGTACCCATGACCAGCCCCTCCAAGGGCGTCAGTCCCATGGAGGTGTCCACGCAGCGGCCCTTTTCCACCGCGGAGGCGGAGGCGCCGTTGCCCAGGTGCAGCACGATCACGTTGACCTCGCGCGGGTCCTTGCCCAGCAGCCGCGCGGTCTCGCGGGAGACGTAGGCGTGCGAGGTGCCGTGGAAGCCGTAGCGGCGGATCCGGTGGCGGTCGGCGATCTTCGGGTCGATGGCGTAGCGCGCCGCGGACTCCGGCATCGTCGTGTGGAACGCGGTGTCGAAGACGGCGACCTGGGGCAGGTCGGGGCGGAGCGCCCGGGCGGTGCGGATGCCGGTGAGGTTGGCCGGGTTGTGCAGCGGGGCGACCGGGATCAGCCGCTCGATCTCGGTGAGCACCTCGTCGTCGATGACGGTGGGCTCGGTGAAGAACATCCCGCCGTGCACCACCCGGTGCCCGATGGCGGCCAGTTCGGGGGAGTCCAGGCCGAGGCCGTCGCGGCTCAGCTCCTCGGCGACCGCCTTGAGCGCGGCCTCGTGGTCGGCGATGGGGCCGGTGTGCTCGCGGGTGCCGCCGCCGGCGAGGCAGGTGTGCTCGATCCGGGAGGTCTGCTCGCCGATGCGCTCGACGAGGCCCACCGCGAGCCGGCTGCTGTCCCGCATGTCCAGCAGCTGGTACTTCAGCGAGGACGAGCCGGAGTTGAGGACGAGGACACGGGTGGGGGAGGTCACTGCTGGGACGCCTTCTCGGTCGGGATGGGGGTCTGGGCCTGGATCGCCGTGATGGCGACCGTGTTGACGATGTCCTGGACGAGGGCGCCGCGGGACAGGTCGTTGACCGGCTTGCGCAGGCCCTGGAGGACCGGGCCGACGGCGATCGCGCCGGCCGAGCGCTGCACGGCCTTGTAGGTGTTGTTGCCCGTGTTGAGGTCCGGGAAGATCAGCACCGTCGCCTGTCCGGCCACGTCCGAGTCGGGCAGCTTGGTCGCCGCGACGGAGGGCTCCACGGCCGCGTCGTACTGGATCGGGCCCTCGATCTTCAGGTCCGGCCGGCGCGAGCGGGCCAGCTCGGTGGCCTCGCGCACCTTGTCCACGTCGGCGCCCGACCCGGAGGTGCCGGTGGAGTACGACAGCATCGCGATCCGCGGCTCCACGCCGAACCGGGCCGCCGTGGCCGCCGACTGGATGGCGATGTCGGCGAGCTGCTCGGCGTCCGGGTCCGGGTTGACCGCGCAGTCGCCGTAGACGAGCACCTTGTCGGCCAGGCACATGAAGAACACCGACGAGACGATGGAGGCGTCCGGCCGGGTCTTGATGATCTCGAAGGCGGGCCGGATGGTGGCGGCGGTGGAGTGCACCGAGCCGGAGACCATGCCGTCGGCCAGGCCCTCCTGGACCATCAGGGTGCCGAAGTAGTTCACGTCGGAGACGACGTCGTAGGCCAGCTCGACGGTGACGCCCTTGTGGGCGCGCAGGGCCGCGTACTTCTCGGCGAAGGAGTCGCGCAGCCCGGAGGCGGCCGGGTCGATCAGCTGGGTGTCGCCGAGGTCGATGCCGAGGTCCGCGGCCTTCTTGCGGATCCGGTCCTCGGGGCCGAGCAGCGTCAGGTCGCACACGCCCCGGCGCAGCAGCACCTCGGCCGCGTGCAGCACCCGCTCCTCGGTGCCCTCCGGGAGCACCACCCGCCGCTTGTCGGAGCGGGCCTGCTCCAGCAGCTTGTGCTCGAACATCATCGGGGTGACCCGGTCGCTGCTCGGCGCCGAGACCCGGCGGGCCAGCTCGGCGGTGTCGGCGTGGCGCTCGAACAGGCCGAGGGCGGTCTCCGCCTTGCGCGGGGTGGCCGCGTTCAGCTTGCCCTCCAGGGAGAACAGCTGCTCGGCGGTGGGGAAGCTGTTGCCGGACACCGACAGCACCGGGGTGCCCGGGGCGAGCCGGGCGGCCAGGGTGAGGATCTCGTCGCGCGGCACCTCGTTGAGCGTCAGCAGCACACCGGCGATCGGCGGGGTGCCGGCGCTGTGCGCGGCCAGCGACCCGATGACCAGGTCGGCCCGGTCGCCGGGGGTGACCACCAGGCAGCCCGGGGTCAGGGCGCCCAGCAGGTTGGGCAGCATGGCGCCGCCGAAGACGAAGTTCATCGCGTCCCGGGCGAGGCCGGAGTCGTCGCCGAGCAGCACCTTGGCGCCCAGGGTCTGGGCTATCTGCGCGACCGTGGGCGCGGAGAGCGCGGGCTCGTCCGGGACCACGTAGCAGGGCACCGGCAGCCGGTCCGCCAGCCGTTCGGCGATCTTGTCGCGGTCCTCGCGGGCCACCCGGTTGGCGACCATGGCGAGCACGTCGCAGCCGAGCCCGTCGTAGGCGCGGTAGGCGTTGCGGGTCTCGGCCAGCACCGACTCGGCGGTCTGCTTGCGGCCGCCCACCACCGGGATGACCGAGGCGCCGAACTCGTTGGCGAGCCGGGCGTTGAGGGACAGCTCGTCGGGCAGCTGGGTGCCGGCGAAGTCGGTGCCGAGGACCAGGACCACGTCGTAGTCGCGGGCCACCAGGTGGAAGCGGTCGACGAGGACGGAGACCAGTTCGTCCGTGCCCTGCTCGGCCTGGAGGGCGGACGCCTCGTGGTAGTCCATGCCGTAGACGGTCGCCGGGTCCTGCGCGAGGCGGTACCGGGCCCGCAGCAGCTCGAACAGCCGATCGGGTCCGTCGTGCACGAGCGGACGGAAGACACCCACCCGGTCGACCTGCCGGGTGAGGAGTTCCATGACCCCCAGCTCCACGACCTGGCGGCCGTCACCGCGGTCGATCCCGGTCACGTACACGCTGCGCGTCACGTGTCCACTCCGTTCCTCGTGTCGCTTCTGTCGCCTCTACGGCATAAAAATCGCCCACCGAGGTGAGCCGAACCCTCTTGACAATACCCCCGCTGACGGATAAGGCGCCCGTCAGGACTTCACCGCTCCGGCGGACGTGAAAGAATCGGCACTGGCTCACCGGCACACGACAGCGAGCAGGAGACACAGCACGATGCGTATCGGAGTTCTCACCGCAGGCGGCGACTGCCCCGGCCTGAACGCCGTGATCCGCTCGGTCGTGCACCGGGCGGTCGCACAGTACGGGGACGAGGTCATCGGCTTCGAGGACGGTTACCGCGGTCTGCTGGACCGCCACTACCGCCCGCTCGACCTGGACGCGGTCAGCGGCATCCTGGCCCGCGGCGGCACCATTCTCGGCTCCTCCCGGCTGGAGCGCGACCGGCTGCGGGAGGCCTGCGAGGGCGCCGCCGACATGGTCGAGGAGTTCGGCATCGACGCGCTGATCCCGATCGGCGGCGAGGGCACCCTCACCGCGGCCCGCATGCTCTCCGACGCGGGCCTGCCGGTCGTCGGCGTACCGAAGACCATCGACAACGACATCTCCTCCACCGACCGCACCTTCGGCTTCGACACGGCCGTGGGCGTGGCCACCGAGGCGATGGACCGGCTGAAGACCACCGCCGAGTCCCACCAGCGGGTGATGGTCGTCGAGGTCATGGGCCGGCACGCCGGCTGGATCGCCCTGGAGTCCGGCATGGCCGCCGGCGCCCACGGCATCTGCCTGCCCGAGCGGCCCTTCGACCCCGCCGACCTGGTCAAGATGGTCGAGGAGCGGTTCGCCCGAGGCAAGAAGTTCGCCGTCATCTGCGTCGCCGAGGGCGCCCACCCCGCCGAGGGCACCATGGACTACGGCAAGGGCGAGATCGACCAGTACGGCCACGAGCGCTTCCAGGGCATCGGCACCGCCCTCGCCTACGAGCTGGAGCGGCGCCTCGGCAAGGAGGCCAAGCCGGTCATCCTCGGCCATGTCCAGCGCGGCGGCGTCCCCACCGCCTACGACCGGGTCCTCGCCACCCGCTTCGGCTGGCACGCCGTCGAGGCCGCGCACCGCGGCGAGTTCGGCCGGATGACCGCGCTGCGCGGCACCGACATCGTGATGGTGCCGCTCGCGGAGGCCGTCACCGAGCTGAAGACGGTACCGAAGGACCGCATGGACGAGGCCGAGTCGGTCTTCTAGGTCTCGCGGGAGCCGCAGGTCAGGCGGTCCGGTCCGGCACGGACCGCCAGAAGGCCTCCACGATCGCGTCCAGGAAGCGCTGCCCCGGCTCGCTGGCGCTCCGGCTGCCGCCGCCCCAGCTGAGGGTGGCGGCCATGTGCCCCTGGTAGTCCTGGTGCAGCTCCTGCAGGACCGGCTCCAGGACGCCCCGGTCCAGGGGGACGAGCTTCAGTACGGGCCGTACGTACGCCTGCCAGCGGGTCGTCACCGCGCTGCGCAGCAGCTCGGCCAGTTTCGCCTCGCGGCCGGTGACGGCGACGAAGTCGGGCAGCGCCAGGTCCAGGACGCGGGCGAGCGCTGCCGACTGGCGCTCGTTGCCCCGCCACACCCCGCTCTCCTCCGCCCGCAGATACGCGCGCAGCTCCATGCCGACGGCGTGGGCGACGTCCTCGGGCGCCACGGACCGGGCGATGCGATGCTCGCGCAGGGTCCGCGGCCGGCCGAGCAGCTCGCCCGGCGAACACCACAGCACGCCCGCCAGCGCGGTGAGTTCGGGGTTGGCGGGGGCGACCGTGCCGCGCTCCCAGGCGATCACTAGATCGGGGGTGACGTACGACAGTCCGTACGAGACACGCATCCCGTGGGCGACGTGCTCGGGCCCCATGCCGAGCGCGGCGCGGAGCCTGCGGGCGGCCGGGGCGTCGAACGGGAGAGCCGGGGGGTTCGGCTGGGCTGAGGGTGTGCGCACCCCGCACAACGTAGGGGCGCGGCGGGACGCTGACCACGGTCGGTTCCGCCGAGATCACGGATCGTAGGAACGTACGGGGTGATCACCCCGCGTGCCCCGGCATCCGGTGTCACCCCGGTCGCCGGGTCACCCCTTCACCGCCCCGCCCAGCGCGAACCCGCCGCCCAGCCGCCGGGCCACCAGCACGTACAGCAGGATCACGGGCGTCGAGTAGAGCACGGAGAACGCGGCCAGCTGGCCGTAGGCCACCATGCCCCGGTTGCCGAAGAAGTCGTTGACGCTCACCGAGGCCGGCATCCGGTCCGGGCTGAGCAGCAGCATGAACGGGACGAAGAAGTTCCCCCACATCATCACGAACGAGAACACGGTCACCACCGCCAGGCCCGGTCCCATCAGCGGCAGCACGATCCGCACCAGGGACTGCGCGGCCGAGGCCCCGTCCGTCCAGGCCGCCTCCTCCAGCTCCCTCGGCACGCCGTCCATGAAGTTCTTCATCAGCCAGATGGCGAAAGGGAGTTGCGAGGCGGCGAAGAAGAAGACGGTGCCCTGGAGGGTGTCGATCAGATTCACCCGGACGAACAGGGCGTACACCGGCACCATGATCGCCGTGATGGGCAGGCTCGTCGCGAACAGGATGGTCAGCAGGAACGGCCGGTTCAGCCGGGAGGGGAACCGGGACAGCGGATACGCGGCGAGGGCGGCGCAGCCGACGGTCAGCGCCGTGCCGCCCCCGCACAGCAGCAGGCTGTTGAGCAGCGGGGTGTAGGTGATCTCCGGGGTGAGGACCGCGCGGAAGTTGTCCAGGGTGAGCCCGTCCGGGACGCGGACCCGCAGGCCGGCGCCCGGGTCCACGGCGGACAGCAGCACCCAGGCCAGCGGCAGCGCGAAGGCGGCGGCCATGGCGAGCAGCGCGAGATCGGCGGCGATCCGGCGGGTGGCGCGTCGGCGGGGCATCAGACCTCCGTCCGCAGCAGCCGCAGATAGACCACGGAGAACAGGGAGCCGACCAGCAGCAGGAGCAGGGCGACCGCCGT
Organism: Streptomyces sp. NPDC038707; assembly: GCF_040636485.1. Classification (NCBI taxonomy): domain Bacteria; kingdom Bacillati; phylum Actinomycetota; class Actinomycetes; order Kitasatosporales; family Streptomycetaceae; genus Streptomyces; species Streptomyces sp. NPDC038707. The sequence continues at coordinate 110,907 of NZ_JBEZUP010000021.1, forward strand.
GCCGTAGCCGATCATGCTGTTCTGGAAGGCCTGTTCGTACATGAACAGGGGCAGCGTCTGGCTGTGCCCGCCGGGCCCGCCCCGGGTCATCACCCAGATCAGCCCGAAGACGGAGAGCGTCTGGAGGGTGTTGAGCATCAGGTTGGTGCCGATGGAGCGCCGGATCATCGGCAGCGTGATGTGCCACAGCCGCCGCCATCCGCCGGCCCCGTCCACCTCGGCGGCCTCGGTGATCTCGGCGGGGATCTCGTCCAGCGCGGCGGAGTACACGAGCATGGAGAACGCCGTGCCGCGCCAGACGTTGGCGAAGGACACGGCGAGTATGGGCAGCGTGAACAGCCAGTTCTGCCGGGGCAGATGCAGCTGGTCCAGGACCGCGTTCAGCGTGCCCTCGCGGCGGAAGAACGCGTACAGCAGGAACCCGGCCACCACCTCCGGCAGCACCCACGCGGTGATCACCACCCCGCCGGTCAGGGTGCGGGCGGGTTTCGAGGCGCGCTTCATCAGCGCGGCCAGCGCGAGCCCGAGGGTGTTCTGCCCGACGAGCGAGGACAGCACGGTGAACACCAGGGTCAGCCACACGGCGTTCAGGAACGCGTCGTCCCGGAAGGCGCGGCGGAAGTTGGCGAGTCCGGTGAAGGAGGAGTGGGCCTGGCCGGTCAGCTGGAGGTCGGTGAACGCGATCCAGACGCAGTAGAGGATCGGCCCGGCGAGGAAGAGCAGCAGCAGGACCAGCGCGGGACCGAGCGGGAGGGCCCGGACGACCCGGTGTCCGCGCCTCACCTGCGGACCACTCGGCCGCCGGTGACGTCCTTGACGGTGGCGTCGTAGCCGCGCGCGGCCTCCGCCACCGACAGATCACCGGTCGTGACCCCTTCCATCGCCTCCTGGACGGCGGTCGACACCTTCGGGTACGCCGGGTACGCGGGCCGGTAGTGGGTGTGGGCCACCAGGCCGGTGAAGAACTCGATGCCGGGCTGGGCGCCGGTGTAGGCGGGGTCGGCGGCGACGTCCTCGCGCACGGCGATCCCGGAGTTGGCGATGTACCACGTGCGGGCGTTGTCCTTCGTCTGGAGCGTCTTGACGAACTCGAAGGCGAGGCCGGGGTTGGCCGCCTTCGCCGGGACGGCCCAGGTCCAGCCGCCGGACATGCTCACCCTGCCCGGTGCCTGGCCGTGCTGGGTGGGCATGGCGGCCAGGCCCAGCCGCTTCGGCCAGTCGGGCCAGGTGTGCCCGCTGCCCGGCAGCCAGGACAGCGGCAGCCAGGAACCGTCGAGGGCGATGCCGAGCTTGCCCTGGGGGAGCAGTTCGCCGCTGACGGTGGTGTTGAAGTTGGGGTCGAGGGCGTCGGAGACGTCGGGGCCGAGCTTCTCCCGGTAGACGGTCTCCACGAAGGCCAGCGCGTCCTTGAAGGCCCGGGACCCGACGACCCACTTCCCCGTGGCGTCGTCGTACAGCGGATCCGAGGAGCCGTCGCCCGTGCCGTACAGGAGCATCTCGAACGTCTGCATGGTGGACCGTTCGCCCGCCGGCTTGCCGGTGTAGACGTTGAGCGGGATCACCCCGGGGACCTTCCGCTTGATGGTGCGGGCGGCGGCCAGGACGTCGTCCCAGGTCCGCGGCTGCCAGTGCGTGGGCAGGCCCGCCTTCGCGAACACCCGCCTGTCGAACCAGAGTCCGCGCGTGTCCGTGCCGTCCGGCACCCCGTACGTCTTCCCGTCCCGGCCCCGCGCCGCCGCCTTCGCGCTGCCGAGGAACCGCTTCCAGTCCGGCCACGCGGCCAGATAGGCGTCGAGCGGCTTCAAGTACCCGCTGGTGATGTCGGAGTTGATGAGGAAGGTGTCCTCGTAGACCAGGTCCGGGGCGGTGCGCGGGGAGCGCAGCATCTGCTGGAGCTTGGTGTAGTACTCCGCGTCCGGCGCCTTGATCGGCACGAACTCCACCTTCTTGCCGGGGTGTTCGCGCTCGAACTGCTTCCTTACGGCGGCCAGGTAGGTGTCCGCCACCTTGACGGAGTTGTCGGTGGACTGCTTGTACGACACCTTGATCGTGTCCGGGCCGCGGCCGGAGCCGCTGTCGCAGGCGGCGAGCGCGGTGACGGAGAGGGCGGCGGCGAGGAGCGCGGAGAGGGCGGCGGTGGGGCGCACGGGCATGACCTCCTGAGCGCACGTGGGGGTGGCGCGGAGATGACTGCCGTGTGAAGGTAAGAGCGCTGGTCCGGTCAGGTCAATGCGTCTGCGGGGTGATAGCGCGCCGGGCCCCGCGGACGGGTGCGGCGCGTGACCGTGCCGGAGGGGTCCGTGGAGGCGCCCTGCCGGCCTCCGGCCCGCCCGGTGCCCCGCTTGCCGGCGCCGGGCCGCGCGGGGTGCCGTACCGGAAGCCGGAGCGGTCGCGCCCGGGCGGCACCGGTGAGGACGATGTCACCCGCGGCGACCGGTTCGGAACACCTCCGGACGTCCGGCACCTCCGGCCCGCCGAACGCGCCGTGCGTCACGCCGTGTCGTGCGGGGGTGGGGTGGGTGACCGCGTCGGGTTTCCGGTCCGTCGGGTGTCGGCTTGTGCGGCATGCGCATCGCTGCCTGCGCGGCCCGTGCGGGTGTCCGACCGTCCGGTGGGTCCACCAGGACTGCGAGGACGCCCTCGGCGCGCGGGAGTGTGCGGCCCGCCGAACGCGCCGCGCGTCACGCCGTGTCGTGCGGGGGTGGGGTGGGTGACCGTGTCGGGTTTCCGGTCCGTCGGGTGTCGGCTTGTGCGGCATGCGCATCGCTGCCTGCGCGGCCCCTGCCGGTGTCCGACCGTCCGGTGGGTCCACCAGGACTGCGAGGACGCCCTCGGCGCGCGGGAGTGTGCGGCCTGCCGAACGCGCCGTGCGTCACGCTGTGTGGTGCGGGGGTGGGGTGGGTGACCGCGTCGGGTTTCCGGTCCGTCGGGTGTCGGCTTGTGCGGCATGCGCATCGCTGCCTGCGCGGCCCCTGCCGGTGTCCGACCGTCCGGTGGGTCCACCAGGACTGCGAGGACGCCCTCGGCGCGCGGGAGTGTGCGGCCCGCCGAACGCGCCGTGCGTCACGCCGTGTCGTGCGGGGTGGGGTGGGCGACCGCGTCGGTGTCCGGAGTTCGTGCGTCACCGTCCCTGGGGAACCCACCGGTACACCAGTTCGGGCCGGCCCACCTGCCCGTACAGCGGGCTCCGTCCCGCCCTGCCCGTGTCCACCAGATGCTCCAGGTACCGCCGTGCGGTGATCCGGGAGATGCCCACCGTCTCGGCCAGTCCGGTCGCCGTGAGCCCCTCCGGTGCCTCCCGCAGCGCGCCCGTCACCCGTTCCAGCGTCGGTGCGCTCAGGCCCTTCGGCAGGGCCGCCGGTGTCGGGGCGCGCAGGGCCGCCAGGGCCCGGTCCACCTCGTCCTGGCCGCTCGCCTCGCCCACCGCCGCGTGGAACTCGGCGTAGCGCACCAGCCGGTCCCGCAGCGTCGCGAACGTGAACGGTTTCAGCACGTACTGGACGACGCCCAGCGAGACGCCCTCCCGCACCACCGCCAGGTCCCGCGCCGAGGTCACCGCGATCACGTCGGCCGGGTGCCCGCACGCCCGCAGCGACCGGGCCAGGTGCAGTCCGTGCAGGTCCGGCAGGTGCAGGTCGAGCAGCAGCAGGTCCACCGGAGTGCGGTCCAGGATCCGCCGGGCCTCCGCGCCCGTGTGCGCCTTCCCGACCGCGACGAACCCGGGCACCCGGCCGACGTACATCACGTGCGCGTCGGCGGCCACCGGGTCGTCCTCGACGACGAGGACGCGGATGGGCTGCCGTTCCTCCGTCATCCGGCGCCGCCCAGGGCCGCGCGCAACGGCAACCGCACCTCGAACACCGCTCCGCCCCCGCCGTCCTCGCCGGACTCCGTCACCGTCAGCGTGCCCTCGTGGCGGGTCACCGCCTGCCGGACCAGGGCCAGCCCGAGCCCCCGCCCGCCGGGCCCGGCCGGCTTGGTGGAGAATCCCCGCTGGAACACCAGGTGGGCCAGGGCGGGGTCGACACCGGGTCCGGTGTCCGACACGCGGAGCACCAGTCCGGTGCCCGAAGCGTACGCCGTCACGGTCACCCGCGCCCGCGCGCTGCCCTGGGCCGCGTCCACCGCGTTGTCGATCAGGTTGCCGAGGACGGTCACCAGGTCACGCGCGGGCAGGCTGTCCGGCAGCAGGCCGTCGTCCAGGCGGCTGTCCGGCGAGACCACCAGCTCCACGCCCCGCTCGTGCGCCTGGGCCGTCTTGCCCAGCAGCAGCGCGGCCAGCACCGGCTCGCCCACCGCCGCCACCACCTGGTCGGTGAGGGCCTGCGCCAGCTCCAGCTCGGCCGTGGCGAACTCCACCGCCTCCTCGGCCCGGCCCAGCTCGATCAGCGAGACGACCGTGTGCAGCCGGTTCGCGGCCTCGTGCGCCTGGGAGCGCAGCGCCTGTGTGAAGCCCCGCTCGGAGTCCAGCTCGCCCATCAGGGACTGGAGTTCGGTCACGTCCCGGAGCGTGACGACCGTGCCCCGGCGCTCGCCCCCGGTCACCGGGGAGGTGTTCACCACCAGCACGCGGGACGCCGTCAGGTGCACCTCGTCCACCCGGGGCTCGGCGGACAGCAGGGCGCCGGTCAGCGGGGCGGGCAGGCCGAGACCGGCCACCGAGCGGCCGATCAGCTCCGCGTCCGGGGTGCCGCCGAGGCCCAGCAGCTCCCGGCCGCCGTCGTTGACCAGGGCGATGCGGTACCGGCCGTCCAGCATCAGCAGCCCCTCCCGGACCGCGTGCAGCGCCGCCTGGTGATAGTCGTGCATCCGGCTCAGCTCGCCGGCGTTCATGCCGTGGGTGTGGCGGCGCAGCCGGGCGTTGATCACATAGGTGCCGACCGCGCCCAGCACCAGCGTCCCGCCGGCCACGGCGAGCAGCGCCGTGACCTGGTCCTGGACCCGGGCGCTGATCGTCTCCACCTTGATGCCGGCGCTGACCAGCCCGACGACCCGGCCGCCGTCCGTGACCGGGGTCACCGCGCGGACGGACGGGCCGAGCGTGCCGGTGTAGGTCTCGGTGAAGGTGCGGCCGTGCAGGGCGGGGCCGATGGTGCCGAGGAAGCGCCTGCCGATCTGGGCGCGGTCCGGGTGGGTCCAGCGGATGCCCGACGGGTCCATGATCGTCACGAAGTCGACATTGGCGTCCCGGGCGACCTGGAGGGCGTACGGCTCCAGCCGGTCCGTGGGGTCCGGGGCGCGGACGGCCGTGCGGACCGAGGGGGCGTCGGCGACCGTCCGGGCGACGGCCGTGGCCTGCCGGGCGGCGGACTCCTCGGCCTGCCCCCGGTCGCTGACATAGGTGAACAGCGCGTACCCGGCCACGACCACCGCGATCAGCACGGCCTGCATGGCGAACAGCTGGCCGGCCAGGCTGCGGGGCCGGGGGAGGGCGGGCAGACGCATGGGAGCAGTGTGCCTCTTCGTCCGATCGTGAACTAAATGAACGGAAGGGTGACCCCCCTCACCCGCCGGGAGATAGTCACGGCATTCCCCGTAACGCCCGGACGTGAGCCGCACGCCGGTTGTTCGCCGACGAAGACGTCAAGGAGGGCAGTCGTGGCCGCCAGCCCCGCCGACACGGCATCCGCCGCACCCCGCGCCCCGCGGGACCGGACCCATTACCTGTACATCGCCGTGATCGCGGCGGTCGCGCTCGGCATCGCCGTGGGCCTGATCTGGCCCGACGCGGCGGTGGAGCTGAAGCCGCTGGGCACCGGCTTTGTGAACCTGATCAAGATGATGATCTCGCCGATCATCTTCTGCACGATCGTGCTCGGTATCGGTTCGGTACGGAAGGCCGCGAAGGTCGGCGCCGTCGGCGGTATCGCCCTCGGCTACTTCCTGGTGATGTCCCTGGTCGCGCTCGCCATCGGTCTGGTGGTCGGCAATGTGCTGCACCCCGGCGACGGACTGCACCTGACCGACGCGCTGCGCAGGAGCGGCCACGCCCAGGTGGAGAGCGACGCGCTGCCGCCGGTGGACTTCGTGCTGTCGATCATCCCGAACACCTTCGTGTCCGCGTTCACCCAGGGCGAGGTGCTCCAGACGCTGCTGGTGGCGCTGCTCGCCGGGTTCGCGCTCCAGGCCATGGGCCCGGCCGGGCAGCCGGTGCTGCGCGGCATCGAGCACCTCCAGCGGCTCGTCTTCCGCATCCTGTCGATGGTGATGTGGGCCGCGCCGGCCGGTGCGTTCGGCGCGATCGCGGCGGTGGTCGGCTCGGCCGGTGTCGACGCGCTCAAGAGCCTCGCCGTGCTGATGCTGGGCTTCTACGTCACCTGCTTCCTGTTCGTCTTCCTGGTGCTCGGCGCGCTGCTGCGGATCTTCGCTGGGCTGAACGTCTTCTCCCTGTTCAAGTACCTCGCCCGCGAGTTCCTGCTGATCCTGTCCACGTCCTCGTCGGAGTCCGCGCTGCCCCGGCTGATCGCGAAGATGGAGCACCTGGGCGTCAGCCGGCCGGTGGTCGGCATCACCGTGCCGACGGGCTACTCCTTCAACCTCGACGGCACGATGATCTACATGACCATGGCGTCGCTGTACATCGCGGACGCGCTGGGCACGCCGATGTCGGTCGGCGAGCAGATCCCGCTGCTGCTGTTCCTGCTGCTGGCGTCCAAGGGCGCGGCCGGGGTCAGCGGCGCGGGCCTCGCCACGCTGGCCGGCGGCCTCCAGTCGCACAAGCCGGCCCTGGTGGACGGCGTCGGGCTGATCGTGGGCATCGACCGGTTCATGAGCGAGGCACGGGCGCTGACGAACTTCGCGGGGAACGCGGTGGCGACGGTGCTCGTCGGGACGTGGACCAAGGAGATCGACAAGGAGCGGGTGCGGGCCGTGCTGGCCGGTCAGGTGCCGTTCGACGAGACCACGCTGCTGGACGAGGGGCGGTCCGTGACGGACGAGACTCCGTCGGCTCCGAAGGAGGGGCTGGTCAAGGCCTGACCGCCGGCACGGCCCGCGCCCTGTCCGGCGCCCTCCCGCTCCGGCCGTCCGGCCCCGCCTGAACCGGGGCCGGCCGGCCGGCTTTTTTGATGGTCCACGTCGCTTCTCCCGCGCGGCCCGGGACACGCCTACGCCACCTCGGCCACCAGTTCCGCGGCCCGTGAGGCGGGTACGCCCGCCGCGGTCAGGACGGCGACCGTGGCCGAGCGGCCCGCCTCCGCCGCTGCCAGGAGGCCGTCGTTCACCGCCTCCATCAGGGCGAACAGCATCTGCTCGTGGACGTACGCCAGCGCGGGCGCGGGCAGCGGCGAGCGGAAGACGCCCGTGTCCAGCCCGCGCTGGAGCAGGCGTACCTTCGCCTCGCGCAGGGGGGCGAGGCGGTCGCGGATGCCCTGGACGGTGACCGTCCGCTGGGCCAGCGCGATCAGCAACCGGTAGCGGTCCGCCGTCTGCCAGACCGCGAGCACCGACCGGGCCACCGCCTCCGCCGGGTCCGTCACCCCCGCCCGGCCCGCCGCGTCGGCGTCCGCGAGCGCCTGCACCGCCTCGTCGACGAGCGTGCTGATCAGCGCCTCGCGGCTGGGGAAGTGGCCGTACACCGTCCGTCGTACGACCCCTGCCGCGCGGGCGATCTGGTCCATGGACGCGTCGGGGTCGCGCAGCAGTTCCGCGAGGGCGACGTCGAGGATGCGGCGCCGGTTTGCGTCGGCGCGGCTGGTGTTACCCGTGGTCATGGCGGTCATTGTGCCTTCCCGCCCCCGTTCCGACTGGACTTGCACAGTACTGTGCAACGTCGTACATTGCACATAGTTGTGCAATTGCACGTCACTGTGCAAGTCCGTCGCGTACCCGAGGAAGGCGATCCCTGCCATGCGACTCGTCATGACCGAACCGGTCGAGAGGATGGAGCGCCCCTACGCCCGGCGATGGTGGGCGCTGCTGGTGCTCTGCCTCAGCCTGCTGATCATCGTGATGGCGAACACCGCCCTCACCGTCGCCGCGCCCGACATGACGAAGGACCTCGGGCTCTCCAGCGCCGACCTCCAGTGGGTGATCGACGGCTACACCGTGCCGTACGCGGCGCTGATGCTGCTGCTCGGCGCGATCGGCGACAAGTACAGCCGGCGCGGCGCGCTCGTCCTCGGCCTGGTGGTGTTCGGCGGCGGGGCCGTGTTCGGATACCTCGCCGACAGCGCGGCCACCGTCATCGCGGCCCGCGCGGTGATGGGCGTCGGCGCGGCGCTGATCATGCCGGCCACCCTCTCGCTGCTCGCCGCGACCTTCCCGCGCGCCGAGCGGGCCAAGGCCATCACCCTGTGGACCGCCACCGCCGGGCTCGCCATCGCCGCCGGACCCGTGGTGGCCGGCGCCCTGCTGCGCGACCACGGCTGGTCCTCGACCTTCCTGATCAACGTGCCGGTCGCGGCCGTCGCGCTCGTCGCCGCCTTCGCCCTCGTCCCGCCGTCGAAGGCGGGCCACCACGACCGCATCGACTACGTCGGCGGCGTGCTGTCGGTGATCTGGACCGCCGCGCTCGTCTACATGATCATCGAGGGCCCGCACTTCGGCTGGGGCGCCAAGGCCATCGGCGCGGCCGTCGTCGCCGGCGCCGGTCTGGTCGCCTTCGTGCTGTGGGAGCTGCGCCACCCGCGCCCGCTCCTGGACGTGCGCCGCTTCACCGCCCGCCGGTTCGCGGGCTCCAACCTCGCCGTCGCCCTGTTCTTCCTGGCCGTCTTCGGCGCCTTCTACTACCTGACCCAGCACCTGCAGTTCGTCCTCGGCTACGACGCCCTGCAGACCGGTGTGCGCATGCTGCCGCTCGCCGGCGCCGTGTTCGCCGGCTCGGCCCTGACCGCTGTGCTCACCCCGCGCGTCGGCATGAAGTGGACCGTCGGCGCGGGCATGGCCGGCGGCACCGTCGCCCTGGCCCTGCTCACCCGGGTGGACGCGGGCTCCACGTACGGCGACTTTGTGGCGCCCCTGATCATCCTGGGCCTCGCGATAGGCCTGGCCCTGTCGCCCTGCACCGACGCGATCATGGGCGCGTTCCCGGAGTCGGAGCTGGGCGTCGGCGGCGCCGTCAACGACACCTCGCTGGAGCTGGGCGGCTCGCTCGGCATCGCGATCCTCGGCTCCCTGCTGGCCACCTCCTACAGCGGCCACCTGTCCGACGCCACCCAGGGCAGCAAGCTCCCGGCGAGCGCCCTGGACACCGCCCAGGACTCGGTCGGCGCCGGGTACGCCGTCGCCCAGGGCATCGGCGAGAAGGCGCACCAGGCCGCGGCCCGGGCCCAGCAGGCGACCGACCCGCAGCAGGCCGCGCAGCTCAAGCAGCAGGCCGGTGAACTGGCGTCGGGCGCCCGGCAGATGGCCGACGCGGTCGGCTCCGCCTTCTCCGACGCGGTCGCCCACACCAGCCTGGTCGGCGCGGTGATCCTCGGCATCGGCACGGTCCTGGTGGCCGTCCTGCTGCCGCGCCACGAGGCCGCGGCCCAGGAGCGGGAGAACGCGGACAAGGAACTCGCGGACAGCCAAACCGCCTGACCCTCCGGGGTACGCGACCGGCCGGGACCGATGTCCCGGCCGGTCTTGCCTTGACGCCGACGTCAACCCGTACCGTCGGGGCATGCGAATCGGCGAACTGGCCGCACGGGCCGGAACCACGACCCGCACCCTGCGCTACTACGAGTCCCGCGGGCTGCTGCCGGCCCGGCGCGACGCCCATGGACACCGGACGTACGACGAGGGCGATCTGCGGCTGCTGGCCCAGATCCGCACCCTGCGGGACTTCGGTTTCGACCTGGAGGAGACCCGGCCGTTCGTGGAGTGTCTGCGGGCCGGGCACCCGGAGGGCGATGCCTGCCCGGCCTCGCTGGTGGTCTACCGGCACAAGCTGGCCGAGCTGGACGCGCTCATCGGACAGCTGAGCGCCGTACGGGACACGGTCGCGGGGCAGCTGGCGCGGGCCGAGCGGGCACGCGACGAGCTGGCCGCCGAGGCGCTGGTTCCGGGGGGTCCGGAACCGCGGTGCGAACTGGGAGGGCGGCAGTGATGAGCAAAGCGGCGGGTGTGGCGGAAGTGGGAGACGCGGACTTCGCGACCGAGGTCCTGGAAGCGGAACTGCCGGTGCTGGTGGAGTTCACGGCCGACTGGTGCCCGCCGTGCCGGCAGATGGCGCCGGTGCTCAGCCGGCTCGCGGCCGAGGAGGGGGAGCGGCTCAAGGTCGTCCAGCTGGACGTGGACCACAACCCGGACACCACCAACGCCTACAAGGTGCTGTCGATGCCCACGTTCATGGTCTTCCGGGGCGGTGAGCCGGTGAAGGCGATGGTCGGGGCGCGGCCCCAGCGGAAGCTGCTGGAGGAGCTGGCCGACGTGCTGTAAAGCGCCGCGGCCGGACACCAAAAATCCCCCGGGCAATTGCGCTCGGGGGATTTCGCTGCGTATATTCGGTGGTTCGCGACTTCCCTGGAGTACGTCGCGGAGAAGTTCAGTGACCACAGTATATGCGGGCGGGAGCGGAATTGTCAAACGCGGATCTGTCGAACAGCGAATTTCCCGACGATGAATTGCGCGGCGAGCAGGAATTCATCGACGGACTGTACGCACGCGTGGACGCCCTGCGCGGCGAGACCGAGACCTCCGTCGCGGACGCCCTCGCCCAGGGCGACAAGCCCATGCAGGCGCGGCTGGAGCGGGACATCCTCGTCGCCGAGCGCTCGGGGCTGCTCGCCGCGCTGAACGCCGTGGACGGCTCGCTCTGCTTCGGCCGGATCGACCTGGCCGACGGCACCACCCACCACATCGGCCGGATCGGGCTGCGCGAGGACGACACCGAGCGCACCCCCGTGCTGATCGACTGGCGGGCCGACGTCGCCCGCCCGTTCTACCTGGCCACCGGCCACACCCCGATGGGCCTGCGCCGCCGCCGGCACATCGCCACCGAGGGCCGCACGGTCACCTCCCTGCACGACGAGATCCTGGACCTCGGCGACGCCACCCGCACCGGCCACGAGGACCACAACGGCGACGCCGTGCTGCTGGCCGCGCTGAACTCGGCGCGCACCGGCCGGATGAGCGACATCGTGCAGACCATCCAGGCCGAGCAGGACCGCATCATCCGGGCGCCGCACCGCGGGGTGCTGGTCGTGGAGGGCGGCCCCGGCACCGGGAAGACCGCGGTGGCCCTGCACCGGGCGGCCTACCTGCTCTACGAGCACCGGGAGCTGCTGGCCCGCCGCGCGGTCCTCATCGTCGGCCCCAACCCCGCCTTCCTCGGCTACATCGGCGAGGTGCTGCCCTCCCTCGGCGAGACCGGGGTGCTGCTGGCCACGGTCGGCGAGCTGTTCCCCGGGGTGAGGGCCACCGCGGCCGACACCCCGGAGGCCGCCGCGGTCAAGGGCCGCGCGGAGATGGCCGAGGTGCTGGCCGCGGTCGTCCGCGACCGGCAGGCCCTGCCGGACCCGGTGATCGCGATCGAGCACGACCGGGAGGTGCTGATGCTGGACGACGGCCTGGTGAACGTCGCCCGCGAGCGCACCCGCGCCGCCAGGCTGCCGCACAACGCGGCCCGCGAGTACTTCGAGGGGCACATCCTCAACACGCTCACCGAGCTGTACGCCGAGCGCGTGGGCACCGACCCCTACGACGGCAGCAGCCTGCTCGACGCCTCCGACATCACCCAGATCCGCGACGAGATCGCCGAGAACCCCGAGGTCTGGGAGGCCATCGACCGGCTGTGGCCCAGGATCACCCCGCAGCGGCTGGTCGCCGACTTCCTCGCCGAGCCCGACGGCTATCTCGCGCGGGAGGACGCCGACGCGATCCGCCGCCCGGTCACCCGCGCCTGGACCGTCGCCGACGTCCCGCTGCTGGACGAGGCGGCCGAACTCCTCGGCGAGGACGACCGGCTGGCCCGGGCCCGCGCCGAACGCGAACGCGAGACCCAGGTGGCCTACGCGCAGGGCGTGCTCGACGTGTCGTACGCCTCCCGGACCTACGAGTTCGAGGACAAGGAGGACAGCGACCCGGAGGCGAGCGAGGTCCTCTCCGCGCACGACATCATCGACGCCGAGCGGTTCGCCGAACGGCACGAGGAGGCCGACCACCGCAGCGCCGCCGAACGGGCCGCCGCCGACCGCACCTGGGCGTTCGGGCACATCATCGTGGACGAGGCACAGGAACTGTCCCCGATGGCCTGGCGGCTGCTGATGCGGCGCAGCCCGACCCGCTCCATGACCCTGGTCGGCGACCCCGCCCAGACCGCGGAGGCGGCCGGCGTCGGCTCCTGGGCGGACATCCTCGCCCCCTATGTCGAGGACCGCTGGGAGCACACCCGGCTGGGCGTCAACTACCGCACCCCGGCCGAGATCATGGACCTGGCGGCGGCCGTGGTCCGCGCCGAGCACCCGGACTTCGAGCCGCCCAGCTCCGTCCGCTCCACCGGCGTACGGCCCTGGGTGCGGCAGGCCGCCGGGGACCTGCCCGGCGCGGTCGCCGAGGCGGTCGCCGAACTCACCCCCGCCGAGGGCCGGCTGGCCGTCATCGCCCCGCGCGCGCTGCACCGCGCCCTCGCCGCCCGACTGGACGGGGTGACGGCGGGCGCGGACCCCGACCTGACCCGCACGGTGGTGCTGCTCGACCCCCGCCAGGCCAAGGGCCTGGAGTTCGACTCCGTCCTGGTGGTGGAGCCGAGCGCCTACGGCACCAGCGACCTGTACGTGTCCCTGACGCGCGCCACCCAGCGCCTGGGCGTCCTGCACACCGGGCGGCTCCCGGCCGGGCTCACGCCGGCCGCAGCCACACCGTAGCCAGTGGGGGCAGGGTCAGGCGGAGGCTCGTGGGGCGGCCGTGGGCGGACCGCGGCTCCGGTTTGACCGGGTCCGGGTGGGTGACGCCGCTGCCGCCGTAACGGGTGGCGTCGGTGTTCAGCACCTCCGCCCAGGCCGGGACGTCCTCCGGCACCCCGATGCGGTAGTCGGGGCGGACCACCGGCGCCAGGTGGGAGACCGCGAGCAGCGGGGTGCCGTCGGCGGCGCGGCGCAGGAACGCGAAGACGTTGTCGTCGGCCGCGTCCCCGGCGATCCACTCGAACCCCGCCGGGTCGGTGTCCCGCTGCCACAGCGCCGGTGCGGCCCGGTACACCGCGTTCAGGTCCCGGACGAGGTCCTGGACGCCCCGGTGGTCCGCCGCCGCGCCGTACTCCGGGTCCAGCAGCCACCAGTCCGGGCCGCGCGCCTCGGACCACTCCGCTCCCTGCGCGAACTCCTGGCCCATGAACAGCAGTTGCTTGCCGGGATGGGCCCACATGAAGCCCAGGTAGGCCCGGTGGCCGGCACGCCGCTGCCACCAGTCGCCCGGCATCTTCGACACCAGGGACCCCTTGCCGTGCACCACCTCGTCGTGGGAGATCGGCAGGACGTAGTTCTCGCTGTAGGCGTACACCATTGAGAACGTCATCTCGTGGTGGTGGTGCTTGCGGTGCACGGGATCGTGGCTCATGTACTGGAGCGAGTCGTGCATCCAGCCCATGTTCCACTTCAGGCCGAAACCGAGCCCGCCGAACCCGCTGGGGCCCCGGTGATGGGTGGGGCGGGTGACGCCGTCCCAGGCCGTGGACTCCTCGGCGATGGTGACCACGCCCGGGCAGCGCCGGTAGACGGTGGCGTTCATCTCCTGGAGGAAGGCCACCGCGTCCAGGTTCTCCCGCCCGCCGTGCTCGTTGGGCGTCCATTGCCCGGAGTCCCGCGAGTAGTCCAGGTAGAGCATCGAGGCCACCGCGTCCACCCGCAGCCCGTCGATGTGGAACTCCTCGCACCAGTACACCGCGTTGGCCACCAGGAAGTTGCGCACCTCGCGCCGCCCGAGGTCGAACTCCAGCGTGCCCCAGTCCGGGTGGGCGGCCCGCGCCGGATCCTGCGGCTCGTACAGCGGGCGCCCGTCGAAGTCGGCCAGCGCCCATTCGTCGCGCGGGAAGTGGGCCGGCACCCAGTCCATCAGCACCCCGATGCCGGCCTGGTGCAGCCGGTCCACCAGGTACTTGAAGTCGTCGGGGCTGCCGAGGCGTGCCGTCGGTGCGTAGTACCCGGTGACCTGGTAGCCCCACGAGCCGCCGAAGGGATGCTCGGCGACCGGCATCAGCTCCACGTGCGTGAAGCCCATCTCCCGGACGTAGTCGGTGAGCTCACCGGCCAGTTCGCGGTACGTCAGCCCGGGCCGCCAGGACGGCAGGTGCACCTCGTAGACGGAGAAGGGGGCCTCGTGCACCGGGATGTCCGCGCGGTGGGCCAGCCACTCGGCGTCGCCCCACTCGTGGCGCGAGACGTCCACGACGGAGGAGGTCGCGGGCGGCACCTCGGTGCGGCGGGCCATCGGGTCGGCGCGCTGGGTGTGCGAGCCGTCCGGGCGGGTGATCTCGAACTTGTACAGCTCCCCTTCGCCGATCCCCGGCACGAACAGCTCCCAGACCCCGGTGCCGCCCAGCGAGCGCATCGGGAAGCCGGTTCCGTCCCAGAAGTTGAAGGAGCCGGTGACCCGGACGCCCCGCGCGTTCGGCGCCCACACCGCGAACCGGGTGCCGGTGACGCCCTGGTGGGTGAGGACGTGCGCGCCCAGCGCCCGCCACAGCTGCTCGTGCCGGCCCTCGCCGATCAGATGCAGGTCCAGCTCGCCGAGGGTGGGCAGGAAGCGGTAGGGGTCCTCGGTCTCGTGGACCGTGCCGTCGTAGGTGACCAGCAGCCGGTGGGCGGGGACCGAGGAAAGGGGGAGCAGGCCGGAGAAGAAGCCGTCGCCGTCGTCGTGCAGGCGCGCGCGCAGTTCGCCGCAGTCCACGGTGACGGCCTCGGCGTACGGGCGGAAGACGCGGAAGGCGACCCCGCCGGGGACCGGATGGGCGCCGAGGACGGTGTGCGGATCGTGGTGGGTGCCGTGCAGCAGCCGCTCCCGGTCACCGGCGTCCAGGGCGGCGGAGACGGCGGAGACCACGGGGGCGGGAGCCGGGGCGGGGGTGGCTTCCCGTTCGGGCGGCGCCTGCTGCGCGGGCACCCGGTCGGCCCGGGCCGTGTGCGCCTGCGCGGCCGTCCCCTCCCCGGCGGTCCGCTCCCCGCCGGTCCTCCTTCCGGCCGTGGTGTTCCCGGCGGTCTGGTTCCCGGTCGTACCGGGGGTCTTCCTGGCGGCTGGCTTCTTGGAGGTCACGAGCGAGTCTCCCGGACGGGGATCAGGTCGGGTCGGATCGGGTCAGATCGGGTCGGACGCGGCGAGGCGGCGGATCGCCGACATCGGTACGGGGAGCCAGTCGGGCCGGTGCCGGGCCTCGTAGACGACCTCGTAGACCGCCTTGTCGGTCTCGTAGGCCCGCAGCAGCACCGGGTCGGTGCGCGGATCGCGGCCGGACGCCTCCGCGTACCCGGCGCAGTAGGCCGCCCGGCAGGTGTGCGCCCAGTCCCGGGCGGGCGGGCGGACCGAGTGGGCCGCGTAGTCGAAGGACCGGAGCATCCCCGCGATGTCCCGCACCACGGGCTGCGGCATGCGCCGCTCCGCCAGCGGCCGGGCCGGCTCGCCCTCGAAGTCGATCAGCGACCAGCCGCCGGACGGCGCCCGCAGGCACTGCCCCAGGTGCAGATCGCCGTGCACCCGCTGGGCGGTCCAGGTGCGGCCCTCGGCGGCGAGCGCGGCCAGCGCCGTGTAGGCCGAGCGCAGCCCGGGTTCGTACGGGCCCAGGGCCGGCACCGCCCGCACGGCCGCCGCCAGCCGCTCGGTCATGCCGTCCACCAGTGCCTCCAGCCGGGGGTGGCCGAGGGTGACGGTGGGCAGGGCGCGGGCGAGCGCGGTGTGCACCTCGGCGGTGGCCCGGCCGAGCGCGTGCGCCTCCGCCGCGAAGTCCTCGCCCTTGGCCAGCTCGCGCAGTGCCAGCTCCCAGCCGTCGCCCGCCCCGCTGACATAGGGCTGGAGCACGGCGAGGACGTACGGCTCGCCGCCCGGCTCGGCCCGCAGCCAGCCCGTCGGCGCGGGCACCCGCGGGCAGCCCTCGCGGGCGAGCGCGAGCGGCAGCTCCAGATCGGGGTTGACGCCGGGCACCACCCGGCGCAGCACCTTGAGAATGAACGTATCTCCATAGACCACCGACGAGTTGGACTGCTCGGCGGTCATCAGCCGGGCCACCAGGCCGGGCCGGATCTCCTGGCCCGCGTCCCGTTCGAAGCGCAGCACGCCGACCCGGGACCGGCGGCGCAGGGCCTCCAGGAGCAGTTCGGCGGGCCGGGGGTCGTACAGCGCGTCGTACACCGTGCACCCGGCGAGCGGGCCCTCGGTGACGTGTCCGATCAGCGCGGGCGCCAGCCGGGGCGGCAGTGCCTCGCGCACGCCGACCAGGAGCTGATAGCAGTCGCCGGGGTGCGGCTCACCGCCCGGTACGGACGGCTGGTGGACCCGCAGCAGCAGGTGGTACAGGCCCAGCCGGCCGCCGGGAGCGAGCAGTTCGGTGACCGTCACCGGGGTGAAGCCGGTGACCGGGCGCCCCTTGCCCGCGAACCAGCGCTGCCGGGGCAGCCAGCCGCGCAGCAGGGGGTCGAGCGAGGCGAGGAGTGAACCGGTGGTGCCTAAGGGGGTGACCGTTTCCGCCATGGCGTCACGTCCTTTCCCCGTAAGTGGGCGGGGTGTTACTGAGGGGTGCCCCGGGTGGGACGGTGGAAACCGCCCCACCGGGCGCCGGGTTACGCGGCTTCGTGGCGCAGCCGGAACCAGTAGAAGCCGTGCCCCGCGAGGGTGAGCAGGTACGGCAGTTCGCCGATCGCCGGGAACCGCACCCCGCCGAACAGCTCGACGGGATGCCGCCCGCCGAACCGGCTGAGGTCCAGCTCGGTGGGCTGGGCGAAGCGGGAGAAGTTGTGCACGCACAGCACCAGGTCGTCCTCGTACTCGCGCAGGAACGCCAGCACCGCCGGGTTGGACGACGGCAGTTCGGTGTAGGAGCCGAGTCCGAAGGCGGGGTTCTGCTTGCGGATCTCGATCATCCGGCGGGTCCAGTGCAGCAGGCTGGACGGGGAGGACATGGAGGCTTCCACGTTGGTGACCTGGTAGCCGTAGACCGGGTCCATGATCGTCGGCAGGAACAGGCGTCCCGGGTCGCAGGACGAGAAGCCGGCGTTGCGGTCGGGGGTCCACTGCATGGGGGTGCGGACGGCGTCGCGGTCGCCGAGCCAGATGTTGTCGCCCATGCCGATCTCGT